>NZ_JBVHWW010000016.1:9523-123983 GCF_055563995.1 Streptomyces sp. NPDC029164 | reverse complement strand
CTTCCCTCCCCCCCCCCCCCCCCCCCCCCCCCCCCCCCCCCCCCCCCCCCCCCCCCCCCCCCCCCCCCCCCCCCCCCCGGTCTGTGCGGCACGGCGACCGCCCCGGCGGCCGTGTTCAGCGGACACCGCCCATGACCCGGGCGAACTCCTCCGGGTCGGCGTCGAAACCGCGCAGTCGCAGCACGAACGACCAGGCGCCCGAGGCGTCGCGGGTGAACTCGGCGACGGTGGCCGCGGTGGCGGAGGGCACGGACGCGAAATCGCTCTCGACGAGGTCGCTGTGGCCCTCGCGGATCCGGAACCCCGTGCCGGCGATGTCGGCGAACGTCTTCGCGCGTCCCCCGGCACCCGTGTCCGCGCCCACGCTCTGGATGACCACACCGACCACCACCCGGTGCAGCTCGGACCCCATCCGGTCCAGCTCGAAGGTCATCACCTCGTCGAAGCCGAAGCCCTGGCCGGTGTGGCTGTCCCGGTTCAGGCTGATGGTCCCGTCGGGCGAGCGGCTCCCGAAGTGGACCAGCTGGACCGGCGTGCCGTGGAGGTCCGCGGCGCCGTAGACCGCGGCGACGATGTCGAGGTCGCTCGCGGGCGTGCCCGCGGGGCTGGGGTCCCACCGCAGTGCGAACTCCACCTTGGCCAGGCCCTTGCGTACACCAGTCACCGAACTCCCCCTTCGTTCAACAGGACTTGCCCCCGCATGATCCCACGGGCCCCCGCCGCGGTCCGAAGGACCGTACGTTCTCGGCCGGTCACCGGTCGCCGTCCTGTACGGGTTTGCCCGGCCCCGGCGCGTTCCCGAGCGGCGTGACCGCCACGCGGGCGGGGGCACCAGGTGGACGAAGACGCGCGCGGCCGGCTCCCCGGCCCAGTCGGACAGCGGCCGCTCGTCCCGGTAGACCTCCTGGTGCATGGCGCCGCCGACGCCGAGCCCCATCGCGGGGGCCGCGGGCGGCCCCGTCCTGCCCACAGGACGGGACGCACCGGGAGCCGCGCCCGGCCGCGCCGGCATCGGCGCGGGCACCGGGCCGCCGTAGCCGGCCAACGAACCGGCCGAACCGGCCGAACCAGTGGAGCCGGTGGAGCCGGGAGCGGGCGGAGCCCCGTAGAGGCCCACGCCCCCGAGCGGCCGGGGCGGCGCCAGGCGCGCCCGCCCGGCCTGGTGCCACATCGCTTCGCGCAGGTACACGGGCAGCATCACGCCGCCCTTCGCCAGCCACTCGGGCGGCACCGTGTCGGGGTGGTCCTCCACCCGTCGCAGCGGGAACTCCCCCAGCCCCGGCGGCAGTGCGTGCGTACCCGATTCAGGGAGCCGCAGGGTCCGGATGAACCTGATTTGCACCCCTTCGCCCAGGAGCAGCGCGTTCCCGTCCACGCGTACGGACCCTGTTCCCGCGCCCGCCCCTTTCTCCTGCACCGGCCCGGTTCAACCGCAGGATCGGCGGCTGAACCGGATCGTTATCCTCAAGTTTCGCTCAAATCTAGTGACGCTGCGCCTGCGGGCTTCCTAGCTTCCTCGTACACACGTCTCGACGTCACCGACGTTTCCGCGGTTCCACTTGCCCCGGCGATCCCGGTGGCACATTCCGCGTTACCCCAGGAAAGAGTGCAGCATGAAGGTTCCCCAGGCCGGTGCGGTCGCCGCAGTGATCGCCATCGCCCTGACCGCCTCCGGGTGCGTCTTCGGCGAGGACGAGGACCAGGGGACCCTCTCCATCGGCATCAAGTTCGACCAGCCGGGCATCGGCATGCGGGAGACCGGCGGCACCTTCTCCGGCTTCGACGTGGACGTCGCGACCTACGTGGCCAAGGAGCTCGGCTACAAGGCGGACCGGATCGAGTTCAAGCAGGTCCTCAGCAACGACCGCGAGCTGCTCCTCCAGTACAACGAGGTGAAGTTCGTCGTCGCGAGCTACTCGATCAACGAGAAGCGCAAGGAGAAGGTCGACTTCGCCGGCCCGTACTTCGTCGCGCACCAGGACCTCATGACCCGCGCCGACGACACGTCCATCAACAAGGCCGAGGACCTCAACTCCAAGACGATGTGCTCGGTGACCGGCTCCACCTCGGCCGAGAACCTCAAGAAGAACCTCGCCCCCAAGGCGGCCCTGCTGGAACTCGGCGGCTACTCGGACTGCGTCGTCGCCCTCCAGGAGAGCCGGGTCGACGCCATGACCACGGACAACGCCATCCTGGCCGGGTACGCCGCCCGCAAGGAGAACCAGGGCAAGTTCAAGCTGACCGGCCAGAGCCTCAGCAACGAGAACTACGGCATCGGCGTCAAGAAGGGCAACAAGGAACTCCAGCGCAAGATCAACGACGCGCTGAAGAAGATGGTCCAGGACGGCTCCTGGGAGACGGCCGTGAAGAAGAACTTCGGCCCGAACTACAAGTACGAGCCGGCGCCGGCGATCACCACGGTCGGCTGACGCCCGCCGGGGCAGGGGGCCGCTCCCCCCGCCCCGGCCCGGGCCCCGGTGGTCAGACCACCGGGGCCTTGCTGCGCAGTACGGTCAGGAACTCCCTCATCCAGCGCGAGTGGTCGGGCCAGGCCCGGGCCGAGACCAGGGTGCCGTCGACCACGGTCTCGGAGTCCTCGAACTCGGCCCCGGCCGCCTTCATGTCCAGCTCGAGCGCCGGATACGCGGTCACGCGGCGGCCGGTCAGGCCTCCGGCCGCGGCGGTGATGAGCGGCCCGTGGCAGATCTGCGCGATCGGCTTGTCGGACTCGGCGAAGGCCGCCAGGATCCGCCGCACCTCGGGATCGTTGCGCAGGTACTCCGGCGCCCGGCCGCCCGGGACCACCAGGGCCGCGTAGTCCTCCGTGACCACGTCCGTGAAGGCCAGATCGGCCGGCCAGGTGTATCCGGGCTTCTCGGTGTAGGTGTCGAAGCCCTCCTCGAAG
Organism: Streptomyces sp. NPDC029164; assembly: GCF_055563995.1. Classification (NCBI taxonomy): domain Bacteria; kingdom Bacillati; phylum Actinomycetota; class Actinomycetes; order Kitasatosporales; family Streptomycetaceae; genus Streptomyces; species Streptomyces sp. NPDC029164. Next base: position 121,078 of record NZ_JBVHWW010000016.1, on the reverse strand, counting down.
TCGTGGACCACGAACCGCAGTTTCTTCACCTGCGGGGCCGCGATGTGGACCTCGTAGCCCTCCTCGCGCAGGCGCTGGTATGGATACAGGACCTCCAGCGATTCGGCCGCGTCGCCGGTCACGATGAGGATCTTCACTGCCATGGGCTGCTCCCGTTGGGGCTGGTCGTGGTCGCCGCGGCCCCGCCCGGGGCCACCGCTACCCTGCCCGCGGCGGACAGCCGGCACACACGAAGATCCCCCACTGTCGACACGTGGTTTTCACCTGTTCGGCACATGACAATGTGACCCTCGCTCTGCCACTGACACCCCGCCAATTCCCCGGGCGGGGACGGTGCGTATGGAGAGGTACCCCCCACCCGATGAGAATCTCGCGCCTGACCCCCTGGGCGGTCGCCCTCGCCGCCGCCGCCCTGTTCGCCGTACCGGCGGCCGCGTCCGCCGGCCGGCAGCGCACGGCCACTGCCGAGAACGCGACGGCCGCCGCCGCGGCGGACCCGTACGCGGACTACTACGCGAGCGCCCAGGGCAAGACCGGGGCCGCGCTGAAGACCGCCCTGCACAACATCGTCAAGAACCAGTCCAAGGTGAACTACGACGGGGTGTGGAACGCCCTGAAGGTCACCGACCAGGACCCGGCGAACCCCGACAACGTCATCCTCGTCTACTCGGGCCGCTCCCAGTCGAAGTCGACGAACGGCGGCGGGGTCAACGACTGGAACCGCGAGCACGTCTGGGCCAAGAGCCACGGCGACTTCGGCACCGCCACCGGCCCGGGCACCGACCTGCACCACCTGCGCCCGGAGGACGTGACCGTCAACAGCACCCGGGGCAACAAGGACTTCGACAAGGGCGGCAGCCCGGTCAGCGAGGCCCCCGGCAGCCTGACCGACGCCGACTCCTTCGAGCCGCGCGACGCGGTCAAGGGCGACGTGGCCCGGATGCTGCTCTACATGGCCGTCCGCTACGACGGGGGCGACGGCTTCGCCGACCTGGAGCTGAACGACAGGGTCAACAACGGCTCCGCGCCCCTGTTCGGCCGGCTCAGCCTGCTGAAGCAGTGGAACCAGACGGACCCGCCGGACGCCTTCGAGCAGCGCCGCAACCAGGTCATATTCGACACCTACCAGCACAACCGCAACCCGTTCATCGACCACCCGGAGTGGGTCAACTCCATCTGGTGACCCGGTGCGGCCGCCGTCTCGGCGGCCGCCCCCTCCGGCCGTCCCGTCAGGCTGTCCCGTCAGGCCGTCCCGTCAGGCCGTCCCGTCCGGCCGTCCCCGCTCAGAGCCGGTCGGCGAGGGCCTGGAAGCCGGACCAGGGCAGCTGGGGTGCGCGGGAGTCCCAGACCTTCTGGGAGAGCGCGGCCAGCGGCAGCCGGATGCCGTCCGCCACCTGGGCCTGGGTCTGGGCGCCGGACAGGTCGGCCCAGACGGCGAGGCGCCCGCCCAGGATCTGGTTCGCGTACGAGGCCGGGACGGCGGTGGTGCCGCGCAGGACCAGCGGGTTCCACTCCTCGTAGATCCGCCGGCCGGTGGGGTAGGTGAACTGGTTCGGCTCGCCGAGCACGTAGTACAGGTACTCGTCGTTGAGGTTCACCAGCTTGCGGCCCTCGCGCAGGTACTCCAGCGGCGGCCGGGCGCCGATCTCCTTGCCGGTCCAGTACTCGACCTGGATGTCCTTGGCCGCGCTCGTCACCCCGCCCGCGAAGAAGCCGTCGTTCCACGCCTTGAGCGCCTTGCCGGACGGGCGGACCACGTCGGCGCGGTCGTTGAGCCAGCCCGTGGCCAGGTCCTGCACGCGCGCCGAGGGGCCGTACCGCTGCTGGGCCGCGCGGGCGAGCTGCGGGAAGGAGGCCTGCGGGTCCCGGTAGACCAGCGCCTGGTACTCGTCTGCGCCCAGGTGCCAGGCCCCGCCGGGGAACAGCGGCTGGTACTCGCGCAGCAGTTCGTCGACGAGCTTCGCGGCCGCCGGGTTGGATATGTCCACCGCTCCCTTGACCGCCCTGCCCTGTACATCACGCAGTTGCAGGTCGGGGTGGGCGCGCAGCACCGCGCCGAGGTGTCCGGGCGAGTCGATCTCGGGAACCACCGTGATGTGCAGCCGGGCGGCGAGCGCCGTGATCTGGCGGACCTGCGCCTTGGTGAGGTGCGGATTCGAGACGATCTCGGGGTGGGTGTCGGACTGGATGCGGAAGGCCTGGTCGTCGGAGAAGTGCAGGCCGAGCTGGTTGAGTTTGAGGTCGGCCATCTCGCGCAGCCGGTCCTCTATCCAGTCGGGGGTGAAGTGCTTGCGCGCTATGTCGAGGTTGAGGCCGCGCTGGGGCTTGGCCGGGGCGTCGTTCACCGTGCCCTCGGGGGCCGAACCGGCGCTCTTCACCGCCTGCTTGAGGGTGCGGGTCCCGTAGAAGACCCCGGCCTCGTCGGGGCCCTTGATCCGGACCGTGCCGTCCTTCACGGTGAGGGTGTACGACTCGGGCTTGCCCGCCCCCTCCACGGAGAGCTCCACATCGCCCGCGCGCGGCGCCGTCGAGTCGCCGTACTTGAGGCCCAGTTCCCCGGCGAGCAGCTTGGCCTCGTCCGACAGGGCGGCGGCGTCGCCCTGCGCGACGACCACGCGGGCGTCGGGGGCGGGCTTCCAGCCGGGGCCTCGGGCGGGCACGTGCTCCCGTACGGCGGGGATGGTGCGCGGGGCCGTGGACAGGGCGTAGGACGGCGTCGGGGTGGGAGCGGGCGGCGGCGGGGCGGCATCCGTCGGCGCGGCCGCCGTCGTGGAGGAGCCGGGGGCGGCGGGGGCGCGCGCCTCGTCCGAGGCGGCCGTGCAGCCGGGGACGGCGAGGGTGACCAGCGCGGCGGCCGTTGCCGTCGCGATGGTCTGGACCCTCCTGTGAAGCCTCGGTTTCCGCATCATGCACCTGTGTCCCCCGTACCCAACCTGGCACGGGGGACACGGGCGCGCGACCCGGGGGCCTCAGACCAGAGCTCTCGGACTGGGCGTCTCAGACCAGGGCGTCGAGCGCCGCGGCGGCGAAGGCGTGGTCCTGCTCGGGGGCCGCGCCTCCGACGCCTATGGCGCCCACGAGCCGGCCGTCACGGTGGACGGGCAGCCCGCCCGCGATGAACAGCAGGGGCCGGTCCAGGGCCGTGGGCAGCGTGTGGAGGGGACCTCCGGGACGGACCGCTTCGACGAGGTCGGCGGTGGGCGCGTTCAGCTGGAGGGCCGTGTAGGCCTTGCGGGTACTGGTCTCGCCGGAGATCAGTACGGCCCTGTCGTCGCGCCGGAAGGCGAGCAGGTGGCCGCCGGCGTCGAGGACGGTGACGCTGACCGTGACACCGGCCGCTTCCGCGGCGGTCTTGGCGACGCCGACGAGCAGCTCGGCGTCCTCGGTGGTCAGGGCGGCGACGGCGGTGCGGGTGGGGGTGGGGGCGGACATGGTGGTTTCTCCTTGCGGGGGTCGCGTACGGGGAACAGGGGGTGGATCAGTGGCGGGCGGGTGCGGCGGCGGTCGCCTCGCGGGCCGCGGCGGACGCGACCACCCGGCCGGCGCCGGCGGCGGCAGCACGCCCGGTCGTACGGCGTTCCAGTGCGCCGGAGGCGAGGGCGAGCACCAGGGCGGAGGCGGCCAGCGCCGCGCCGACCCAGTTCGGGGCGGTCCAGCCGAGGCCGGCGGCGATCACGAGGCCGCCGAGCCAGGCGGCGAGCGCGTTGCCGAGGTTGAAGGCGCCGATGTTGACGGCGGAGGCCAGGGTGGGCGCCCCGGCGGCCTGGTCCAGGACCCGCTTCTGGAGCGGCGGCACGGTCGCGAAGCCGAGGGCGCCGATCAGCACCACGGTGACGGCGGCGCCGGCCTTGGTGTGGGCGGTGAGCGTGAAGACGGCCAGGGTGACGGCGAGCGCGCCGAGGGACACGTACAGCATCGGCATGAGCGCGCGGTCGGCGTACCGGCCGCCGATGAGGTTGCCGGCGACCATGCCCAGGCCGAAGAGGACGAGGAGCCAGGTGACGGAGGAGTCGGCGAAACCGGCGACGTTGGTCATCATCGGGGTGATGTAGGTGATCGCGGCGAAGACGCCGCCGAAGCCGAGGACGGTCATCGCCATCGCGAGCAGCACCTGGACGTTGCGGAAGGCGGCGAGTTCGCGGCGGATCCGTACGCCGCCCGCGGGCCGGGGAAGTTCGGGTACGAGCCGGGCGATGCCGAGCAGACCGGCGACACCCAGCGCGGCGACGATGAGGAAGGTGACGCGCCAGCCGAGGGTCTGCCCGACGAGGGTGCCGAGCGGGACGCCGACCACGTTGGCCACGGTCAGGCCGGTGAACATCATGGCGATGGCTCCGGCCTTCTTCTCGGGGGCGACGAGCTCGGCGGCGACGACCGCGCCGATGCCGAAGAAGGCGCCGTGGGCGAGGGAGGCGACGACGCGGCCGGCGAGCATGACGCCGAAGGAGGGGGCGAGTGCGGAGAGCACGTTGCCGGCGATGAAGAGGCCCATGAGAAGCATGAGCATGCGCTTGCGGGGGATGCGGGTGCCGAGCACGGTCATGAGCGGGGCGCCGAGGACGACGCCGAGGGCGTAGCCGGTGACCAGGAAGCCCGCCGTGGGGATCGAGACACCGTACGCGCCGGCGACCTCGGGGAGCAGGCCCATGATGACGAATTCGGTGGTGCCGATCCCGAAGGCCCCGACGGCGAGGGCGAGGAGTGCGAGAGGCATGGGGGGAGGTGCCCTTCAGGGGAGGGAGTGGTGCGGGGGCGGTCCGTCCGCCAGCACGGTTGCGGTCGCTGCTTACGTGCGTCCACATTAATTGCAGACGCGGGATATTTGCAAGCGCGGGCTATTGCAGGCGTGGCCTATCCTGGGAGTCACACCGCTCGCACGGCACGCTTCGACGGAGGAAGCCCATGACGGCCACGGACAGCGCGCTCACCGCCCTTTCCCAGGGCTGGTGCGCCCTCTCCCTCCTGCACGGGCGGATCGAGTCGCACATCGAGCGGGCCCTGCAGGCCGGGCACGGCCTGAGCGTGCGCGAGTACTCGCTCCTCGACGTCCTCAGCCGCCAGCACAACGGGCCGGGCGGGCACCTGCGGATGCACCAGGTCGCCGACTCGGTGGTGCTCAGCCAGAGCGCGACGACCCGCCTGGTCAGCAGGCTGGAGGACCGCGGCCTGCTGAACCGCTACCTCTGCGACACCGACCGCCGGGGCATCTACACCGACGTGAGCGAGGCGGGCCTGGCATTGCTGGCCGCGGCCCGGCCCACGAACGACACCGCGCTGCGCGAGGCCCTGGACGAGGCCGCGCGCAACCCGGAGCTCGCCCCGCTGGTGTCGGCCGTGGAGAACCTCCGCCGCTGAGCCGGGCGGGCTCCCCTAGCGCGGACCGCCGGTGGCCGGCGGTGAGGAGGTGGCCGCCCGGCCCGACGGGGTGGAGGGGACCGCCGACGGCGAGACCGACCCCGCGCCCTTCGGCGCGGCGGATGACGAAGGGCTGGGGCTCACGGACACGGCCGGTGGCGACGACGGCGACGGCTGCCCCTGGCTCCCCGACGCGTCCACGCCCGGGCTCGGCTCCGCCGGCCCGGCGGACCGCTGCGACGGCGACGGCGAGGACTCCGGCGACGGACGTGACGGGCCGGGGCCCGTGACCTTCGGCGGGGTGGCCGGCGGCGTCGGGCCGGGCGCCGGATCCGGGGCGAGCAGCAGGTAGCCGATCCCGGCGGCAGCGGCCGCGGCCAGCCCCGCCAGGGGCAGCGCGAACCGCCGCAGCCTTTCCACGGGCAGCCGCCTCACCTGCGGTCCGGGCGGATCCGCGGGGCGCAGCCGGCGGACGTCGATGCTGTCCGCGCGCGCGTCGAGGGCCTGCCGCAGCCGCCGCTCGACCGGGCGTTCGGCGAGGCGTTCGCCGTCTCGCGTCATATCCGTCCCTCCAGAATCCGTTCCAGCGCGTCCAGGCCGCGGCTCGCGTTGGACTTGACCGCTCCCCGGCTGATCCCGAGGGTGGCCGCGATCTCCGCCTCGCTGAGGTCGGCCCAGTACCGCAGCACCAGGACCTGCCGGCGGCGCGGTGTCAGCCGGCCGAGCGCGGTGAGTACCTCGCGGTGCGCCTCGTCCAGGACCACGTGGTCCTCGGCGGACGGTACGTCGACGGGCGGAGGCGGGGTCCAAGCCCGTACGGTGCGCCGGCGGCGCAGGACGGAGCGCGAGGTGTTGACGACGGCGGTGCGCAGGTAGCCGAGGGCGTTGTCGACCTCGGCTATCTGCTCCCCGTGACGCCGGTACAGGGCCGTGAAGGCGTCCTGGACCACGTCCTCGGCCGTGGCCAGGTCGTCGACGAGCAGCACCGCCAGCCGGACCATCCGCAGCCGGTGCGCGTGGTAGAGCTCCGTGACGGTGGGCGGCTGCGGCTCTCCGTGGCCGGCGCGCCCGTACGTGTGCGAGGACCCGTACGAGGGCCCGTACGGGTCCCCGTACGGGCGCGGGGAGGCCGGCGGGGCGGAACGCTCGCCGCGCAGCAACGACCACAGGCCCCGCCACGCCCGGCCGAAACCGGGCGTGAGGGGGCTGACGGGTGGTGCGAGGTGGAGCACGTAATTCCTCAGTTCGCGCGGCGCCGCACGGCGTACAGGGCTGCCGCGCCGGCGAGGACCAGGCCGGCGGCCCCCGCCCCCAGGGCCGTGGTGGTCGAAGAGGAGCCAGTATGCGCGAGCTCGGCGCCCTCGGCGGCGGGGCCCGGCTCGGACGGGGAGGCACTGGGCTTGGGACCGGCCGTTCCCGGGCTCGACGCGGAAACGCTGGGCGCGGCGCTGGGGGCCGCGCTCTTCGCCCCCGAACCCGCGCTCGGCGGGGCGCTGACCGAGGGAGAAGGCCTGGCCCCGCCCTCGCTGGGCGAGGCACTGGCCGGGACGCTGACCGCCGGAGCCGGCGCGGACGAGCTGCCGCTCGCGGCGGAGGCCGGTCCGGCGAGGGAGACGGCCACCGCGGCCGCGGCGGCGGTGACGGCCGCCCGGCGGACGGCCAGGGGGACGCGCTGGACACGCTTCAGGTTCTTCAAGGTGGTTCTCCACGGTCGGGTCGAGGGCACGGAACCGCGCCCTTCACCCCCGCACGACGCGCGACCCCCCGGGAGGTTGCCGCCGATCCGGAAAAAGTTCCCGGCCGGTTTCCGGCCTGGTCGTCACCCGCGGCCGGGGCTGGTTCAGCCACGGGGGCCGGCCGCCGCAGCCGGTGGCCGCGCCCGCGCTGCTGTGGCTGGTGCCGGGAGCGGAACACCCCTACGGACCCGATCCGCTGACCGGCTGGGACGAGTGCTTCGTGGACTTCGCCGGGGCCGCCGTGGCGGCGTACACCGGCCTGGGCTACCGCACTCCGGACCGCCCGCCGGTGCCGCTCGGCGGCACGGCCGGGGTGCAGCACGCCGTCGACGGGATCGTCCGGGCCGCCCGGCGCGGCGGACCGCTGCTGGCCGCCGCGTGGGCATGGCACCCGTGCGCTTCGGCGCCCAGCAGTCGGTGCGGGGGCCGGTCCGCTGACCGGTCACGGGCTCCGCCGCGCGTAGCAGAAGAGGTGCTCCTCGGGGCCGGCCAGCGGGTCGGCGGGGTGGAAGGGGGCGGTGTGGTGGTGCAGCACCTCCAGGCCCCGGTCGGCGAGCCGGGCCAGGTGGTCCGCCGTGGACAGGCTGCTGACCGTCACCTCGTGGCCCATCCATTCGATGTCCAGGCCCCGGATGTCCCCGGGCACGGTGGCCATCACGAAGTACCCGCCCGGCACGATCCAGGAGGCCATGCGGTCGAGTGCCCCGGCGACCTCCGGCTGGTCCATCACCAGGAGGGGGAAGAAGGCGCACACGGCGTCGAACCCGCCCGGTTCGGGTGTGTACGTCCGCACGTCGGCCTGTTCGAAGCGCGCTCCCGGGACCCGGGCGCGGGCCAGGGCGACCATGGCCGCCGAGACGTCGATGCCGGTCACGTCGCAGCCGGCCCGGACGAGCGACTCGGCGGTGGGCCGTCCGGTGCCGCTGCCCACGTCCAGCACGCGGGCTCCGCCGGGGAGCCGGGCGGTGAGCCAGTCGAGCGCCGCGAGCTGGCCGGGCACCCGCCCGAACGCCTCCTCGTAGCGCTCCCCCAGCGCGTCGAACACCTCTGCCGCCGACTTGCGTTGACTCATGGGTCCGCCCTCCGTCTCGGGGAGACCACCGTACCGGGCCCGGTACGGGGGGTGTTGGTGGACCGCCCGCGACCTCCGCTCCGGCACGTGACAGCATGCACCGTCCGCGTTACGCCCAAGGAGCACCGTGCAGAGCCTCACCGACGACGACCCGTCCCGCATATCCTCGTACCGGTTGCTCGGACGCCTCGGCGCCGGGGGCATGGGTACGGTCTACGCTGCTGCCACCCCGGACGGCTCGAAGGTGGCCGTGAAGGCCATGCACTCCGCGTTGGCCTCCGATGACGACCACCGGGCCCGGTTCGCCCGCGAGATGGACCTTCTCCGGCGCGTGCACGGCCCGTACGTGGCCGCCTTCGTCGACGGCGACGCCACGGCGTCGCGGCCCTGGCTCGCCTCGCAGTACGTTCCCGGCCCGACTCTGCGCGAGCGTCTGACCGCCTCCGGCCCACTGCCGGACGCCGTACTCCGCTCGCTGGCGGGCGCGACGGCGCATGCGCTCGCGGGTTTCCACTCCGCCGGAGTGGTCCACCGTGACATCAAGCCGGAGAACGTCATCCTCGCGCCGGCCGGTCCGAAGGTCCTGGACTTCGGCATCGCCCACCGTCTCGGCGCGCCCGCCATCACGGACCCCCACGCGCGGACCGGCACCCGCGGGTGGATGGCGCCCGAACAGTACACGGCCGCCGTCGCCAGTCCCGCCTCCGACGTGTTCGCGTGGGGGCTCCTGGTGGCCTACGCCGGCACGGGCCGGCACCCCTTCGACGACCGGGCCCGTGATACCGGCGCCACGGGCGGCGGCGAACCCGACCTGCTCGGCCTACCCGACGTGTTGCGCCGGTTGGTGGCATCGGCACTCTCGATGGAGCCGTCGCGGCGCCCGTCCGCGGCCCGGCTCGCCCACGCCATCGCGGAACCGGAACCCTGCGCGGACACCCTCGTCTTCCCGACCGTCGCGTACACCGCGGTCGAACCGCTCACGGAACCGCTCGCCGCCGCACTGGTCGACGTGGTGCGTGCCGGATGGGACGTACGGGAAGAGCCCGGGGAGGAAGAGGAACGGCAGGCCCCGACAGACCGATCAGAGCCGCCCCGTCCCCGGCCGGCCCTGCCGGTCCCGCCACGGGTGGTGGGGCCCGCCGTCCGGGAAGAGCGGGCCACAGCGTGGACGACGGTCGTCGGCGCCGTCGCGGTGGCCGCGACCGTCGTGGGCGTCGGGTTCTCGCCGCTGTGGGCGGGCGATGACGGTGAGCGGGCCGCCGCGCCGCCGGGCGCACGGGCCACGCCCCCGGCCCCGGCCCCGCCGCCCCTGACACCCACGCCGTCCGCGACCCCGACACCCACCCCGGCCGCCACCCCGACGCCATCCCAGTCGGCGAGCCCGTACCCGTCACTGGGCGGCATCCCCACGACCACGCCGGCGGCTGCCTTCTGGCTGCCCACCGCGGAGCAGTGGAAGGCGGCCGAGAGGATCGACCCGCTGCCCGAGGGTTCCGGGGAAAGACGCACCCGTGCCCAGGATTTCGCCATGACCATCGCCTACGACCGGAACCTCACCCCGTCCACCGGCGAGATCCGGATCCGCCTGGACCCTGCCACCGGCACCATCTTCGCCCTGGGCGCACCCTCGATGGGTATCCGCACCCCGGACGACACCAAGCCCGGCCACCTGCCGATGCCGATCTACGCGGGATCCTTTCTACGCGACTCGGTCACCGGAGGTTCCAAGTGGCTCGAACCGGGCTACGGGCAGGATGAGCCCACCCCTGCCACGACGGGGCCCAAGGTGTTCCGGCGGTACGCCGTCGGCTACTTGGGAGCCGACGGCGTACCCGTCTTCGTCTATGCGGGCGGGTTGGACGATCAGGGGAGCGAACTCGGATCGGGCCTCCTGGCTCCTTGGGACAAGGTACTGGCCGAGGCCGAGAAGCCGCTGATCACCGACTGAGGCACGTCCGGGACTCGACTGGGAGGGCCGCGGGGTCGGGGCAGGGGTGCTTCTTCACGGGCGGCAGCCGATGTCGAGTTCCGCGGCCGGGGTCCATGGCCGGCCGGCGACCTCGCCCGTGCGGTGGCGGCGTACCACTGGGTGTGCCAGTGGGTGGCGGCGTCGCCGTCGAGGACGTTGGCGGCGACGCCGTCCTCACCGGTGGTCTCCTGGCTGTCGACCGCCTTGACGCTCATCTGTCCTTGGGGGACGAGGAGTTGGCCGCCGCCGGCCGGTCTGAGGTCGTCCACGGTCAGGTCGTCGAGGATCAGGTCGGCCTCGTTGCGGGAGTTCTCGGGGATGACCTTCCGTACGCCGATCCAGGCGTCGGCGCCCGCGGTGAAGGCCGGGTGAAGACGGTGGACGTACGGGCCTGATCCCGGGCGGCGGCGGTCTCGGTGGTCCCGGAGCCGGTGACGAACCGGTAGTCGCCGCTGAAGCCGATCTCGTAGGAGGAGGTCACCTTGTACGAGTGGCCCGGGGTGAGCCGCAGGTCTGCGGGAGGGTGCGGTAGACGAGCCCGGGCCGCTCCTCGTGCGACTGGAGGGAGTTCCGGCCGCCGATCACGTCGTCGACGAGCTTGCCGTTCCAACCGGCTTGCGTGTACGGCGCGTTGCGCTGGGCGATGTGGGTGCGCGCCCGCCATACCGCCGGCCCAGGAGTGACCCTAAGGGGCCGGTGCCCGAAGGGTGCGGCGGCTATTTCACCGACCCCGCCATCACCCCCTGGACGAAGTGGCGTTGGAAGGCGAAGAAGACGATCAGCGGGACGACCAGGGACAGGAACGCCCCCGGCGCCAGGACGCCGATGTTGCTTCCGAACTGGCGCATCTGGGACTGCAGCGCGACCGTGAGCGGCTGGGACCCGCTGTCCGCGAAGAGCAGCGCCACGAGCATGTCGTTCCAGACCCAGAGGAACTGGAAGATGGCCAGGCTCGCGATGGCCGGGCGGCCGAGCGGCAGGACCAGCCGCGAGAAGATCCGCCACTCGCTGCCGCCGTCCATCCGGGCGGCTTCCAGCATTTCGCGCGGTATCTCGGCGAAGTAGTTGCGCAACAGGAAGATCGCGAACGGTAGACCGTAGGCGACGTGGAAGAGGACGACGCCCGCGACCGTGCCGAACAGCCCCATCGCGCCGAAGAGTTTGGCCACGGGCAGCAGCCCGATCTGCACGGGTACGACCAGGAGTCCGACGACCACCAGGAAGATGGCGTCCCGGCCGGGGAACTCCAGCCACGCGAAGGCGTATCCGGCGAGTGCCGCGATCGCGACCACCAGGGCGGTGGTGGGCACGGAGATGAGGACGGTGTTCCCGAAGGCCTCCGCAATGCCGGAGTCCTTCAGGAGGGCGCCGTAGTTGTCCAGGGACAACTGGGACGGGTCGGTGAGGGCGGTCCACCAGCCGTCGGAGGCGTTGTCGCCCTCGGAGCGCATGGAGGAGATGAGCAGGCCCGCCAGTGGAGTGATCCACACGAGGGCGACCAGGATGAGGGCACCCTGGACGAGGGAGTTGCTCAGCAGGCGCGCCAGCCGGTTTCCGCCCCGGCGCCGGAGCCCGGAACTCGGCGCGGACGGGTCGGGGATGGGGTGGACCGCTGCCGAAGGCCGGGGCGGTCGGCGCTCGATGGTGCCGTGGCTGCTCATGATCCACTCCTTCGGAAACGCCGGATGTTGAAGATCATCGCCGGGACGACCAGCAGGAGGAGCACCACGCTGAGCGCGCTGCCGAGTCCCTGGTCGTTGCCGCCGCCGAATGAGACCAGCCACATTCGGGTGGCCAGCACGTTCGCCTCTTCCTGGACCGGTCCGGGCGCGATGATGTAGACGAGGTCGAAGACCTTCATCACGTTGATCACCAGGGTCACGAAGACGACCGTGAGTACGGGTCCGAGCAGCGGCACGGTGATCTTGCGGAAGATCTGGCCCTCGGAGGCACCGTCCATGCGCGCGGCCTCCAGAGCGTCGCGTGGGATGGCCGCGAGGCCGGCGCCGATCAGGACCATCGCGAAGCCGGTCCACACCCACAGGTAGGCGCCGATGATGGCCGGTGTCACCAGCGCCGGGCCGAGCCAGTTAACCCCCTGGTACGGGGCCTCGAAGTTGGTCGCGGGGAGTCTGACGGTGTACGCACCCTCGGCCAGGCCTGCGAAGTGGAAGGACCCGTCGTCGACGGTGACGGCGGTCGCGGCCACCCGTCCGTCCCGTACGGCCTCGACCGTCATGCCGGGCAGACCGTTCTCACCCGGGTCGACCTTGCCCGGTGTGCCGGCGCCGCCGGGGGCGAAGTCGAGGTAGACGACACCGCCGATTCCGTCCGCTCGGGGCGCGTCTGTGGACGCGGCCTTCGCTCCGGTGGGCAGCGAGCCGGGTGGCACCCCGATGAGGCCGAGACTGACCGAGCGGCCGGGACGTACGACGTGCTCGGTGCTGTACGGGCCCCCGGCGCTGCCGGTCAGGCCTTGGCCCTCCCGGGCCCGGGCCGTCGGATAGGCAGCGGTGTCCTCGAAACCGTCGTGGACGCCGACCACGGCCGCGTTGAGCACGCCCCGGGCCGGGTCCTGTTCGTAGGCGAGCCGGAAGATGATGCCCGCGGCGAGGAACGACACGGCCATCGGGAGGAAGAGCACCAGCTTGAACGCGGTTGCCCAGCGCACCTTCTCAGTGAGCACGGCGAGCATCAGCCCGAGCCCGGTCAGCAGGGTCGGGGCGACGACGACCCACACGGCGCTGTTGCGGATCGCCTTGAGGGTGGCCGGGTCCTGCACGATCGCCGCGTAGTTCCCGGCTCCGACGAAGCGGTCGCCGTCGGCGTCGAAGAGGCTGCGGCCCAAGGAGAAGAGGACCGGGTAGGCGACCAGCGCGCCGAGGAGCAGCAGGGCCGGCAGGACGAAGAGGACCGCGAGGCGGCGCTTCCTTCGCTGGGCCCGGCGCCGCCCGTCGGCCGCGGCGCGGGCGGTCGGGGTGTAGGCCATGGAAGTCGCCTCAGTTCCCGTAGGCCTTGGCGGCCTCCGCCTCGAGCTGTGCGGCCGTGCCCTGCGGGGTCGACGGGTCGCGCAGGAAGTCCTGGAGGAGCTTCCACTCGCCGGCGCCCTTGGTGCCGCCGAACGCGGCCGGGGCCTGGTCCGACATGTCGAAGCGGATCGAGTCGCCTGCCGCGATGAGCGAGTTGGCGGTGCTGCGGGTGATGTCGTCGCCGTACGAGGCGATGTCGACCTCGTTGTTGGGGGACAGGAACCCGCCGGCGCCGGCCCAGACCTCCGCCGCCTCGGAGCCGGCGAGGAATTCGAGCAGCTTCATGCCGGCCTTGCTGTTCCTTCCGTCCTTGAGGACGACGGCCGCGTCACCGCCGCTGACGACCGGCGCCCTGCCGCCGTCGACCGAGGGGAACGGGAAGAACTTGGCGTCCGTTCCGAGCTTCTTGCCGAACTGGTCCTTGGCGACCCCGCCGACGAAGTCACCCTCGTAGACCATGCCCGCCTTGGGCTCGGGTCCGAAGACCTGCGCGACCGACGAGGGGAAGTCGGTACCCAGGGCCGTCTGGGCACCGCCGGCGACGAGCTGCTTGTCCTTGAACAGTTCACCGAGGGTGGTCAGCGCCCTGACGACGCTGTCGTCGGTCCACTTGAGCTTGTGCTGGGCGAGCTGGTCGTACTTCTCCGGCCCGGCCTGGGAGAGGTAGATGTTCTCGAACCAGTCGGTGAGGGTCCAGCCGTCCTCGCCGGCTATGGCGAAGGCCGGGCGGCCGGAGTCGGCGAGGGTGCGGCCGGCCTTCAGCATGTCGGTGTAGCTCTTGGGCTCGTTGACGCCGGCCTGCGCGAAGGCCTCGGGGGCGTACCAGACGGTGGACTTGTGGGCGGCCTTGAAGTAGAGCCCGTAGTACGTGCCGTCGACGGTGCCGTAGTTCCTCCACACCGGGGAGAGGGTGGAACCGGCGGTCTGCGCGGCCTGGTCGGACAGGGGCTGGAGCCAGCCCTTCTTTGCGAACTGCTGGAGCACGCCCACCTGGGGAACCATGACCAGGTCGGGCGCGTTGCCACCTTCGATCTTGCTTCCGACGAAGGTGGAGACGTTGTCGCCGGACGGTACGAAGACCGTCTTGGCGCCGGTCTTCTCGGTGAAGGCGTCCAGGACCTTCTTGAAGTTCTTCTGCTCGCTGCCGGTCCAGACGCCTGCCACGGTCACGGTCTGGCCGCTCAGTTCGCCGCCGCCGGCCGGTCCGGTGCTGGCGCAGGCGGTGGCCCCGAGGGCGAGGGCGAGGGCAGCCGATGCGGCGGCCGCGGTCCGGCGGGGCGTCTTGCTGGGTCGTCCCATGAGGGGTCCTTTCGTGGAAGTCCGGGGCCACGGGGGCATGTCCCGGATTCACTGGGAGGGGTCGCGTACGAGGAAGAGGGAGAGGAGAGGGGAGGAGGAGGTCAGGGGTGGGGGGCCGGATCCGGCATGGGATTCCGGGTGGTCACGGGCCGGGACACTCGGCCGTCCACCATGCGGCGGTCGCCGCGGGGAGCACCCCGTCGGGACAGGGGCCGCTGGTGAGCAGCGGAGTCCCGGGGACCGGGGCGGGCACCGGCTCCGTGCCGAAGTTCACCGCGCAGATCAGGCCGTCGCCGCGGGCGATCGCCAGCACCTGCGGTGGCGCGTCCAGCCAGCGCAGGGCGCCGTCGCCGAGCTGCGGCAGGCTGCGCCGCAGCTGGAGGCCGTCGCGGTAGAGGTGCCAGAAGGAACGGGTGTCGGCCAGGGCGCGGTCGGTGGCGTGCTCGGCGAACCACTCGGGCTGCGGCAGCCACGGTTTGGCGCCGGCCGCTTCCCGGGTGAAGCCGAACGGGGAGGCGTGCCCGGACCAGGGCAGGGGCACGCGGCAGCCGTCCCGGACGTGCTTGCGACTGCCCGTGCGATGGAAGATCGGGTCGGTGAGGACCTCGTCGGGCAGGTCGAGGACCTCGGGGAGGCCGAGTTCCTCGCCCTGGTAGATGTACGCGGCGCCGGGCAGCGCGAGCATCAGGAGGGCCGCGGCGCGGGCGCGGGCGGCTCCCAGCCCGCTGCCCTCCACCCCGGGCTCCCCCGCGTAGCGGGTGACGGTGCGGACCTGGTCGTGATTGTTGAGGACCCAGGTGACGGTGGAGCCGGTGCCCGCGATGTCGCGTACCGCTGCGGTGATCGTCGCGCGGAAGGCGTCGGCGTCCCAGGCGGCGCTGAGCAGGTCGAAGAAGAACGCCTGGTGCAGTTCGTCGGGGCGGACGTACTCGGCGTGTTCGCGTGCGGTGGGCACGGACACCTCCCCGACCAGCAGCCGCTCGCGACCGTCCCGGGCGGTGTACTCCTCGCAGACCGAGCGCCAGCGCCGCCACACGTCGTGGACCTCGGGCTGGTTCCAGGCCAGCTGGTTGACGGCGTCGCGGGCCCGCTCGTCGGCTCCGGGGTCGTCCGAGTCGGGCAGCTCGGGGTGCTTGAACAGTCCGGCGGCGACGTCGATGCGGAAGCCGTCGACCCCGCGGTTCAGCCAGAAGCGCAGCACGTGCTCGAACTCGTTTCCCACGGCGGGGTCGCGCCAGTTCAGGTCGGGCTGCTCGGGGGTGAAGAGGTGCAGGTACCACTCACCGGGGGTGCCGTCGGGCTCGGTGATCCGGCTCCAGGCGGGACCGCCGAACATGGCACGCCAGTTGTTGGGGGGCACCGACCCGTCCGGGCCGCGGCCGGGCGCGAAGTGAAAGCGGGAGCGCGGCGCGCTGCCCGGTCCCGCAGCGAGCGCGGCGCGAAACCACGGGTGCTCGCTGGAGCAGTGGTTGGGGACGATGTCGAGCAGCAGCTTGAGCCCGAGTCTGCCGGCGTCGGCCACCAACCGGTCGAATTCGGCGAGGTCACCGTAGACGGGGTCGACACCGCAGTAGTCGGCGACGTCGTAGCCGTGGTCGTGCTGCGGCGACGGGTAGAACGGGCTGAGCCAGATGCCGTCGACACCGAGCTTCCTCAGGTAGGGGAGCCCGGCCCGGACGCCGGCCAGGTCGCCGATGCCGTCCCCGGTGCTGTCGAGGAAGCTGCGGACGTAGACCTGGTAGATCACCGCATCGCGCCACCAGGGGGCGGATGCGCCGGCGGCGGGTGAGGGGTGGCCGGTGGCGGCCGGAAGGGTGCTGAGCATCTCGCGTCGACCTGTCTACTGAATGCGAGAGCGCCCCGGATCGGTGCGCTGTTATGCATGCATGTTAAGTAGCAGCGACTGGAAGGTGTCAACGATGTGTCCAAAAATAGCGAAAGAGTGGGGTAGTTTGCACTGAATTACCCGCATGCATGAAGAAGGGCCTATACTTAACATGTAAGTAGAGGCCCTGACAGGGTGGAGGAGCGGAGCGGTGCGATCAGCCCTTGCCGGAGAGGGTCCCGAGTTCGCGCGAGAGCCGCGCCGCCGCCTGCTCGGGCGTCTGGCGCAGGGCCATCAGGTCCTGCGCCACGGCCTGCACGGCGAGGCTCACCTGGTCGTAGCGCGGACTTTTCGGGCGTGGCACCGCCGACAGCACGCTCTGGCGCAGCGTGGGCAGATACGGATACGCCCGGATCAGCTCGGGATCCTCGTACAGCGCGGCGCGCACCGGCGGCAGCGCGCCCGTGGTGAGCACTTGGCGCTGGACGCGTTCACTGGTGAGGTAGGAGATCAGATCGGCCGCCGACGCCGGATGCCGCGCATGGCTGCTCACGGCGAGGTTGGAGCCACCCAGCACGCTGGTGCCGGGCCCGTCGGGGCCCGGCAGCGGCACCGCGCCGAACCTGCCCGCGACCTTCGACCCCGCGGCGCTCGCGTCCGCGTAGGCATAGGGCCAGTTCCGCAGGAAGAGCAGCCGACCGTCCTGGAAGGCCTGCCGCGACTCCTCCTCCTTGTAGCCGAGCGCCTCGTGGGCGATCCAGCCGTCCCGCACACCCTCCGCGAGGAACCGCAGTCCGGCGCGCGCCGCGTCGGAATCCACGGTCACCCTGTCGCCGTCGTCGCGCAGGATCGATCCACCCGCCGAGTGCACGGCCTCGGTGACGTTGACGGTGAGCCCCTCGTACGGCAGGAACTGGCCGGCATAGCCGTCCAATCCGTACTTCGGGGCGATCGTGCGTGCCTGGCGGACCAGGTCGTCCCAGGTGCGCGGCGGTTCCTCGCCCTCCCGGTCCAGGATGTCCCTGCGGTAGTAGAGCAGTCCCGCGTTGGTGACGTACGGGACCGCGTACAGCCGACCGTCGAAGGTCGCGGTGTCGACGACCGGCCGCAGGAAGGCGTCCAGGGGGAAGCGGTCACGCTGCAGCGGGGAGATCAATCCGGCCGCGGCGAACTCGGAGGTCCAGGCGACGTCGATGTTCAGTACGTCGAACCTGTCGCGCCCCGATCGCAGTTCGCTGATCATCTGGGCCCGCGTCTCGTCCGCCGAGTCGGGCAACTCGACGAGCGTGACGCGCTCGTCGGGATGGGCCTCGTTCCAGTCGTCCAGGAGCGGCGGGAGGTAGTCCGTCAGATCGCCCGCCGTCACGAGCGTCAGGGGGCCGCGGTCGCGCTCCCCGGGAGCTGCGCCCGCGTCGACGCGGACGCCGAACCCGCTGAATCCCGTCAGTACGACCGCCCCCACCAGGAGGGCTCTACCCGCGGCACGCATCCACCGCATAGATTCCTCCCAGTGCACGATCCGGCTGCGCCGCCGACCATCGTGGCCTATATATACCCGTTAGGCATGGGCGATACTAGACGCCCAGGCAGACGAGCCGGACGGCGGCACACATCGGCCCGCCGCCGAGTGAACCGTTGACTACGGAGCGGGAAGGAGGGGGAGCGAGTGCGGCTGGCGCTCCTTGCGCTCCTCACCCGTAGCCCTGCGCACGGTTACGAGCTGAAGCAGGACCTTGAGAAGCTCCTGGGCGCCGCGTACCCTCACCCCAACGTCGGCCAGATCTACGTCACCCTCGGCCGGCTGGAGAAGAGCGGCCTGATCGAGGGCGAGGACGTCGAGCAGTCGGGGCGGCCCAACAAGCGCACGTACAGGCTGACGGACGCCGGGCGCGAGGCCGCACTGGCATGGTTCGAGGACACCACCGAGGAGCCCCGGGTACGGGACGAGTTCTTCATGAAGCTCGCACTCGCACCGCAGTCGGGTCTGGCCGACCCTGTCGCACTGATCAACAAGCAGCGGCGGCAGTACCTCAACACCATGCGGGACCTGTCCAAGCTGGCCGCGGCCGAGGACCGCGACAACAAGATCTCCCAACTGCTGATCGAGGGCGCCATGCTGCACCTGCAGGCCGACCTCGACTGGCTGGAACGCTGCCAGGAGGAGCTGGAATGAGCGACGACGCCGGCACCACCGCTCCTGCCGTATCCGTCCAGCCCATCGTGCGCGCCGAGGGCCTGACCAAGACGCACCACGGCGAGGGCACGCCGGTGCATGCCGTGCGCGGGGTGGACCTGTCCGTCCAGCCAGGCGAGTTCGTCGCGGTCACTGGGCCGTCGGGAGCGGGCAAGTCCACGCTGCTGCACCTGATAGGCGGCCTCCAGCGCCCCGACAGCGGGAAGCTGTGGCTCGGCGGAGAGCGCGTGGACGAATACCGCGAGGCCCGCTGGGCGGTCCTTCGGCGCCGCAGCGTCGGCGTCGTCTTCCAGTTCTTCAACCTGGTCTCGAACCTCACCGTCGCCGACAACGTCGAACTGCCCGCCCTGCTCGCCGGAGCCTCCCCGAAGGCCGCCCGGGAGTCCCGCGCCGAACTGCTCGCCGAACTCGGCCTCGAAGGCCGGGAGCGGTCGATGCCCGGCGAGCTGTCCGGCGGCGAACAGCAGCGGGTCGCGCTCGCCCGCGCCCTGGTGAACCACCCCGCGCTGCTGCTCGCCGACGAACCGGCCGGCAGTCTCGACAGCAAGGGCACCCGCGAGGTTCTGCGGCTTCTCTCCCGGTTCCACCAGCGCGGTCAGACGATCATGATGGTCACCCATGACGCCCGGATGGCCAGCGCCGCCGACCGCGTCATCAGCTTCTTCGACGGGCGCATAGCCGACGACGCGCAGCTCGGCAGCGGGCGCCGGGGGCCGGCCCGCGGCGTGGCCGGCGTACTGGATCTGGAGCTGAAGGAGTGACCGTGCGGGCCACTCTTCGCTGGGCGCACGCCGACTTCCGCGCACACCGCGGCGAAGCCCTCTTCGTCGTGTTGGCCAGCGCCGGGATCATCGCCTCGCTCCTGCTGGCCGGCGCGCTGTTCAGCTACGCCGCCAACCCCTGGCAGCGTGTCTTCAACCAGTCCCACGGCGCGCACGTCTGGCTGCACACCCGGGCCGGGGCGGACACTGCCGCCCTGTCCCGCGTGGACGGGGTCGCAGCCGTCTCCGGGCCCTACCGCACGGCGGCGACCACGGTCGAGTCGCGTGGTGCTCGGGCCGGGGTGACGCTGCGTGCGGCCGCGCAGGCGCCCCCGGAGACCGGGCGGCCCCTCGTCACCACCGGCAGCTGGCTCCCCCGGCCGGACGAAACCGGCGGCGGTGCGGGGGTCGGCAACGGCGCCGTCGTACTGGAGGCCTCGGTCGCGCGCGCCCTGTGGGCGGAGCCGGGCGACACGGTACGGGTCACCGGCCCGGACGGCGCGCCGCACGCATTGCAGGTGAGCGGGATCGCCGAGGTGGCCGAGCCCCGCTACCACCCGGGGGGCGGGCCCGGCCTCGGCTGGGTGCTCTCCGGCACCCTCGACGACATTGCCCGCGGCGCGACCGGGCAGAGCGTGGGCCTGCGCCTGAAGGATCCGGACGACACCGACTTCACCGTCCAGCGTGCCGTGACCGTCCTCGGTGCCGACCGGGTCGCCCACGTCACGACGTGGCAGCAGGCGCGGGCGGAGGCGGGCGGCGACGACCGGCTGCTCGGGCAGATGTTCGCCGTCTTCGGGCTCGGTGCGCTGCTCGCGGCGGCGCTCGCCGCTGCCGGAGCGATCGGCGCCCGGGTCCGCGGCCAGCTCAGGGACATCGCGATCCTCAAGGCCGTCGGCTTCACCCCCGGCCAGGTGACCCGTGGCTTCCTCGTACAGCATCTGGCCTTCGCGCTCCTCGGCGTGGCCCTCGGCACGGCGGCGATCGCTCTGCTGGGCGCCCGGATACCCGGGCGGATCGGGCAGGCGGCGGCGGTGTGGCAGGACCTGCCCGGCCACACCGCGCTGATGATCGGCGTCCCCTGCGGCGCGGTGCTGCTGATCGCGGCCGCGACCGGGCTCTCGGCCTGGCGGGCCGGACGGGTCCCACCCGTGCCGGTGGCCCGCGCGGCGCTGCCGTCCGCCGCACCGATGACCGCGCTCGGCAGGCGGGCTCTCGGAGCACGCGTGCCTCCCGCCCTGGTCCTGGGATGGCGCGCGGCGTTCCCACGGCGCGGCCGGACGCTCGTACCCGTGGCCCGGCTCGCCCTGCCGCTCGTCCTCATCACGGTCGCGCTCGTCGCCTGGTCGACGCTGGACCAGTTCCGCAGCCGGCCCGCACAGATGGGGCTGCCCGCTGCACTGACCGTACGGGCCGGAGCGTCCCCGGGGCCGTCCGCAGCGGAACTGGAGAAGACCCTCGCGGCGACCCCGGGCATCGCCGCGGTCCACCCGGGCGCCGAGATGGCGGCGCTCGTGCCGGGGCAGACCGGCACGATCACGCTCCGAGGGCTGGGTACGACCCGGGACCCGTACCCCTCCAAGGTGGTGGAAGGGCGCGCGGTCGGCGGTCCGGACGAGGCAGTGGCCGGGCAGGGGCTGCTCGACCTCCTGGGGGTACGCGTCGGCGCGTGGGTGCGGATGACCGTCGAGGGACGGCCGCAGATCCTGCACGTCGTCGGCCGCACCATCGAACCCGAATCCGGGGGCCGGGTGATCACCACGACGATCGACGCACTGCGGGAGCGCGATCCAGGGCTGCGGCCCGACTACCACGCCCTCGTACTGCGCAAGGGCGCAGACCCCCGGGCGGTGAGCGCCGAACTCGCCGGGGCGGACGCCGGCATCCTGGAGGTCCGCGAGGCGTCGAACCCTGTCGACCGACTGGAACCGGCGCGCGGAGTGATCGCCGCCCTGATCGCGATCCTGGCACTGATCGGGCTGATCGAGCTGCTGACGCTGATCAGTACGGGCGTACGGGACCGCAGCCGGGATCTGCTCGCGCTGAAGGCGATCGGGCTGACGCCCCGACAGATCGGCTCGATGATCGTGACGGCCGCCGGACTGACCGCGCTGGCATCCGCCGTGGTGGGCACGACGGTGGGGGTGCTGTCGGGCCGATGGCTCGTGGACACGCAGGGCGCGTCGAGCGGAATCGGCGCGGGCATAGCCCAGCCACCCACGTGGCCGGTGTTGTTGACGGTGATCGCCGGGGCGGTGCTGGGCGCGGTGGCCGCGGCCGCGCTCCCGGCGGCCCGGGCGGGCCGGCGACGGCCGGCGGACTCGCTGAGCGAGACGCTCTGACCGCTCCGGGAGCCGGTACGTGCCCGATCCCCGAGAGAGGACCCGGCTCCCCGCCGCACCGGTACGCCCCGGCCTCCCGGGTCATCCCCTCGGTCCGCGTCACCGGGATGTCGCCGCCGGAGAGCCGATGATCGACAGGACCCTGTCCGGGGGGTCAGGCGGAGGCGGGGACGAGGACCACGGCCGTCCCGTACGCGCACACCTCGGTCCCTACGTCGGCGGCGTCGGTGACGTCGAAGCGCATCATGAGCACGGCGTTCGCGCCGCGCGCCTTCGCCTGCTCGATGAGCCGCTCCATGGCCTGGTTGCGGGTCTGCACCAGGGTCTTGGTGAGGCCCTTCAACTCGCCGCCGATCATCGACTTCAGGCCCGCGCCGATCTGGCTGCCCAGGTGGCGGGAGCGCACGGTGAGGCCGAAGACCTCGCCGATGACCTGCTCGACCCGGTAGCCGGGGACGTCGTTGGTCGTGACGACGAGGACGCCGGTCTCGTGTGCCCCGGCCCCGCCGCCGTAGTCTTCGATACCCATGGCCCCCACTCTCGCCCGGGCCGCCGCCGCCCGCATCCGGGGAGCCGCGCGGTCAGCGCATTCGGGCGGCGAGGCCGAACTCGTGGGCCACGACCACGGCCTGGGCGCGGCTGGACAGGGCCGGCTTGCTCATGCAGCGGTGGACGTGCGTCTTGACGGTGGCGGGGCTGAGGACGAGCCGTACGGCGATCTCGGCGTTGGGCAGACCGGCGCCGACCAGGGCGAGCACCTCGCGCTCGCGCGGGGTCAGTGTGTCCAGGCCGGGGTGCGGGGCGCGGGCGGCCGGGGCGGCGTAGGTGTCGATCAGTCCGCGCAGGGCCCGGGGGCTGAACAGCATCTCACCGGCGTGCACGGTGGAGATGGCGGCGAGCAGCCGCTCGGGCGGGGTGTCCTTGACGAGGAAGCCGCTGGCGCCGACCCGGAGCGCTCGGAAGACGTGCTCGTCGGAGTCGAAGGTGGTCAGCACGAGCACCTTGGGCCCGCCGTCCGCGGGGTCCTGGCGGCCGGCCAGGATCCGCTCGGTGGCGGCGATGCCGTCGGTGCCGGGCATCCGGATGTCCATGAGGACGACGTCGGGCCGGGCCTCGGCGGCGAGCCGGACCGCTTCCTCGCCGTCGCAGGCCTCGCCGACGACCTCGTAGCCGGGTGCGGCGGTCAGCAGCGCGGTCAGTCCGGACCGGATCAGGAACTGGTCGTCGACGACGAGTACGGACGGCATCCGCGTCACCCCCTCCCGCGGTAGATCATCGCCGTGTACACCCCTGGTTGTACAGCCTCGCCATCCAAGGGGGTAGGCCGGTCTCAACCCGTGGAGGGGCGCGGCCGGGAGCCGTCCGCCCGTAGATTTGCGTGCGCCGGTCCACCGGCCGGTGCCGGCCCTCCCCCCGGGGCCCCGCTGCGCGGCCGTGCCCGTTCGGGGGCGGGCACGGCTGCCGCGCCACGACAGGACAGATTGGTCATATCGGGCTAAAAGCCGGTGAGCCACCGGGGCTACGGCCTCCAGCCTCGTCATAGTCGTCCCTGGCAACCGCCTGGTTGCCGCCACCGCGCCGCGCGACGCGGCGGGCGGACGTCTTCGTAGAGGAGCCGGCTCATGCTGAAGCCCACCAGAACCATCCTCGCTCTCGCCACCGGAAGCCTGGTTCTCGGTCTGGTCGGAGCGGGCGCCGCCGTGGCGGACGACGGTGACAACGTGCCGCCGCGTGAGATCGTCGTCGGCGACGGCCAGCCCGGCACGTACCCGCACTACAAGCACGCCATCGGCAAGGTCGTCTCCAAGGGCCCGCTGAAGGTCCGCAGCAAGCCGACCACCAAGTCGCGGTCCGTCGGCCACGTGTACCCGCACAGCAAGCTCGAGATCGCGTGCAAGAAGTACGGCGAGAAGGTCGACGGGAACCGCGTCTGGTACCGCCTGTACGACGAGAAGAACGAGAACCACAACGAGAACCTGGACAACGGGATGGACGCCCCCAACCGCGCCGCCTACGAGAAGGAGCGCTGGGTCTCCGCCCGCTACGTCAAGAACCTCTCCGAGGTGAAGTACTGCCACTGACCCCGGGTCAGTCCGCCGGGCGTACGGTACGGGGTCCCACGCACTCCGCTCCGTACGCCCGGACCCGTTCGCGCAGTTCCCGGTCCGCCGTGACCACGACGCAGCCGCGGTCCGCGTGGGCCGCGGCCAGTTCCACGATCCGGTCGTCCCCGCTCCCGGGGGCCGCGTCCACGCGGACCCCGGGAACGGACTCGACGCCGCGGGCGGCGCCTTCGACGACGAGGATGATCTCCTCGTCCCCGCCGCGGCGGGCCAGGCGGTCCCGCAGCCGTTCGGCCGCGCCCCGCCGGTCCCGCCACCAGCCGTCGGGCACCGAGCCGACGACGTTCGCGCCGTCCACGATCAGGACGCCCGCCATGACGGCTAGAAGTCCCCGTAGTTGACCTGCCAGGTGGGCAGGCCCATCCGGCGCCAGACCGCGACCACCCGGTCCCGGTCGTCGAGCGAGACCCGTACCGCGTACCGGTGACGCACGTGGGCGTCGAACAGCTCCGCCTTCACCACGTCGTCGCGGCGCGTGTCGCCCGCCGCCCGCATCCACAGCTCGTCGTACGGCACCTGGTGGCGCCGCAGCCAGGACTCGGTCTGCGGACGGTGCTCCTCGCCGCGCCCCGACAGCAGCACGATCACATCGCCGTCGGCCCGCTTGAAGGCGTCCAGCGCGTGCCGGACCGACGCGTTGAGCAGGTCGAGCTCGCAGCGCGAGAAGTCGTACGGCCCGCGGTCACCGGTCAGGGCGAGCGTGCCGTCGATGTCGCACATCACCGCCGACGGCAGCGCCGGGTCGGGGACGTACGCGGTCACGGGCGGCACGGCCGCCGCGCCGGACGTCGTCCCGTTCAGCCACTCGGCCGTGAGCCGCCAGCCGCCCTTGCGGGCCTTCTCGTGCTTCTCGGCCAGGATCCGGATGATCTCCTCGCCGACCTGCCGTTCGCGGGCCGCGTCACGGCGCAGGCACTCCTCCAGCGGGACGTCGGTGAAGTCGTGCACGACGAAGGTCGCGAGCCCGCCGACGGCCGCCTTGAGCCGCTTCGGGATGTGCTTCGTCAGGTGCGTGTTGTCGACGACCACGTCGAAGCCGCCGTCCACGGCCGCGCGGACCGCCGCGTCCTGGACCTCCAGCACGGTCTGCTCGTGCGCCCAGGACCGGCCCCGCTCGGGGTCCGGCAGGTCGAACATGGCGCGCAGATCGTCCAGGTTGACGCGCCGCATCCGGCCGCCGGACTGCGCCTGGAGGGCGCGGGCCGCGGTGGTCTTGCCGGAGGCGGGCAGGCCGGTCATGAGGTGCACGACGGGCAGCGCCGCCTCCTCTGCCCCGCCCTCGGCCTCCTGCGGACCCGTCTCCCGCACGACGGTGTGCCGCGCGGGCTGCCGGACGGCGGGGGCCGGGTCCACCGGACGGGCCGCGGCCGGTACGACGGCGCGCGGCGCGACACCGGGCGAGGGCCGGCCCGTGCCCTCCGGCTCCTCCCGGCCGTCCCCGTCGGTGGTGTACGAGTCGGCCACCTCCGGCCGTACGTGGCGCCAGGTGGTGAGCTCCGTCGTCCGGCCGTCGAGCCGCAGGAACATCGCCGGGCGGACCTCCCGGTCCGGCAGTTCCTTGACGGCGCGGGCGAAGGCGCCCCGGTCGGCGGCCAGGTGCACCAGGCCCGCGTAGGCCTCGTCGATGGCGCGCTCGTGCGCCGCGGCCCGCTCCTCCAGGCGGGTGATCACCTCGCGCACCCAGGCGTCGAACTCGTCGGGCACCTGCTCCAGCAGCGCGTTCAGCGGCTTGCCGCCCGAGGCCTCGACCTCGGCGACGGTGCAGTTCAGCGCCTGCGCGAGCCGGTTGACCGGCAGGCCGGCGAACCGCTGGATGCCGTGACCGCGCCAGATGTCCCGCTCGTTGACCCCGGTGAGCACCCCGTGGAGGCGCACGTACTCGGACAGCTTGGCCTTGGCGCGCACACCGGAGGCGAAGCGCAGGACGAAGCCCTCGGCGTCGGTGCCGGTGGCCGCGGCGCCGCCGGGCATGGTGTTGGACTCGGTCAGCGCGATCAGCTCGTCGAGGGGCATGGCGGGCCACACCTTGACGACGGAGCCGATGCCCTCCCAGTGCGGCGCGGCCTCGGCGAGCGGGACTTCGGTGCCGTCCGCGCCGAAGGCCGCGAGGAGGACGAGGTCCCGGCGGTCGCCGTAGTTCACGACGATGCGGTTCTGCGGGTAGAGGATCTCCGCGAGGTACGTGACGCCCGGGCGCAGCGCGGAGGTGTCCTTGCCGTCGAGGCGCCGCTGGGCCCAGGTCGCCTGGGAGCTGATGAAGGAACCCTTGGAGGCGACCCGCCAGCGGCCCGCGTAGTGGAAGACGACCGCGAGGCTGCCGTCGACCTTGTCGTACACCTCGAACGGCTCGTCGGGGAGCGCGGGCGCGTACGGCATTCCCGCCTCGTGCTCGCCGACGTTGAAGAACTTCGGCAGCGGCAGGGCGACGATCGCACCGGTGGTGTCGTCGGCGACGAGTCCGCGGCAGCGCGTGGTGACCTCGTCCCAGACGCGCTCGTACTGGGCCGTCCGCGTGTACGTGTAGATGGACAGCGGCAGCTCGGGGTGCGACTTGCGGGTCACGTACCCGGCGTCGATCGAGGCCGCCAGCGCCTGGGCGGGCAGCAGGTCATGCAGAGTCAGGGTCTCCTGGCTCATGGGTTCCTCCCGGATTGAGATGGCCCATTCTCACCTGCGGGAGGGTCCGGCCGGTACTCAGTTCTGGCTGGCCGGGGCAGCGCCGAGGCGGTTGATGTCGGCGGGGCGCAGGATGTGGCCGGGCACCGCGGTGCCGGGGGTGGCGACGGCGATCATGGCACGGCCGAGGGTGTCGGAGGTGATGACGAGGTTCGGCGCGACCCGCCGCAGCAGCGGGACCAGGGGTGCGGTGACCGCGTAGAGCACGCGGTAGAGCCGGGTCTTGGAGGGCACGCCGCGCACCGGCTGGACGATGCCGGGGCGGAACATGTAGGCCCGGAAGGGCAGTTCCAGGAGGTCGTTCTCGGTCTTCCCCTTGACCCGGGCCCACATGGAACGGCCCCGCTCGGTGCTGTCCGTGCCCTCGCCGGAGACGTAGACGAAGGTCAGGCCGGGGTTGGCGGCGGCCAGCGGCCGGGCCACGGCGAGCGTCAGGTCGTGGGTGACGCGCCGGTACTCGTCCTCCTTCTTGCCGACGGAGGAGACCCCGAGGCAGAAGAGGCAGGCGTCGTACGCGGCCGCGTCGACCTCCGCGGCGGCCAGGTCGGACGGGTCCGCCTGGACGCGCTCGCGCAGCTTGGGGTGACTCACGCCGAGCGCGGTGCGTCCGATGACCAGGACGCTCTCGACGGAGTCGTCGCGCAGACACTCGCGCAGGACGCCCCGGCCGATCATGCCGGTCGCGCCGAAGAGGATGACGTTCACGGAGGCAGCCTAGGCGGGTCTAGTGGGAGACGCAGAGCTCGTTGCCCTCGGGGTCGGCGAGTGTCGTCCAGGTGCTGGGGCCCTGGTTGCCTTCGTGGAGGTGCCGGGCGCCCTTGGCGATGAGGCGTTCGACGACGGCCCGCGGGTCGTCTTCGCCGGTGCGGACGTCGAGGTGGACCCGGTTCTTGACCGTCTTGGGTTCGGTGATGAACTGGAAGAGGATGCGGGGGGCGCGGTGCAACCCCTCCGGGTGGCGGATGCCCGTGCCCGCCTTCCAGACGAGGACGCCGCGGTGGGTGGTGGTGTCCGCGTCGGTCGCCTGCCCCTCTTCGACCATGCGGCGGATGAACTTCTCGTCGCTGGGCTCCACTTCCCACCCGAGGGCGTCCGCCCACCAGTCGGCGAGCTCGTGCGGGTGGGCCGAGTCGATGGTCACCTGGAATGTGTACGCCATGCCGGGGACCCTACTGAGGGCCCACCGCGGCCGCCACCGGAACGGGCTCGTGGTACGAGGCCACGGCGGGCTGCCCGGTGCAGTTGGCTGCACAGGTCGAGCCAGGACGGGGTGTCGGAACGCGCCGCGAGGTGGGCCACCGGGTCGAGGCCCGGCTCGCGGGCCTCGGCCCTGTCCGGACGGTCCTCGCGGGCCCGCGACGTCCGGCACGGCACCTCGCCGCGCTGTCGGAGCGCGCGAGTACGGCCACGTACGAGCTGCGCTCCTCCGCCTCGCGATGCACCGCACCGGACCCCGCGGCTGTTGACGCGGTTCATCGTGTTGTTCGCGACCACCGAGCCGCGTTCCAGGTCGTGCGCGGACAGAGGTGAGGCGACGTCATCGGGCCGTTGTCCCCGGGCCGGGCGGGCGCCGGGAGCCCAGGCGGGCGTTGAGGTGGGAGACGAGCAGCGCGGCGAAGGTCAGCAGCCAGGCGCCCACGGCGATCCACAGCAGGACCTCGCCCAGGGGGCGCAGCCAGGCGATGCCGGCCGGGTCGGCCACCGAGAGGCAGGCCACGGAGGTCATGCCGAGCGGGACGACGGTGGCCCAGCGCCGGATGTCGTAGCGCGGCCGCGGGTGGCGCAGTTCGGCGATGAGGAGGACGACGTACCAGACGAGGGACAGGGCGAGGACGGCCAGGGTGACGTCGAGGAGGACCGTGTGCACCGAACCCGTCCACACGGGTGACGCCGTGAGTTTGGATCCGGCCAGGGCGGAGATGGAGAGCGCCCCGCCCGCGACCCAGTGGTCGCCCGCGCCGCCCACCACTTCGCGGAGGTCGAAGCGCAGGAAGGCGACCGCGTAGAGCACCAACCCGAGGCAGAAGGCGGCCAGCGCCGCCCAGGCCAGCCAGTCGTAGCCACCGGCGGCAGCGAGGGTCGCCGCGAGGACGGCCAGGCCCTGGGTGGCCACGCAGCCAAGGAACGCCACCCCCGGCATCCGCCGCCCCCAATGCCGTACGACGTTGACCAGCAGCCCGGGCCAGAGCGCCGCGGCGAGCGCGAACAGGGCGGCAGCCACGGTCTGCCAGCCGAGCATGGAGAGCCGGGTGCCGATGACACTGGTGGCGGCGATGGCCGTCAGCGCGGCCGGGGTGTCGGCATCGGCGCGGAACCGCCCGCGGTCGCCCAGCAGCCGGGCCGTGAAGTCGGCGGCGAGCACGAGCCACAGGGCGCCGGCGAGCACGAGGGCGACCAACGAGGACGGCTCGTGCCCGGTCAGGTGCAGGCCGACGGAGATGATGCCCGCCGCCATGACGGCGGCTCCCGCCGCCGGCGGGAGTCCGGTCCACCAACCGCTGCCGGGAGGGATGCTCACCCCTCCAGCGGACCGCACCGCTCCGCGCGGCGCCAGCGGACGGGGCCGACCGGCTCGCAGCCGGCTCAAACCCTTTGCACGCAGATCAACGGAGCCTGCACGCGATGCACATGCGGGGGCGCGGGCCGGTCCTAGGCTCGGGGAGGACGTGGACCTGCCGGTCCGTCACAAGGGAGCGGACCGGCAGGCCCCGATCGCCCCCCGCCGCGGCCCGCCGCCAGGGCTCCGCCCCGAGGCTGAAAGACCGGGGCTCCGCCCCGCACCCCGCTCCTCAAACGCCGGAGGGGCTGGATTGTGCGGGCGGGGCTGGAGCGGTGCGGCAAGGCTGAATGGTGCCGGCGGGATCGGGCCGTGCGGCTCAAAGATCGGGGCTCCGCCCCGCACCCCGCGCCTCAAACGCCGGCGAGGCTGAATGGTGCGGCGGAGGCTGGATGGTGCGGCGAGGCTGGAGAGGGTTCGGCGGGGTTGGGCGGTGCGCCTCAAAGACCGGGGCTCCGCCCCGGACCCCGCGCCTCAAACGCCGGCGGGGCTGGATGGTGCGGCGGAGGCTGAATATGGTGCGGCGAGCTGGATGGTGCCGAGGGGTCGCAGGGGCTGGGGTAGCAGCCGGGCCGGTTGGGGCGGGGTCGGGTGTGTGCCGGGGTGTCCCCGCAGGGCGCCGAACACAACAAGGCCGATCTCTCCGACCCCCCCCGACACGTTCGGCGCCCGAGGAGACACCCCGGCGCGCGCCCGACCCCGGCACAACCGGCCCCCACCCCGACCCCGCCCGAGCAGCGCAGCCACCCGGCGCCCGACCCCGGCACAACCGGCCACCCCCGCACTCCGGCCCAAGCGGCGCAGCCAACCCGCGCCCGGCCCCGGCACAACCGGCCCCCACCCCGACCCCGCCCGAGCGGCGCAGCCAACCGGCGGCGCAGCCAACCGGCCGGAACTCGCGCTTGCCAGGCCACTTAGGCGTACCTAACCTTTGGCTCGCTCCGCTTGAGCGTATCGGCACGACTTCGGGACCCGTCCCCAACCGAAGGAGCCTCCCCCCATGAACGCACGTCTCCACCACGCCCAGCCCTACGCCATCGGCCTCTTCCGGTTCGTCGTCGGACTGCTGTTCGCCTCGCACGGCGCCGCCTCGCTCTTCGGCGTCCTCGGCGGCGCGCACGGCGGCGGCACGGTCGCCACCGGCACCTGGCCGGGGTGGTACGCCGCCGCGATCCAGCTGGTCGCCGGCGTCCTGGTCCTGCTGGGCCTCGGCACCCGGTCGGCCGCCTTCGTCGCCTCCGGTTCGATGGCGTACGCCTACTTCACCGTGCACCAGCCCAGTGCGCTCTGGCCGCTGCAGAACGGCGGCGAGGCCTCCGCGATGTTCTGCTGGGCCTTCCTCCTGCTGGTCTTCACCGGTCCCGGCGCCCTCGCCCTGGACGGGCTGTTCGCCTCCCGCCCGGCCACGTCCTCCGGACGCCGGGACGAAGCCCGCGCGGGGACCGTCACCGCCTGAGGAGTCGTTTCCCCGCCACCCGCTCCGGCGCCCGGCGGCCCCTCATCGGGGCGCCGCGACCAGCCCCATCTCGTAGGCGGTGATGACGAGTTGGACCCGGTCCCGGGCGCCGAGCTTGGTGAACAGCCGCGACACGTGCGATTTGGCCGTGGCGGCCGAGATGAACAGCTCCTCGGCTATCTCGCCGTTCGAGCGGCCCCGCCCCACCAGGGTGAGGACCTCCCGTTCCCGCTCGGTGATGCCGGCGACGGACCGCAGCGCCGGCTCCGGCGCCGCGGGCCCCGGCCGTCGGACGAAGTCCGCGATCAGCCGGCGCGTCACACCCGGCGCGATCAGGGCGTCTCCGGCGGCGACGACCCTGATCGCCGCGAGGATCTCCTCCAGCGCCATGTCCTTCACGGCGAACCCGCTCGCGCCGGCGCGCAGCGCCCCGTAGACGTGGTCGTCCTCGTCGAAGGTGGTCAGGACGAGGATCCTGACGGAGTCGGTCCCGGCCGTGCCGGCGCCCTCGGTGATCAGCCGGGTGGCCTCGATCCCGTCCATGCCCGGCATCCGGATGTCCATCACCACCACGTCGGGGCGCAGTTCCGCGGCGAGGCGCACCGCCTCCGAGCCGGTACCGGCCTCGCCGACGACCTCCAGGTCGGCGGTGTCCGCGATCAGTACGCGCAGGCCGGAGCGGACCAACGGCTGGTCGTCCACGAGCAGTACGCGGACCGGCCGCGCGGGAGCCCCGGTCATCGGGCCTCACCCTCGCCCTCGGCCACCGCTGCCGGCGCGCTGACCGGCACCGAAACCTGCGCCGGCACCGACACGGGCGCGGGCGCCGACACGGGCAGCGGCAGGGCCGCCTCGACCCGGAACCCACCGCCGGGACGGGCCCCGGCACTGAACCGGCCGTGCAGCAGACTCACCCGCTCGCGCATCCCGGTGATGCCGAATCCCGTGCTCCCGATGCCCTCGGGCGTTCCACGCCCGTCGTCGACGACCTCCACGGTCAGCTCCTCTTCCCCGTATCCGATGGTGACCCGGCAGTGCCCGGTGCCGGCGTGGCGCGCCACGTTGGTCAGCGCCTCCTGCACGATGCGGTACGCCGACAGGTCGATGTCCGCGGGGAGTTGGCGCTCCTCCCCCTCCCGCCGTACGTCGACCCGCACTCCGGCGGCCGCGGTCGTGGCCACCAGGGCGCCGAGCTCCGCGAGTCCGGGGGCGGGGCCGAGCGGTGCCTGCTCGTGGGGCCCGTCCGGCTGCGCCTGGCGGAGCGCGACCAGCGTACGACGAAGGCCCGACAGGGTCTCGCGGCTGATGGACTCGATGGCCCGCAGGGCGGCGCGGGCCTCGGCCGGCTGTGTCTCGATGACCCGGCTGCCCATGCCGGCCTGGATGGCGATCACGCCGACGCTGTGGGCGACCATGTCGTGCAACTCGCGTGCGATGCGCAGTCGTTCCGCGGTCACCGCCTCGGAGACCTCCTTCGTCCGCAGTTCCACGGTGTGCTCCCGGCGCTCGCGGAACCGCAGCCCGGTCATGTAGACGGCGCCCAGGGACAGGGAGCCGATCAGGCCGGTGCTCATCATGTCGTAGGGCCCGACCGACAGCAGTCCGACGGCCGGGAGTTCGATGGCGACCACCATGGCGGTGGCGGCGAGCCTGTCCCGCCGGGAGCGCGTGGCGACGATGTAGCCGAGCACGAGGTCCGACGCCATGAACACCAGGAACCGGCCCGGGCTGTGGTCCCTGGCGGCGCCCGCGACGAGCGCGCCCCCGAGGAGCGTCAGCGTCAGCGCCACCAGGGGCCGGCGTCGCAGGAGTCCGACGAGCGGGGTCACGGCGAGCAGCAGCACCGCCCCGAGGAGCGGTCCGGCCGCGTACGGGACGCCGCCGATCAGCAGGCCCGGGACGAGGGCGTAGAGGAGGGCCCCGCCCCATGCCGCGAGGGCCGATGCCGGCTCCGGCGCGGTGCCGTCGGCGCCCTGCGCGTGCCGGCCGCCCCGCACGTGCTGTGCGCCCTGCGCGTGCTGGCCGCCCCGCACACGCTGGTCGGCGCTCTCGGCGCTCTCGGCGCGCTTCGTACGTTTCGCGTTCCTGGGTGGGATGTCCATGCCGCGACGGTAACCAGCGGGCCCACCTGGGGACATCGGCCCCCGGGCTTACACCCCAGGGTGGTGGCTCCCCCGCCCTTGCCGCCCACAGCCCGATGCCCGCGCGCCGGGTCTCCCGGCAGGGTGAGTCGTGTGATCGAGGTCAAGGAACTCACCAAGATGCACGACGGCAGGCCCGCCGTCGACCGGCTGTCCCTCACGGCCGGGCCGGGGACGGTCACGGCGGTCCTCGGCCCCGCCGGGGCCGGCAAGACCAGCGCGCTGCGCCTGATCCTGGGGCTGGACTCCCCCACCGCGGGCACGGTCACCGTGTGCGGGGTCCCGCCGCGCGGCCGACCGCGGAGCCCGCACCAGGTCGGGGCCCTGCCCGAGCCGGCCGCCCTGCGGGGCCGGCGCACCGCGAGGGCGTTCCTGCGGGCTCTGGCCCGCGAGCACGGCATCGGGTCCGGCCGGGTGGCCGAGGTCCTGGCGGAGACGGGCCTGTCGCGGGAGCCGCGGCGGCGCGTGGCGACGTACTCCCCGGCGATGCGGCAGCGGCTGCGCATCGCCGCCGCGCTGCTCGGGGATCCGCCCGTGCTGCTGCTGGACGAGCCGCTGGCCGGTCTGGACGCCGAGGGGGTGCGGTGGGCCCGCGGGCTGCTGCGCGCGCTGGCCGCGGAGGGCCGTACGGTCGCGATCACCGGCGAGCGCGCCGCGGAGGCGGCGGACACCGCCGACCGGATCGTCGTCCTCGGGCGGGGCCGGGTGGTCGTCGCGCAGTCCGCGGACGAGTTCGCCGCGCGGTGCGCCGCGGCCCGGGTCGTCGTCGGCACTCCGCGCTGCGCCGAGCTGGCCGCCGTACTGACGGGCGAGGGCGCCACGGTCGTCCGGGCCCGCCGGTCGGGGGCCGGGCGGCTCGCCGTGACCGGCATGACGGCGGAACGCGTCGGCGCGCTCGCCACCGAGCACGGCATCGTGGTGCTCGAACTCGACACCCGCAGGGCCTCGTTGGAGGAGGTACTGGACGAGCTCGCGGCCGGCGCCCGGGGGTCCGGCCGCCCCGGCGAGGACGATCAGGGGCCGGGTCGGGAGATAGCCTGAGCGCATGGACGAACTGGGCGGGGTGGAGATCGTCGGCTTCGCGGACGGCGAGGCGTTCGAGGGCTGGCTGGCCGGGCACCACACGCGGCAAGAGGGCGTGTGGATCAAGGTGGCCAAAAAGAACTCCGGCATCCCGTCGGTCACCGACGACGAGTTGGTCGACATCGGGCTGTGCTACGGCTGGATCTCCGGTCAGCGGCGCTCCCTCGACGAGCGCCACTACCTGCAGAAGTACGTGCCGCGCCGCGCCAAGAGCCTGTGGTCCCGGGTGAACGTGGACAAGGTGGCGGCGCTGACGGCCGCGGGGCGGATGCGCGAACCGGGGCTGGCCGAGGTGCGCAGGGCGCGGGCGGACGGGCGGTGGGCGAGCGCCTACGCGTCGCAGAAGACGGCGACGGTGCCGCCCGACCTCGCCGCGGCCCTCGACGCGCACCCCGAGGCCCGGAAGGCGTTCGAGGCGCTGGACAGGACCGGGCGCTACCAGCTGATCCTGCCGCTGCTCCAGGCCCTCACGCCGGAAAGCAGGAAGGCCCGGCTCGGCAAGGCCCTGCGCACCCTGACCGCGGGCTAGGGGAATCCTCCACGGAAAAAGGCGTCAGGCCCGGCGTCCCAGGGGGAAGCCGGGCCTGACGGAAGCCGGAGCCGAAGGTCAGGACTCCTGTCCGCGGGCCTTCTCGGCCCGCTCCGCGTTCTTCTCCTTGATCCGGACCGATTCCTTGCGGACCTCGGCCTGGGTGGCGCGCTCCTTCTGCAGCCACTCGGGAGATTCCTGCTTCAGGGCTTCGATCTGCTCGGTGGTGAGGGGCTCGGTGACTCCTCCGCGGGCGAGGCCGGCGATGGACACGCCCAGCTTGGCCGCGACCACCGGCCGGGGGTGCGGACCGTTGCGGCGCAGCTCCTGCAGCCACTCGGGCGGATCGGCCTGGAGCGCACTCAATTCGTTGCGCGAGACGACACCCTCCTGGAACTCGGCGGGGGTGGCCTCGAGGTACACGCCCAGCTTCTTCGCCGCGGTCGCGGGCTTCATCGTCTGGGTGTTCTGGTGCGACGTCATGGTGTCAAGAGTATCGAGCGTGTGCGCTACCTCCGACCACGACGGGTAACCTGGCGGGGTGACAGGCTCGGAAGTACCCCATTCGTTCCGGCTCGCTTATGTCCCCGGGGTGACACCTGGCAAGTGGGTGCGGATCTGGAACGAGCGACTGCCGGATGTCCCGCTGACCCTTGTCGCGGTGTCCCCCGGCGAGGCGTTCGGCGTACTGCGGGAGGGCGGCGCCGACGCGGGATTCGTCCGGCTGCCGGTCGACCGTACGGACCTCAGCGCCATCCCGCTGTACACCGAGACCACGGTGGTGGTGATCCCCAAGGACCACCTGATGGCGGCGACCGAAGAGGTGTCCACCGAGGACCTGGCCGACGA
The DNA here is from genome assembly GCF_055563995.1 of Streptomyces sp. NPDC029164. Taxonomy (NCBI): domain Bacteria; kingdom Bacillati; phylum Actinomycetota; class Actinomycetes; order Kitasatosporales; family Streptomycetaceae; genus Streptomyces; species Streptomyces sp. NPDC029164. The sequence continues at coordinate 86,082 of NZ_JBVHWW010000016.1, read as the reverse complement.
GATCGTGCTGCATCCCCTCGACGACAGCCTCGTGTGGGAGCAGCTGCCGGGACGGCCCGCGATCGAGCGCCCCGCGACGACGGCGGACGCGATCGAGCTGGTGGCGGCCGGGATCGGCGTGCTGGTCGTGCCGCAGTCGCTGGCCCGTCTGCACCACCGCAAGGACCTCACCTACCGGCCGGTCCCGGACGCGCCCGAGTCTCGCGTCGCGCTGTCGTGGCCGCAGGAGGAGACCACCGATCTGGTGGAGGAGTTCATCGGGATCGTCCGCGGCCGGACGGTGAACAGCACGCGAGGGCGCCCGCCGACGCCGCCGCAGCCCAAGGCGAGGCGCAAGCGCCCCGAGACGGGCTCCGGCGCTGGCTCCGGCGCCCAGCGGAAGACCGCGTCCGGCAAGGCCACGGGCAAGAACCCCCGGGGCGGTTCCGGCGGTGCCAAGGCGGGCAAGGGCGGCAAGAGCGGCAAGCCCCGCCGTCGGCCGTAGGCCAGGCGAGGACCGGAACGGCAGGGGAGGCGGCAGGCGAGGGCCCGGAAAGGTCTGCCACGGCCGGTCCGCCCGGCCTGGTCCGAACGACCGGCCTGGGACCGGCCTGGCCTGGGGGATCCGGATCGCCTCGCGGTGTATGCAGGTGGGATGGATCTCCGGCCGGCACACCCCCTTCACCACCGAGCCCACCACCGAGCCCTGCGGGTAAGCCACGCACAGCTGGCGGTCCCGTTCGCGCTGATCGCCCTCGTGACGCTGGTCGACGTCCTCGCTCCGCCGGACGTTCACCTCGGGCCGTTCCTGGTCGCCGCACCGGCATTGACGGCCTCGTTCGCGGGGCCCTGGATGACGGGCTTCGTGGGCCTGGGCGCGGTGCTGGCCCAGGTGGTCGTCGCGATGGTGCGCACCAGCCTGACCGATCTGAACCACACCTTCCAGATCATCGCACTCATCATGATCTCGGGGTTCGTGACCTTCTTCGCCCACCTGCGCGAGGTGCACGAGAAGGAGCTGGTCCAGCTGCGCTCGGTGGCGGAGACCGCCCAGGAGGTGGTCCTGCGGCCGCTCCGCGACCGGATGGGGCCGCTGAGCCTGGCTTCCGTGTACCTCGCGGCGGCGGCCGAGGCCCAGATCGGTGGCGACCTGTACGCGGCCGCCCGTACGGCCGTGGGGACGCGGCTGATCATCGGTGACGTCCGCGGCAAGGGCCTGGAGGCGGTCGGGGACGCCGCGCTCGTGCTCGGCGCCTTCCGGGCCGCCGCCCACCAGGAGGCCGAGCTGCCGGGCCTGGTGAACTACCTGGAGGCGGCGGTCTCCCCGGACCTGGACGGCTCGGAGGACGACGGCCGCGGCGGCGTGCCGGGCGAGGACGGCGAGAGCTTCGTGACCGCGGCCGTCCTGGACGTCCCCGACGGGGAACCGGTGCTGCACCTGGTGAGCTGTGGCCATCCGCCGCCGCTCCTGCTGCCCCGCTCCGGCGGGGTGGTGCGCCTGGAGGTGTCCCAGCCCGGACCGCCCCTGGGCCTCGCCGGGCTCGTGGCCGTGCCCGTCACGGCGCAGACCTTCGCCTTCGCGGCGGGTGACGTCCTGCTCCTCTACACGGACGGGGTTCTGGAGGCGCGTGATCGGGAGGGCACCTTCTACCCCCTCGCCGAGCGCGTGGCCGCCTGCTCCGGCATGCACCCGCGGGCCCTGCTCGATCACCTGTGCCGGGACCTGCTCGCCCACGCGACCGGCAACACCCTGGGCGACGACGCGGCGATGGTGGCGATCGAACGACCCCTGTAGGGATCGAACGGCCCGCCCCGGGGGGAACGGGATCGGGGTTTGCCAGAATCGGATCATGCTGACCATCGGAACGATCGTCATGGGCGCCTCGGACGTGCGGCGCGCCACGGAATTCTGGAGCCGGGCGCTCGGCTACGTCCCGCGCGACGGCGAGGTGGACGAGGGCTGGACCGTCCTGGTCCCCGCGGACGGCGGCGGGCCCGGCCTGGCGCTGGGCCGCAGCGTCACACCCGTACAAGAACGCCCGCGCGTCCACCTCGACCTGTACGTGGCCGACGCGGCGGAGCAGGCGGCGGAGGTGGCGCGCCTGGTGTCGCTGGGTGCCCGGCACGTCGACTGGGACTCCTATCCCGAGGACCCCGATTTCATCGTGCTGGCCGACCCCGAGGGCAACCGCTTCTGCGTCATCGACACCACCCACGGCTGATCCACTCGCGGGACGGCGGGCGCCGGCGAGCCCTGTGCTGCCGAGATGGTCAAGCCCGTTGAACTCGTGATATTCGACTGCGACGGCGTGCTGGTCGACAGGGAGCGCACCGCCGTGCGGGCCAGATCGCCCACGGTGCCGAGTTGGGCTGCCGCTCACCGAGGCCGAGGTCGTGGACCGGTTCATCGGGCGCTCGCACGCCGCCATCCGCGAGCCGGTCGCCGCTCGGCTCGGCCCGGACACGGCCGCGATCTGGTCGGAGAGGTTCGAGCAGCTGCACCGCGAGTCCGTGAGGCCGGGCTCGCCCCGGTCGAGGGCCTCCCGGAAGCACTCGACGCGCTCACCCTGCCGACGTGCGTCGCCTCCAGCGGCTCCCACGACAAGGTGCGGGATGCCCTGGGCCGCACCGGTCTCTACGAGCGCTTCGCGGGCCGCATCTACAGTGCGACCGAATTCCCGTGGCAAGCCCGCCCCCGACCTGTTCCTGTACGCCGCCCGGCAGACGGGCGTCGATCCCGCGGCCTGCGTGGTGGTCGAGGACAGCCGGCCCGGCGTACAGGCGGCACGCGCCGCCGGCATGCGAGCATTCGGCTACGCCGGCGGACTGACCCCGGCCGAACGCCTCGCCGCGCCGCGACACCGTCGTCTTCCACGCCATGCGCGAGCTTCCCCCCCTCATCGCCGAGCAGTGGCCCCGACAGCCCGCTTCCTGATCCCCCTCTTGTCCCTGCCTTAAGCGGAACCTAAGACTCACGGGGGGCGGGTCGAAACGAACGAATGTCCGTTTCGGTGCGGCTAGCGTGCTGCCGCATCACCCAACTCCCCAGTAACACAGAGGCAGGCACGCGATGGGCAGCACAGTCGGGCACCGGCGCAGGACGAGCCGCAAGGCGAAGATCACGGGAGCGATCGTGGCGGCGGCCGTGATCGGAGGCGCGGCCTTCGCCTTCACCGGAACCGCCCAGGCGGCCTCCGTCGGCGCGGTGTACACGAAGTCCAGCTCCTGGAGCGGCGGTTACACCGGCCAGTACGTCATCACCAACCACACCGGCCAGGCGCAGTCGGACTGGACGCTCCAGTTCGACCTGCCGGCGGGCACGAAGATCGACTCCCTGTGGAACGGCACCCACACCGTCTCCGGCCGGCGGGTCACCGTGAAGCCCGCGACCTGGAACCGGGAGCTCGCCGCCGGGGCCTCCGTCACCGTCGGTTTCGTCACCAGCGGGTCCGGCTCCCCCGGCGACCCGACCGGCTGCCTGATCAACGGGGTGAAGTGCTCCGTGGACCAGGGCGCGACGGCCCAGCCGAGCGGACGGCCCACCGCCCGTCCCACCGTCACCGCGACCGCGCCCGCGACGCCCACCGCGCCCACCACCTCGGCCGCGCCGACGAAGACCACGGCACCCTCCCCCACGCCGACCCCCACCGCCCCCGTCCCCGCACCCGGCGGCAGCGGCGCGCGCTTCGCCCCGTACGTGGACACCTCCCTGTACCCCGCCTACGACCTGGTCGACACCGCGGCCAAGACCGGCGTCAAGGAGTTCCACCTCGCCTTCATCACCTCCGGCGGCGGCTGCGCGCCCCTGTGGGGCGGTGTCACGGACCTCGCCAGCGACAAGGTCGCCGCGCAGATCGGTGCGCTGCGCGCCAAGGGCGGTGACGTACGGGTGTCGTTCGGCGGCGCCGCCGGACACGAACTGGCCCTGAACTGCGCCACCGTGGACGAGCTGGCGGCCGCGTACGGGAAGGTCGTCGACCAGTACCGGCTCACCAAGGTGGACTTCGACATCGAGGGCGCGGCCCTGCCGGACACCGCGGCCAACGCGCGCCGTGCGCAGGCCATCGCCCGGCTGCAGAAGTCCCACCCCGGCCTGGACGTCGCCTTCACCCTGCCCGTGATGCCCGAAGGACTGACCCAGCCGGGTGTGGCGCTGCTGGCCGACGCCAAGAAGAACGGCGTGCGGGTGGACGGCGTCAACATCATGGCGATGGACTACGGCCCGGCGTACAGCGGGGACATGGGGCAGTACGCGATCCAGGCCGCGACGGCCACCCAGGCCCAGCTCAAGGGTGTGCTCGGGCTCTCCGACGCGGCGGCGTGGAAGGCCGTGGCCGTCACACCGATGATCGGCGTGAACGATGTCACGAGCGAGATCTTCACCGTCGCGGACGCGACGCAGCTGGTCGAGTTCGCGGCGTCGAAGGGGATCGGCCGGCTGGCCATGTGGTCCTCGACGCGAGACAAGCAGTGTGCGGCCGGCGCCGTCAACTACGCCGACGCCACGTGCAGTTCGATCCTCCAGCAACCGCTGGCCTTCACCAAGGCGTTCGCCGCGCTCAAGTAGCCGCGCCGAACGGCCCACGGCCCCGCCGCACATGAGGTGCGGCGGGACCGTCACGCGCTACGCGAGGATGCCGGCGCGGGTGGCGAGGTCGAGCGCCACTGCCGGCCGCGGCGCGGGGCGGCCTTCGGTGTGGCCCGGGGCCAGCAGGGCCGCGACGGCCTCCGCGTCGGCCTTGCGCTCCCGCGCCAGCGCCTCGAACCGGACGACGGCCTCGGCCAGGCCGCGTGCGCCGTCGTACGGGGCGTCATACGACGCCACGGCGAGCCCGAGGAACTCCTCGTGCGAGCCGACCCAGGGGGCGGCCCCGTCCAGCCCGTCCTCCCTCAGCTCGTCCGGGTAGGGGATGCGGTGCCAGGCGCCGCCCTCCCACCAGTAGACGAAGCCGAAGAGGTTCCCCTCGGCGTCGTCCCTCAGGAGCTCCCAGGGCAGCCATGCGGGGCCGCCGGCCAGGAAGTCGATCTGCTCGCCGTCGGCATGGGTGTGGCTGCCGTCGGGGTCCTGGCCGCAGAACACGGCGCGTTCCCCGTCGAACAGGGTCAGCCGCCACCAGCCGCCCGCGCCGGTGGAGTGGCACCACAGGCCGTCGTCGTCGAGCGAGAATTCGGTGCTGGTCGAGCATGCGGCGTCGACCATGGCCATGGTCACCGCCCTCGCCCACAACTGCTCGGGGTGGTCGAGGTCTTCGGGCCGGCTCGGCGTGTGCATGGTGTGGTCTCCTCCCTGTGCCGGACACAGCCTCGCACGCCGGGGCCGCGCGCCCGAGCGCGGGCCCGGCCCGGCCGCCCATCGGTCCGTCAGTCCTCGTTCATCAGCCGAAATGTCGATGGTCGGGCGGGCCCGGGGGCTGGGACGCTGACAGAAGGCCGTTCGGCCCACTTCCCGCCATTCCCTCCCGAGCAGGAGCCGCTTGTCATGCTGGTCCTCGACTCTTCCCGTGCGGACACCGCGCTGGCGCGCCGCGCCGCCGTGCGCTGCCTGCAGGCCAGGTGCCCGAGGGCCGATGTGGATTCCGCCACCGCGCCGGCGGCCCCAACTCCCGCCCTCGTGTGCGGGTTGCCGTCCGACCATGCCTTCGAACACACGGACCCCCGCCGCCGTTCCGCGCAGTCGCCGCGCCCTGCTGCGCACCACTGTGGCGGGCACGGCGGCCGCCGGCGCCGGCTCGTCGAGGGGCAGCAGCCGTTCGCGGTCGTGCTGGGCTGCGCGGATTCGCGGGTGCCGCCGGAACTGGTGTTCGATCAAGGGCTGGGCGATCTGCTGACCGTACGGTCGGCGGGCGAGGTGCTCGACGAGGCGGTGCTGGGGAGCATCGCGTACGGGGTTCTGGAGCTGCGCGTACCGCTGGTGCTCGTCCTGGCCCACCAGTCGTGCGGGGCGGTGGCCGCGGCGGTCCACGCCGCGAGACGGGCGAGCCGCTCCCCGCCCACATCCGGTACCTGGCCGATCAGATACGGCCGTCCATCGATCACCGTCAGCACGGTGACGCCCGCGTCGACGCGACGATCAACGCCCACGTACGGGAGGTCCGTCGCCGGCTGGCGGCCGAGCCCGACCTCGCCGGGAAGGTCACGGCGGGCGAACTGGCCGTGGTCGCCGCCCGCTACGAACTGCGCGACCAGCAGGTGCGCACCTTGTCGTGACGGCGGCGGCGCGTACGGCTCATCCCGGCGCTGACCGCGACCGGGATGAGCCTGGCTTCACGACGGTCAGGCGTTGACGCAGACGTTGCCGGCGGCCGGGTTGAGCGCACCGATCACGTTGATGCTGTTCCCGCACAGGTTGATCGGAACGTGGATCGGAATCTGGACCACGTTGCCGGAGAGGAATCCGGGCGAGCCGATCGCGGCACCCTCGGCCTTGGCGTCCGCCGACGCCGAGGACGCACCGCCGATGACCGCCAGGCCCAGCACCAGGGCAAGACCTGCACTCTTCAGAACACGCGACACGTGACATCTCCTTGTTACCGCACAGCGGTGCCGGAGCACCGCGCGGCCCCGAGGGGGACCGCCCTCTTTCATTCGGCAGCTGACCGCCGCCCGGCCTGGTTCAGGAGCCCGGTTCCCTCGAAGGGGTACCCCGGCGGCCCCCGTTTGGGGGCATCGGAGCCCGGCGGCCGTGGAGCCGTTCGACGGAGCCTTGTTCGAAAGGGGCGGCGCAACGTGCTTCCGCCGACCACCCCTTCACCGCCGGGCCTCCCCGGCCGTGGGGTGAAGTCGGCACGGGCGCGGAGCCGGCCCACCGGATCACCGGCGGCCTGCACGACCTACCGGGCGCGCTGTGGATCGACGCGTCCGCGGGGCGATGGCGGCCGCCGCCGGGGCGTGCGGCCGGGCGCCGGAGCCGGCCGCCGGCTCGCCGGCGCTCGGCGACGCACCCCGCCGCGGCGGGCCGGCCCCCGGCAGCCGCAGGTGCGCGTACAGGTACTCGGAGCGGCCCCGGTAGCGGCAGCGGACCACCGCGCCCGGCGGTACGAGGCTCACATGGCCCGGCCGGATGGCGTGGCGCACCCCGTCGACGGTGAGTCCGGCGGCGTACCGGGACAGGTACGGTTGCCACAGGTCCGGGAGCCGGAAGACGTCGACGGCGCTGGTGACCCCGTGCAGTCCCACCCCGATGCTCACGACGGCGGGCGGTTCGTCGAGTGGTACGGCGGCCAGGATCCCGGGCCGGACCCAGTGGGGATCGTCCGTCATGGGTGCGGGGGTACCAGACCCCATGAGCCGGCAACACCATTTCGACCGATCACTCCAAACGATCGGTTCATACGCGCCTCTTGAGCGCCATTTCGCACGCGTGCTAGAAACGGTCGGCAGGGCACCCCCCAGCTCTGGAGGTTCCATGTCCGTTCCATGGTCCCGCCGTTCCTTCCTCCACCTCTCCGGAAACGCCGCTCTGGTGACCGGAATCCCCTCGCCCTTCACCCTCTCGACAGCCGGCGCCGCGTCCGCCGCGGGCGACGAATTCGACCAACTCCGCGACAGATGGCGCGAGATGGTGCTGGGCGCCGGGTTCGACCCGACGGCCGCGCCGTTCGCCGGAAAGCTGGCGATGCTGGGCAGCGAGGCCGCCGAGCAGCGCGCGGCCATGGCGGCCGTCACCGGATCGCTCTGGCCCGACCTGCCCCTGACCCTCTCCGCCTCGATCACCGCCAGCTACGCCCGGCTGGGGACGATGGCCCAGGCGTACGCGCAGCCCGGCACGGGCCTCACCGGCGACAGTGGACTGGCCGCCGACATCAGGACGGGTCTCGATCACCTCCACGAGCAGGTCTACCACCCGGCGAAGAGCCCGTTCGGCAACTGGTGGGACTTCCGGATCGGTTCACCGCAGCTGCTGCTGGACATCAGCACCGTCCTGTACGCGCAGCTCTCCCCCGCGCAGCTCGCCGGCTACCTCGCGGCGGTCGACCGCTTCGTCCCCGACTCCGCGGTCGCCCAGTACACCGGCACCAGCACCGGCGCCAACCGGGTGGACCTGTGCCGCTCACTGGCGCTGCGCGGCATCCTCGGCCGGAGCCCGGCCAAGGTCGCGCTCGCCCGCGACGCCCTCTCCCCCGTCTTCCCCGTCGTCACCAGCGGGGACGGCTTCTACGCCGACGGGTCCTTCGTCCAGCACACCTACCTCTCCTATACCGGCTCCTACGGTGCGGTGCTGCTCGGCGGCCTGGCCGGGCTCTTCGCCCTGCTCAGCGGTTCGACCTGGGCGGTCACCGACCCCGGCCGGCAGCTGGTCCTCGACTCGGTGGAGAAGTCCTTCGCCCCCTTCCTCTACAACGGCCTGATGATGGACGCGGTGTCAGGGCGCTCCACCAGCCGCGGCAATCCGAGGACCAGCCCCTACGGGTTCCAGGGCGGTGACCACGGCCGCGGCCACGGGATCCTCGCCTCCATCGCCCTGCTGGGGACCGCCGCGAGCGGCGCGGAGCGGCAGCGCTGGCGCGGCCTGGTGAAGGGCTGGATGCGACGGGACTACTACAGCCCGGTGCTCTCGGACACCGACCTGGGCGTCGCGGCGCTGGCCCGGCTGGGGGCCGTAGTGGACGACGGCGCCGTCACGGCGATCGCCGAGCCGACCGGGCACCGGCTCTTCCCCAGCATGGACCGGGCGGTCCACCGCCGTCCCGGCTGGGCGGCCTCGATCAGCATGGCCTCCAAACGGATGGGCCTCTACGAGACGGGCAACGGGGAGAACCTCCGCGGCTGGCACGCCGGCGCGGGCATGCTCCAGTGGTGGGGGGACACGTACGGCAACGGCCAGTACACCGATGCCTTCTGGCCCACCGTCGACCCGTACCGACTGCCGGGGACCACCGTGTCGAGGAAGCCGCTCGCCGACGCGGAGGGGGGTGCCTGGGGCCTGCCGCGGCCGGACGTGAGCTGGGTCGGCGGGGCGACGGACGGGGAGTACGCCGCCGTCGGCCAGTTCGTGCGCGGACTGTCGAGCACGCTGTACGCGAAGAAGTCCTGGTTCTGTCTGGCCGACGGGATCGTCTGCCTGGCCGGGTCGGTGCGGGCCACCGACGGCGCCGTCGTCGAGACGGTGGTCGAGAACCGCAACCTCGGCGCCACCGGCTCCCAGGCCCTCACCGTGAACGGCGCCGCGCAGTCCACCGCCCCGGGCTGGTCGGCCACCCTCCCCGGTACCCGCTGGGCGCAGATCGCCGGCCACGGCGGGTACGTGTTCCCCGGCGGGGCCACGGTCAGGGCGCTGCGCGAGGCCCGGACGGGCTCCTGGCACGACATCAACACCGGCGGCGCCACCGACCCGGTCACCCGCCGCTATCTGACCCTGTGGTTCGACCACGGTGTGGACCCGGTCGATGCGGCCTGTTCCCACATCCTGATGCCGGGCGCCACCGCCGCCGCCACCGCGGCCCGGGCCGCCGACACCGGATGGCTCACGGTCCTCGCCAACGACAACACCCGGCAGGGCGTCCGGGTCGCCTCGCTGGGGGTCACCGCCGTGAACTTCTGGTTCGCCGGGTCGGCCGGCGCCCTCACCTCCGACGGTCCCGCGTGTGTCCTCGTACGGGAGCACGGAGACGGCCGGGCCACGCTGTGCGTCTCCGATCCGATGGATGCGCACCGCGCTCACGCTCACGTGGCACCGGCCGGTGGCGTCCGTTCTGTCCAAGCCGGCCGCGGTCACCTCCGCCACCACCGGCTCGGCCCTCACCCTCGTCTTCGGGGATCTCACCGCTCTGGCCGGGGCGACCCAGCGCATCGAGGTCGCGCTGGGCTGAGCCCGCGGGTCAGCGGACGAGGGAGCGGAGCAGCCGGGGGTCCGCCTCGGTCAGTCGGTCCAGGACCAGGCGGCCGTCGGCCGCCGGGATCGGCAGGGCGGAGGGGACGACGAGGACGGATCAGCCCGGTGGGGCTGTCCTCCACGGCGACGCAGGACCCGGCGGCGGGGGCTGGACGCGGGCATCTATTTCACCGCACCCGTCGTCAGCCCGGAGCGCCAGAAGCGCTGGAGGCAGAGGAAGGCGATCACCAGCGGGACCACGGCGATGAGCGAGCCGGTGATCGCCAGTGAGTACATCTGCGGGCTCTCCGTCGTCGAGATGTTCCACATGTGGAGGCCGAGGCTGACCGGGTACAGGTCCTTGTCGTTCAGCATGACGAGGGCGCCGTAGAAGTTGTTCCAGCTCGCGGTGAAGGAGAACAGGAAGAGCGTCGTGAAGCCGGGGGCGAGCATCGGCAGTGCGATCGTGCGGAAGGTCCGCAGCTCGCCCGCGCCGTCGACCCGTGCTGCCTCGATGACCTCGTACGGGACGTATCCCTCGGAGAAGACCCGGGCGAGGTAGACGCCGAACGGGTTGACCAGGGAGGGGATCAGCAGGGCCCAGTAGGTGTTGGTGAGCCCGGCCTCGGAGGCCAGCAGGTATGTGGGGAGGGTCAGGACCGCTCCCGGTACGAGCACGCCCGCGAGGACCACGCCGAAGAGCTTCTCCTTGCCGGCGAAGGCGTACTTGTCGAAGGCGTACCCCGCCGCGACGGATATGAGGGAGGAGAGGGCGGAGCCGACGACGGCGTACAGGACGGTGTTGAGCAGCCAGCGTCCGTAGATGCCGTCGTTGTGGGTGAAGACGTCGTGGATGTTGGAGAGGAGGTTGAACTCCCCGAAGGCGAACCCGCCGGTGGCGAAGAGGTCGCGGCGGTTCTTGGTGGCGGCGATCAGCAGCCAGCTGATCGGCATCAGCGTGTAGAGCGTCAGCATGATCAGTACGGTGTTGACGGCGGCCTTGGAGGCCCAGGCGCGGGGGGCGCCGGGCCCGGACCGGCGGGAGCGCCGGCGCGTCGCCGTGGGGCGGTCGTGCGGCGGGGCGCCGTGCTCGGCGGCGGCGCGGGGGCGGACGGTCTCCGTGGTCATGCTTCCTGCCACCGCTTCCCGATCCGGGTCACCGCGTAGGACAGCGCTCCGGCCACCAGGGCCAGCAGCAGCGACGCGGCGGCCGCGCTCGCGTAGTCCTGGTCGATGAACGCCTTGCTGACGATGTACATCGTGGGTGACCAGTCGTTGCCGAGGGCCTGCGCCTTGTCGGAGAGCAGCTTGGGCTCGGTGAAGAGCTGGATCGCTCCGACACAGGTGAACAGGACGGTCATGACCACCGAGGAGCGGATGACCGGGACCTTGATGCGCAGGGCGATGCGCCAGGCGCCGGCGCCGTCGACCGTGGCGGCCTCGATGACCTCGCGGGGAACTGCCTGGAGCGCGGCGAAGAAGATCACCATGTTGTAGCCGACCCACTGCCAGACGGCGATGTTGACCATCGACGAGAGGGAGTTGCCGGGTGAGAAGAAGTTCCAGCTGCCGCCCGCGCCGTCGATCCACTCGATCACCGGGCTGAGTCCGGGGGTGTAGAGGTAGATCCAGGTGATCGCGGCGATCAGTCCCGGCACGGCGTGCGGCAGGAAGAAGGCGAGCTGGAAGAAGCGCTTGGCCCGGGCGTAGGCGGAGTCGACGAGGAGGGCCAGGCCCAGTGCGCCGCCGATCATCACCGGGATGTAGGCCAGGCAGTACGCGGCGACGTTCAGGAAGGACGTGCGGAACGCCGGATCGGCCAGCACCGCCGCGTAGTTCGCCACGCCGGAGAAGGTCCGCTTGACGCCGCCGAACCCGAGCCCCGAGGACTGTTCCCGGTACAGGCTCATCCATCCCGCGTAGACGACCGGCGCCACCGTGACGACGGCGAAGAGCGCGAAGAAGGGGGTGAGGAACAGGGCGACGGCGCCGTGTCGGCGGCGGCGGAGCGGGCGTGCGGGGCGTACCCGCGTGGGGGACGGTGTACGCGGCGGGGCGCTGGGGGGTGAGGCCACGGGAGGCTCCTTGGCGGTGCGGTGGTTCCGGGTTCGGTTCCGGGTCCGGGCTTCGGCGGTCCGGGCTTCCGCGGTCGGGAGGTCCGCGGTCGGGAGGTCCGCGGTCCGGGCTTCCGCGGTCGGAAGGTCCGCGGTCCGGACGTCCACGGACCCGGCTTCCGCGGTCCGGGTCCGGGGAGGGGGGCCGGCGGATCGGGCGGGCCACCCCCGGCCGGGCCTACTTGGCGAGCTTGAGACCGCGGCTCTCGATCGCCGTACGGGCCGACTCCTGGGCCTTCACGAGTCCGCCGGCCAGGCCGTTCTTGGCCGCCTCGTCCTTGAAGTCGGCGTTGACCTTGCCCCAGACCGGGCCCCAGGTCCACCCGGGGACGATCACGGCGACCTGCTGACCGGTCAGCCCGTAGAAGTCCTGGCCGCCGAAGTACGAGGTGTCGAAGGCCTTCGCGGCCACCGCCGCCATGGCCGGGTTCGCGGGCAGGGCGCTGCTCGGGTTCTTCAGAGCCCCGATCCGGGCCTCCATCGAGGCCGGGTCCGTGGTCACCCACTTGATGAACTCGGCGGCGGCCTTGGCGTGCTTGCTGCCCTTGGTCACGGCGAAGCTCGTGCCGCCGTACATGCCACTGGCCGGAGTGCCCCAGTGGGGGATGGGGGCGACGCCCCACTTCTCCTTCAGGTCGGGCATCGTGGAGACCATGCCGCCCGCGCTCCACGCGGCGCCCAGGACGCTGACGGTCGTGCCGTCGGCCTTGGACTTGTTCTCCTCGGGGGTGCCTGCGCCGTAGTTGAAGACCAGGTCGTCGTCGAGCATGCCCTGCCAGAACGCGGCGACCTTCTGCGAAGGCGCGTCGTTGATCTCGGGCTTCCAGGCGCCGTCGGCGATCTGGAACCACTTCGCGCCGGCCTGCCAGGACAGGGCCGCCTGCAGCGGGGCGTCGGTGGGGAAGGAGCCCAGGCGCGCCCTGGGGTCGGCGGCCTTGATCCGCTCGGCGGCGGCGCGGTACTCGTCCCAGGTCTTCGGCACGGTCACGCCGTACTTCTCGAAGAGGTCCTTGCGGTAGAAGTACACCTGCGGGGTGGCGTCGAAGGGGACCGACCAGGTCTTGCCGCCGAAGGTCACCAGGTTCTGGACTCCCGCCGGGAAGCTCTTCTCGACCAGTTCGCCGGAGGAAGCGGTGAGGTCCTCCAGGTAGCCCTGGCTCGCGAACTCCGGGACCATGCTGTATTCGATGGTCGCCACGTCCGGCGCGTCGCCCGCCTTGATCGCGTTGCTGATCTTGCTGTAGCCGTCGGCGCCGCCGGGTATCTGGGAGAACTGCACCTGGATGTCGGTGTGCGTCTTGTTGAACGCGGCGGCCGCGGCCTCGGCGCCGCCGGTCCAGGTCCAGTACGTGAGGGTGACGGGCTTTCCGTCGTCCGCGGCGGCAGGTGAGTGGGTGGAACCGGCACCGCAGGCGGAGGTCAACAGTGCGAGGGACACCGCTGCGGCCACCGCGCCGTAGGCACGCAAGGACTGAACCTTCATGTCAACTGCTCCTTGGCGAGTGGGCTGAACGGGGTGAATCATTCGCTCAGGCGTCTTGAACGTCAAGACCAATTGAACTATTGATCGATACGATCAGTTCGGCGGAGGCCGTGGCCGCTCAGGCGGTCCGGTGGAGGTCCGCGCGGTGCACCGGGTGCGCGAACGGCAGCCCGGCGGCGTAGCGGGCGATCTCGTCGATGGCGGAATCCGCCATCCTGTGCAGCTCGTTGCCGAGGGAGCCCGCGATGTGCGGGGTGAGCAGTACGTTCGGCAGGTCGTACAGCGGGGACTCGGCCGACAGGACCTCCGGCTCGGTGACGTCGATGACGCCGTGCAGGCGGCCCGAGGCCAACTCGTCAGTGAGCGCGGGCCCGTCGACCAGGGAACCGCGGGCCGTGTTGATGAGGGTGGCGCCGTCGCGCATCAGCGCCAGCCGCCGGCGGTCGATCATCGACCGCGTCTCCGGCAGGGCGGGCGCGTGCAGGCTGACCACGTCGGAGATCCGGCAGAGTTCGTCGAGCCCGACGCCGCGGGCACCGAGACTCCTCGCTTGATGGTCATGCAGATACGGGTCGTGGACGAGGAGTCGGAGATCGTACGGGCGCAGGAGCTCGATCACCCGGCGGCCGATCCGGGAGGCGCCGACGATGCCGACGGTCCGGCGGTAGTTGCCCACGTCACCGTAGTGCCGGTGCCAGTCGTGGTGGCTGCCGCGGACGCGGCGGTACTCCTCCCGCAGCTGGAGCACGCGTTTGTTGGAGAGGAGGACCATGGCGACGGTGTACTCGGCCACCGGGAGGGAGTTGGCCAGGGCGGCGGAGGAGACGACGACGCCCCGGTCCCAGCAGGCATCGGTGACCAGCTGTTTGACGGAGCCGGCCGCGTGCACGACGGCCTTGAGACGGGGCGCGGCCGCCAGCGCCCGGGCGTCGACGGTCGGGGCGCCCCAGAAGGTGAGCAGGACCTCCGCCTCCGCCAGCACCCGCGCGGCCTCGGGTGTGCCGAAGTCGGTGGCGACGAAATACGGGTCGAGATCGGCCACTTCGCCGAGCCTTCGGGCGCTGGTGTCGTCCAGCAGGCGGGACCGGAGCTCGGGGGCCATCGCGAGCAGGGTCCGCGGTCGTCGAACGGGCATCTGGGACTCCTTGCGGCTGAGTGAGGCCGCGCCGACTCTATGAATCCAGATTCCGAGCGTCAAGATCTATCAATCGAATAGCTCTATATGCTCATAACGATCGCCGAAAATTGACGGACCCGATGGCCGCGCATTCGACGTCCGGCGGCGGGGCAGGATGTCGCCCGTGACGGGCCCGGATTCGAGGCACGAGGAGGAGACCGCCATGTCGTCCACCCCTTCCGGCGAACCGAGCGGTACGGCCGCCCTGTTGGTCAATCCGCGCGGCCAGTACCTGCTCCACCTGCGCGACGCGAACAAGCCCCACATCTGCGACCCGGGGACGTGGAGCATTCCGGGAGGCGGCCGCGAGGGGAACGAGACCTCGCAGGAGGCGATCGCGCGGGAGCTGAAGGAGGAGACCGGGCTGACGGTCCCGCTGGAACCGTTCACGGTCGTCGACTGCCACGGGCCCGGCGGCACCACCGGCCGGATCCAGGTCTACCTCGGTGCCTGGGACGGCGATGCCGACGCCCTTCCGCTCAGCGAGGGGATCATGCTGCGCTGGTTCGACGCCCGTACGACCGCGTACCTGACGATGTGCCCGTGGACGCAGCAGGTCATCGACCAGCACCGGGCGCAGGTGGACCGGGCGGAACCGGGCCCGCCCACGTCGATCGCGGTGCCCGCCGGGAAACCGGGCGGCGGGGCCCTCCTGAACATCATCGGGGCCCACCTGTACCTGGAGCGCGACGGGCGCGTCCTGCTCGGACTGCGCCACCCCGACTCGGCGTTCGGCGCCTCGCACCACCACTTCCTGGCCGGGCACTGCGAGCAGGAGTCCGCGGTCGCCTGCCTGATCCGCGAGGCGCGGGAGGAAGCGGGACTGGTGCTGCGGGCCGGGGACATCGAGCTCACGCACGTCGTGCACCTGGTCGACCCCCCGGGTTCGCGGCCGCGCCTGCAGCTGGTCTTCCGCGCGCACCGGTGGGAGGGGACGGAGGAGGTCCGCGAGCCGGAGAAGTGCGTCAGCTGGGACTGGTGGCCTGCGGACGCGCTGCCGGAACCGATGGTGCCGTACGCCCGGGCGGCGGTCGAGGGCATCCGGGCGGGGCGCCTCTACACCGAGATGGGCTGGCCGTGACCGCCGGCGGGCACCCGGGAGCAGTGGGCCGGTACACCGTCCCGGTGGACGTGCACCTGATCCTGCGCCGCGACGGCGAGCGGGGGCCGGAGGTCCTGCTGTCCCGGCGGGCGGGCCCGGTCTACGCGGCCGGGATGTGGCACCTGCCCTCCGGGCACCTCGACGGCCCGCACGAGGACGTGGTCGAGGCCGTGGTCCGCGAAGCCCGGGAGGAGACGGGCGTCCGCATCGCCCTCGGGGACGTGGCCTCCGCGGTGACCGTCCATCACCGCGGTCCCCGGGGCCACGCCAGGCTCGGCCTGTTCTTCGAGGTCAGGTGCTGGACGGGTGCGCCGGAGGTGCGGGAGCCGCAGGTGTGTGACGCGATGGGCTGGTACCGGCTCGACGACCTGCCGGAGCCGATCATCGCGTACTGCCGGGCCGGCCTCGACGCGTACGCGGCCGGGCGGCCGGCGGCCGTCCACTTCCAGCACCTCGGCGATCCGATCCCCTACAGGCCCGACGGCCCCCGGCGCACCCGGCTCCTGGACGGAGCGGGGCCCGCGGCCCCCTGACCCGTCACCGCAGGTCGGCGGGGACCTGTCGCTGGGACAGGGACACCGTGCGCCGCACGCGGTCGGCCTCGGTGATGACCACCTTCATCCGGTCGCCGGCCTGGACGGCCCTCCCGGGACGCCACGGGCTCCCCCGCGAACTCCCGGAGGTGTCCACGGGCGGCGTGTCGGGGTGCCCGGGCCGCTTCGCCCAGGGGGAAGACGCTGTCGATGCCGACCCGGAGCCGGCCGGTCTCCGGCAGCCGGGCCGGCTCCGACAGCCGGGGTGGTAGGCGCGGGGGAAGACGGGGGCGATCCGGCCGCCGTCGCGCAGCGGGGAGCCGGGGCGGGCGCGCCGTAAATCGCTTCGAGACCGACGGCGGCCGCCCCTACGGTGGCCTGGTGACAACTCAGGTGATCGTGTTGAACGGTGGGTCCAGCTCGGGCAAGTCCGGGATCCTCCGGTGTCTGCAGGCGGTCCTGCCCGTTCCGTGGCTCGCCGCCGCCGTCGACTCTCTGGTCGAGGCGATGCCCGCCTCGCTGCGGGCATCAGACGCGGGAATCGGGTTCGCGGCGGACGGCGGCGTGCAGATCGGATCGGAGTTCCGGCGGCTGGAAGCGGCGTGGATGGCGGGAGTCGCCGCGACGGCCCGTGCCGGCGCCCCCGTCATCGTCGACGACGTCTTCCTCGGCGGAGGGGCGTCCCAGGAACGGTGGCGCAAGGCCCTCGACGGCCTGGAGGTTTTGTGGGTCGGTGTCAGGTGCGAGAGCGCGGTCGCCGCGGCGCGCGAGGTCGCCCGCGGGGACCGGGCCCTGGGGATGGCCGCCTCCCAGGCCGAGCGGGCCCACCACGGCGTGGTGTACGACCTGGAGGTGGACACCACGCACACGGAGTCCCTGGACTGCGCCCGGGCCATCGCCGCCCGAGTCACCTGACCGTCACCGCGGTTACGGCCCGTACGTTCTGCTCCCGCTAGCGGTGGTGGAGCCACCACAGCGCGAGGGTCACCGCCGAGGAGCCGCAGGCCGTGGCCGCGCCGCGGGCCAGTGCGAAGAGCGCGGTCCGCAGGAGCCGTGCGCCCGTCCGCCGCTTGTTCGTTCCCGACCCAGGCATCGGCGTCGAAGCCGTCCTCCCGGAGGGTGGCGACCTCCGCCCATTGGCAGGCCTCGGAGCTGTCCGCGGCCCGGTCGTCGGAGGTGCGCCAGTCCTTGGGCAGCTCCTTGTCGGGCCACGCCACCTTCGAGGGCCCGTCCTTGCCGGGTCCGGGCGCCGGCCGCCGGGGCCGTCCTCAGGTGGCCCTCTTGGCCAGGAACCTGCGCAGCCGGGTCAGCGGCCAGGTGTTGATGACGTCGTCCGCGGTCAGCCAGCCGCGCTGCGCGGTCGCCACCCCGTAGCGCATGTAGGGCAGATGCGTGGTGGCGTGCGCGTCGGAGTTCACGGCGAACTTCACGCCGTACCGCTTCGCGCGCAGGATGTCCTCGTCGCAGAGGTCGAGCCGTTCGGGGTGCGCGTTGACCTCCAGCGCGGTGCCCGCCCGCGCGCAGGCCTCGAAGACCGCGTCGAAGTCGGCGTCGATACCGGGACGTTTGCCGATCCGGCGGGTCGTGGGGTGGCCGATGACGGCGACGTGCGGGTTCTCGCAGGCGCGGATGAGGCGGCGGGTGAGTTCGCTCCTGCTCTGGTTGAAGTGGGAGTGCACGGAGGCCACGCAGATGTCGAACTCCGCGAGGAACTCGTCGGGCCAGTCGAGGGTGCCGTCCGGGCCGATGTTGAGCTCCGTGCCGTGCAGCAGCCGCATCCTGTGGTGCGCGCCGTCCAGTGCCCGTACGCGCTCGCGCTGGGCCAGGATCTTCTCGTTGGTCATGCGCTGCATGAAGAGGTTCGGGGCGTGGTCGGTCACGGCGTAGTACGCGTATCCGCGGGCGGCGGCGGCGGTGACCATGTCCTCCAGCGGGGCCAGTCCGTCGGTGAGGTCGGTGTGGGTGTGGAGATCGCCGCGGATGTCCTTGTCCGTGAGGAGGTCGGGGAGTTCGCCGCGCAGCCCGGCCGCGATCTCGCCGCGGTCCTCGCGCAGGGTCGGGGGGATCCAGGGCAGGCCCAGCCGGGCGTAGACCGCTTCCTCGGTCGCGGAGGTGAGGTTCTCGCCGCTCTCGGCGTCGAAGAGTCCGTACTCGGAGAGCTTGAGGCCCTGGCGCACCGCGAGTTCGCGGGTGCGGATGTTGTGTGCCTTGGATCCGGTGAAGTACTGGAGACCCGCGCCCCAGGAGGCGGGCGGCAGGACGCGCAGATCCACCTGGAGGCCGGTGGTGGTCCGTACGGAGGTCTTCTTCTGCCCGTGCGCGATGACCTCGGCCGTCTGCGGGAGGGTGGTGAGCGCCTCCATGAACGGGGCCGGCCGGCGGGCGGCCACCAGGATGTCGACGTCGCCGATGGTCTCCCTCATGCGGCGCAGGGACCCCGCGTACGTGCACCGGACGCAGCCGGGGATCTCCGAGAGTGCGGCGACGAGCTGCTCGGCGACGTCCATGGCCGCGCTGACGAGGATCCGCCCCTCGCCGGCTGCCCGCAACACCGAGATGCCGTGCAGGATGTTGTCCTCGGTCCGCTCGCCGAAGCCTTTCAGGTCGCGCAGCCGTTCCTGTCCGATGGCCTCGACCAGCTGGTCCACGGAGCTGATGCCCAGCTCCTCGTACAGCACCATGGCCTTGCGGGGCCCGAGCCCCGCAATCGCGACCAGCTCGCGCACTCCGGCCGGTACGTCGGCCCGGGCCTCGTCGACCACGGTCATGCGGCCGGTCCGCAGGTACTCGATGATCTTGTCGGCGACCGATCTGCCGACGTGGGGGATCTCGCGCAGCCCCTTGGCGTCGAGCGTGGACACGTCCTGCGGGTGCCCCCCGACGGCCCGGGCGGCCTTCTCGTAGGCGCGCGCCTTGAAGGCCTCCCCGCCCCGGATCGCGATGAGGTCCGCGTACTCCTGGAGCAGAGCCTCGACCTGGTCGTTGGCTCGGGCCATGCCTCCAGGGTGCCCCGCGGGCCGCGCCCGGGCACGTCGGGGCGGCCCGCCGACTCCGGGTCACAGCATGACGTGTTTGGCCTGGGTGTAGTCCAGGAGGCCGGACAGGGAGAGGTCGCTTCCGTAGCCGGAATGCTTGACCCCGCCGTGGGGCATCTCGGAGACGGTGGTGCCGTGGGTGTTCACCCAGACGATGCCGGTGTGGAGGGCGCGGGTGGCGCGCATGGCCCGGTCGTGGTCGGTGGTCCACACGCTCGCGGCCAGGCCGAAGCGGACGGCGTTGGCCAGGTGCAGGGCCTCGGTCTCGTCGGCGAAGGGCTGGACGGTCACCACCGGGCCGAAGGTCTCCTCCTGCACGATCTCGTCGTCCTGGCGGACGCCGGCGACCACGGTGGCCTCGTGGAAGAAGCCGGGGCGGGGCGGCCGGCCGCCGCCGGTGACGATCTCGGCGTGGGCCGGCAGCCGGTCCAGCAGGGCCCGCACCGAGGCGAGTTGGGCCGCGTTGTTGAGGGGCCCGAAGTCGACTCCGGTACGGAGCTTGGCCGCTTCGGCGGCGAAGGCCGCGAGGAAGGCGTCGTGGATCCGGCGGTGGACGAGGAGCCGGGCGGGCGCGGTGCAGTCCTGGCCGGCGTTGTAGTAGGCGACCGCGGCGAGGGCGGCGGCGGTGGCAGCCACGTCCACGTCCTCGTGGATCAGGACGGGCGCGTTGCCGCCCAGTTCCAGGTGGACCCGTTTGAGGCCGGCGGCCGCGGCCGCCGCGATCTCCCGGCCGGCGCGGACGCTGCCGGTGACGGCGATCAGGGCGACGTCGGGGTGGGCGCTCAGGGCCCGCCCGGTGTCGCGGTCACCGCAGACCACGTTGAGCACCCCCGGCGGAAGGTGGGCGGCGGCGAGCCGGGCCAGGAGCACGGCGGAGGAGGGGGTGGTGTCGGCGGGCTTGAGCACGGTGGTGTTCCCCGCGGCGATCGCCGGGGCGATCTTCCAGGCGGCCATCATCAGCGGGTAGTTCCAGGGGGTGATCTGGGCGCAGACGCCGACCGGTTCCCGGCGCAGGAGGGAGGTGCGGCCCTCGGTGTACTCGGCCGCGGCGGCGCCCTGGAGGTTGCGTGCGGCGCCGGCGAAGTAGCGGACGGCGTCCGCGATCGCGGGCAGTTCCTCGGTGCGGAACTGTTCCGGCGGTTTGCCGGTGTCCGCGGTCTCGGCGGCGGTGAGGGCGTCCGCGTGTGCCTCGATGGCGTCGGCGATGCCGAGCAGGGCGCGCTGGCGGGCGGCCGGGGTGGTGGTGGACCAGTGCGCGTACGCCGTGGCCGCCGCGGCGCAGGCCGCGTCCGTGTCGGCGGGGCCGGAGCGGGGGGCGTGACCGTGCACCCGGCCGGTGGCGGGGTCGGTCAGGGCCATGGTCGCGCCCGAGGCGGCGGGGCGGTCCACTCCCCCGATGTGGTTGTGCAGGGGGTCAGCCACGGCGCAGCGCCTCCTCGGCGGCGGCGCGTCCGGTGCGGACGGCGCCTTCCATGTAGCCGGCCACCCACTGGTCGGATCCGCAGACGTAGAAGGGTGGTTCGTGGGTGCCGTGCCGGGGGCCGACGGCCATGACGTCGCCGGGGGTCCACTGGGTGACGTACCCCTGGGTCCAGGGGTCGGTGCCCCACAGGCGCAGGTACGAGGCGAGCGGCCGGTGGGCCTCGTCGCCGAAGAGGCGCGCTACGTCGGCGAGCAGTTCGGCGGTGCGCAGCGGGGCGGGCGCGGCGAGGAGGACGCCGTAGCGTTCGGGCGGGACGAGGGCGGACAGGATGCCTTCGCTCTGCGGCCAGGTGCTGCCGAGGACCCCCTCGCATTCGGAGAGGCCGCTGAGGCCGCGCTCGCGCCAGAAGGGGCGCTCGTACGCAGCGGTGAACTTGGCGGCGAGGGCGTGGCGCTGGCGGTGCAGGGAGGAGAGCCGTTCGTCGGACACTCCGGTGACGGCGACCGAGCGGAGCGGGCCGACGGGGAGGGCGCTGACGACGGCGCCGGCGGTCAGGGTCTCGCCGCCGGCGAGGCGTACGGTGCAGGGGCCGGGCCGGCGGATCGCGACCGCTTCGACGGGTGAGCCCGTACGGATGCGTCCGGCGAGCCCCTCGGCCATGCGCAGGGCCACGGTCGCCGATCCCTCGGCGACCCGCAGGCCCTCCCAGGCCTCGTACTCGTAGTGGCCGGTGGCGGGTACGGCGGCGTGCTTGCGGAGGGCGGCGAGCAGGGAGGTCCGTTCGCAGGAGCCGTCGGCGAGGGCGAGTTGGCCGATCTCCCAGAGGCGTACGACGGCCGGGGTGGCGCCCTGGGCGCGCAGCCAGTCGCCGACGGACAGCAGGTCGAGGGCGGTGGCTTCGGGGTGCGACCAGGGGTCGGCCGGGTCCACGGTCTCGGCGAGTGCGGTGAAGGCGGCGGTGACCTTGGCGTGGCAGGTGTCGTCGCCGGGGCCGAACCAGTGCGGCGGGTCCGCGGCGGAGACCCCTTCGGGGGTGGCGCGGACGAGGGCGCC
The DNA here is from genome assembly GCF_055563995.1 of Streptomyces sp. NPDC029164. Taxonomy (NCBI): domain Bacteria; kingdom Bacillati; phylum Actinomycetota; class Actinomycetes; order Kitasatosporales; family Streptomycetaceae; genus Streptomyces; species Streptomyces sp. NPDC029164. The sequence goes on along the minus strand of NZ_JBVHWW010000016.1, from coordinate 64,372 downwards.
GGGTTCGGCGACGTAGCTGGGCACCAGGGTGAGGCCCAGTTCCGCGGCCAGCGTGGTGTAGGCGGTGTGGGCCCGGCCGGCCACCTCCCCGCCGAGCTGGACCAGCCGGCCGTCGGGGAGGGTGGTCTGTTCGACGCGTCCGCCGACCCGGTCGCGGGCTTCGACGACGAGGACGTCGGCCCCGCCCGCGGCCAGGTCGCGGGCGGCGGCGAGACCGGCCAGTCCGGCGCCCAGCACGATGACGTCGTGGTTCATGGAGGTGCTTCCTTCGGTCGGTACCGGGCGGTGGTGCGGGGGCGGGAGCGGGAGCGCGGGCGCGGGCTCAGTCGAGGACCAGGCAGTGTTCGGGCTTCCAGCCGACCTCGACCTGTTCGCCGCCGCTCCAGCGGTCCTCCATGCGGGAGCGGACGGTGTTCTGTTCCAGCACGGACACCGTGACGCCGGGGGCCAGTTCGATGAGGTAGGTGGTGGTTGGTCCGCAGTAGACGGTCTCCCGGACGACTCCGCTGACCTTGGCCATGCCCGGTTCGAAGTCGGAGAGCCAGATCTTCTCCGGGCGGATCGAGAGGCTGACCCGGCTGCCGTCGGGCACGTCGGACCGGGGGCCGACGGGCAGGGCGGGACCCTCGTCGAGGACGACCCGGCCGGAGCGGTAGGTGCCGGGGACGAGGTTGGAGGTGCCCATGAAGGAGGCCACGAAGCTGCTCGTCGGGCGCTCGTACACGTCCTCGGGCGTGCCGCACTGCTCGATGCGGCCCTCGTTCATGACGGCGAGGCGGTCCGACATGGTCAGTGCCTCGTCCTGGTCGTGGGTGACGAAGACGAAGGTGATGCCGACCTCGCGCTGGATCTGCTTGAGCTCGACCTGCATGCGGCGGCGGAGTTTGAGGTCGAGGGCGGCCAGCGGCTCGTCCAGGAGCAGGACCTGGGGGCGGTTGACGAGGGCGCGGGCGAGGGCGACGCGCTGCCGCTGGCCGCCGGAGAGGGTGGGCGGTTTGCGGCCGGCCAGTCCCCCGAGCTGGACGAGGTCGAGCATCTCGGTGACGCGCTCGCGTATCTCGGCGCGGGCGACGCCCTTGCGCTTGAGGCCGAAGGCCACGTTGTCGGCCAGCGAGAGGTGGTCGAAGAGGGCGTAGCTCTGGAAGACGGTGTTGACGTTGCGCTTGTTGGGCGGCAGGCCGGTGACGTCCTGGCCGTCGAGCAGCACGCTGCCTTGGGTGGGGTCGGCGAAACCGCCGGTCATCCGCAGCAGGGTGGTCTTCCCGCAGCCGGAGGGGCCGAGGAGGGAGAAGAACTCGCCCGGGGCGATGTCGAGGGTGACGTCGTGGACGGCGTAGGCCTCGGAGTTGGGGTACCGCTTGCCGATCCGGTCGAGCCGGACGGCGGGGTGGTCGTACACGGGGGTCGGGTACACGGGCGTCGGGTACATGGGGGTCACTTCCCGGAGAGCAGATCGAGGCCGCCACGGCGGCCGAACAGGCGCGGGATGGCGAGCGCGAGGACGATGAGTCCGATGGAGCCGACGAGCATCAGGGTGCCGACGGCGTTGATGGTCGGCTGGACGCCGAACCTGATGGCCGAGTAGATGCGGACGGACAGCGGCTGCGGATCGACTCCGGTGGTGAAGTAGGCGAGGACGAAGTCGTCGAAGACGAGGGCGAAGATCAGTACCCCGGAGGCCAGGATGCTGGGGAGCAGCGCGGGGAGCGTCACCAGGCACAGGGCCTGTCTGCGGGTGGCGCCGAGGTCCATCGCGGCCTCTTCGACCTCGGGGTTGAGGGCGGCGATGCGGGAGCGCAGGATGACCGTCACGTACGAGATGGAGAAGGTGATCTCGGCGAGCATCACGGTGCCGGTGGACAGTGTGATGCCCAGCCCCTTGAAGAGCAGCATCGCCGCGACGCCGGTGACGATCTCCGGGGTGATCAGCGGGACGAGCATGACCAGGCCGGAGAAGGAGCCGAGGCGGCCGCGGTTGCGTACGAGGCCCAGGGCCAGGGCCACGCCGAGGACGAGCGAGCCGGCCATGGCGACGAGGGACACCCGCAGGCTCATGCCGAGCGAGTCGAGGAGCACGTCGTCGTGGAGGAACGCCGTGTACCAGCGGAGGCTGACGCCGTCGAAGACGGTCAGGGACTTCTGCGCGTTGAAGGAGAACAGGACGACGACGGCGACGGGGAGGTAGAGCAGGGCGAAGAAGACCGCGGTGACGGCGATGGCGAACCGGGGCCTGCGCTCGGCTCCGCGGCGCGGGCGCGGGGGGCGGGGCCGCGGTCCGGCCGGCCCGTGCGGTCCGGCCGTGTCGCCGGGGCGGGGGGTGGTGTCCGCGGTCGTACCGCGCGGCGACGGAACGGCCGTACGGGAGGCTCGGGGCCCGGGTCGGAGGGTCATCGGACCGCCTCCGCCTCGTCCTTGCGGGTGCGCCGGAGGTAGCCGAGCATCCCGAGCAGCAGGACGGCCATCAGGAGCATGGTCAGGGCGGAGCCGAGCGGCCAGTTCTGGCCCTGGAAGAACTTGTCCTGGATCAGGTTGCCGATCATGATCTGGTCGGGACCTCCCATGAGCTGGGCGCTGACGAAGTCGCCCATGGCGGGCAGGAAGACGAGGACGCATCCGGCGGCGGCGCCCTGCCGGGTGGCGGGGACGGTGACGAAGAGGAAGGTCCGCAGGGGGCCGCCGTAGAGGTCGCGGCCCGCTTCGATGAGCGAGGTGTCCATCCGTTCCATGGCCGCGTACAGCGGGATGACCATGAAGACGACGAAGCCGTAGACGAGTCCCGCGATGACGCCCGGCCCGGTCTGCAGGATCTTGGTGCCGTCGTCGGCGACGCCGATCGCGCGCAGGGCCTTGAGCAGCGGCCCGTCGTCGGAGAGGAGCACGGACCAGCCGTACATCCGCACCAGGTAGTTGGCGAAGAACGGGACGACGATCGCGGCGATCAGCAGGTTCTTGAAGCGTCCGCCGTACAGGGCGATGGCGTAGGCCACCGGGTAGGACACGGCCAGGCAGATGAGGCAGGTGATCAGCGCGTAGCCGAGGGAGCGCAGCAGGACGGTGCGGTAGGCCGGGTCGGCCAGTGCGGCGAAGTTGTCGGCGTTGAGTCCGAAGTGGGGGTTTCCGAGGGGGTCGGTGGTACCGAAGGCGAGGGTGGCCACCAGGAGGAGGGAGGCGAGGAGGAAGCCGGTCATCCAGAGGGTGCCGGGGACCATGAGCCAGGTCCACAGGCGCGCCCCGGACGCGGCGGCCGTTCCTCCGCGCGGGCGGGCGGCGGGGCCGGGTCGATCGCGTCGCGGCATGTCAGCCCGCCTTCACGTCGGTCCAGGCGGCGTCGCGGTGCTGTTCGCCCTCCGCGGTGCCGTTGCGGAAGTAGCGGTCGTCCTTGAGGTCCTGTGCGGTGACCTGGCACTGGGGGAAGGGTTCGACGAGCGCGGTGTAGGTGTCCTCGGTGCCGCGGACCGGCATCGGGTAGCCGATGTACTCGATGTTCTTCTTCACGTTCTCCGGGCGGAGCATGTAGTCGACGAAGAGCATCGCGGTGCCGGGGTGCTGCGCGTTGGCGGGGATGGCGTAGCAGTCGGAGTTGACGGGGGCGCCCTCGCGGGCGACCTCGAAGCCGAAGACGGTCGGGTCCTCCGCCTGGGCGAGCATGGCGGCCATGTCCCCGCTCCAGGCCTGGGTCATGTCGGCGTTGCCGTTGAGCAGGTTGTTGTAACTGTCGCTGGAGAAGCCGCGCAGACGGGGGCGGAGCGAGCGCAGGGTGTCGGTGACGCGTGCGAGGTCGCCCGGATCGCCGGTGGTGAGGTCGAGACCGAGCTTGAGGGCTCCCATGCCGAGCACCTCGTCGCGGTCGTCGAGGACGAAGACCTTGCCCTTGGCCTGGGCGTTCCACAGGTCGTCCCAGGAGCCGGTGAGGTCTCCGAGCCGGTCGCGGCGCCAGCCGATGCCGGTCTTGAACATGGTGAAGGGGACGGTGTGGGCGGAGCCGGGGTCGTACCAGGGGTCGGCGAAGTAGTCGTAACCGCCGAACACGGCCTCGGCGTTCCGCAGCCGGGTGTGGTCGATCGTCCGCAGCCTGCCGCCGGCGGCGAGGCGCTGTGCCCACTTCGCGGTGGGGAAGATGATGTCGTAGCGGTTTCCCGCGTTGAGCTTGGCGGTCATGCCTTCCATGGAGTCGAAGTTCGACTGGACGACCTTGACGCCGTACTCCTTCTCGAATCCTTCGAAGACGGCGGGATCGACGAAGTCGGCCCAGTTGAAATAGACCAGGTCGCCGTCGACCTTGACGTCGATCGGTGCCTGACCGGCCGCTTCGCCGGCCGGGTCGGTGCCGGAGGCGAATCCGCAGCCGGCGGCGGCCAGGCCGAGGACCGTGGCGGTGCCGGCGAGGAGGAAGGAGCGTCTGGTCGGGGGGAGTGCCTCGGGGGACATGGGGGTCCTCTCCGTAGGGGGGCCTCGGGGGAATGGGGGGCGCCGGGGGGTGACGGGCGGCGCGGACCTGTGCGACGGGCGGTACGGGCGGGATGCGGGCGGGATGCGGGCGGGCCTGCGGCGGTACGGCTGGGGGCCCCGTACGGAGGTGCCCGCGGCGGGCCTTCAGTGGGGACGGCTCACTGTCCAGCGGTGTCGAGGTCCGCCCGGATGCGGCCGGCGAACCAGCCGACCGCCGACTCCCGGCGGGACAGGGGCCCGGGCTCGAAGCCGGGGGTGGAGAGTCCCTTCTGGACGCGGGCGACCAGTTCGGCGTCCTCGTCGTTGGTGATCCAGCCGATGTGGATGTTCAGGCGCCGGGCGAGCCGGGTGCGCAGGCCGGTGCCGCGCCGGGTGTAGAACGCACCGGGCACGGCCACCCGGTCCACCGCCGTCGGGATCGCGGTCCAGGCCAGTACGTGGTCGGGGTAGAAGTCGATGAGGGTGTTCGGGTAGATCACCGCGTACCGCCAGACCCGCCGGTCGGCCTCGGCGAGGCCGGGCATGGGGGCGGCGATGCGCTGGTAGAGGCGCTCGGCCCAGTTCGAGGACGGCTTGTCCCGCAGCGGTGAGGCGAACAGGGCGTACGAGTCCTCGATCTCGCAGGTGTAGCCCTGGTAGTCGAGCAGCCGCATCAGCCCGGGATGGGCCACCGGCACGTGGTAGCCCTCCAGGTAGTTGTCGACCGCCACCTTCCAGTTGGCCTCCTGCACCTCGGCGCCGGCCAGGTCGTGGATGCGGCTGCGGCCGACGGGCACCAGGTCGGCGCCCGCGTAGTGGCCGACCGCTTCGGCGAGCCCGGCGCACTGGTGTGCCAGCGGCACGGCGTCGGGGTCGAGGTTGACGAAGACGAAGCCGAGGAAGGATTCGACGCGGGCCGGGAACAGGCCGAGCGCGGGCTTGTCGAGGCAGGGGATCTGCCGGGCCTCCGGGGCGCCGACGAGGCTGCCGTCGAGGCGGTACGTCCAGCCGTGGTACGGGCAACGGATGGCCTTGCCGTCCGGTTCGGGGGCGGTGACCAGGCGTGTTCCGCGGTGCCGGCACACGTTGAGGTGGGCGGCCAGGCCTCCGTCCTCGGTGCGGACGACGAGGACCTCGCGGTCCGCGACCGTGGCGGCGAGCCGGGCACCGGGGCCGGGCAGGTCGGACTCGTGGCAGACGAGCTGCCAGGATCTGGCGAAGACCTGCCGCGTCTCGGCGGCGGCCGTGCCGGGGTCGGTGTAGTAGCGGGCCGACAGTGCGGGCCCGGGGGCGTCCTGGACCGGCTGCTGGTCGGCGGGGGTTCGATCGGGGGCTCTGGAGTACATCGGGTGACTCCTCCGTGCCGGCGGTGCGGCGATCGGTTCGGCGTCCGGTTCAGAGAGGGATGGCGAGACGACCCAGCGGCGGGCAGCAGGCCGCGGCGGACGCCGCGGCCTTGCTGACCGATTGGACAGTCAGATTGCTGGCTGATTTCCACCGGGTCAAGACTTGTACGCTGACCGATCGGTCAGCTAGCGTAATTCTCGTCGCTGCACCGGCGTTCCTCCACTTCTGGGCCTTTTGTCGGGCCGGATGCAGCCCCGCCACCCGGGCACCCGCCCGGGCCGCACCCCCTCCTCCCTGCCGTACGTCACCGGTGTCACCGGTGTCACCGCGCGGCGAGCCCCGGGCATCCCCGCTCCCCGCCCCCGGCTCACGTGACCGGCCGGGCCCGGACGGTCACCGAACCCCCACCTCCCTCCTCCACCCCACCCCTCCCGGAGGCACGCATGAGCGGTCGTCGGCGTCTGGACTGGCTCGGGCTCACCCCCGAACCCGAGCGGGAACTGCCTGCGGCGGTCGCCGCCCTGCGCGCCTCCTCGCAGCGCCCGCCCGCGGCGCCCGCCGAGCTGGCGGCCGCCGAGCGGCGCCGCGTCGAACGCCTGGTCCTGCGGGGCAGCCGGCACAGCTGGCTGCGCTACCTGGCCGAGGTCACCGAGCTGGTGACCGCCGCGGCCACCGGCCCAAAGCCGGGGCCGGGGCCGGGCGACCGTACGGCCGCCCTGCTCGCCGCCGAGGTGGTCCTCGACCACCACCGCATGCTCATCGGCCTCCCGGGACCGGGGTACGGCCGCACCGCCAGGGACCGCGCCGCGCTGGAAAGCGCCGTACGGACCCTGCGGACCACTCCCCCGACAGGAGAAAGCCGATGACCACGATCCGCCGGCCGGCCCAGCCGCCACCGGGCTCCGTACTCGGAGCGTCACCCCACGCGGTCGAGAGCGCGGCCGCCTACCGCGCCGCAGGGGGCTACGCCGCCGTCACCGGCCCGGACGAGCTGCTGCACCACCTCACCGCTTCCGGGCTGCGCGGTCGCGGCGGGGCCGGCTTCCCGGTCGCCGTCAAACTGCGCTCCGTACGGGACCGGGGCGGCCGCCCGGTGGTGGTGGCGAACGGCGAGGAGGGTGAGCCGGGGTCGGTCAAGGACCGCTGGCTGCTGCGGGCCCGGCCCCATCTGGTCCTCGACGGACTCGCCCGCGCCGCCGCCGTCACCGGCGCCGTCCGCGGCTACGTCTACCTCTCGGACCCCGAAGCGGGCGCACGCGTCCGCCGGGCCCTCGCCGAACGGGACCCCGGCCTGCCCGTCGAGGTCGTCGAGACCGCCCGCACCTACGTCGCCGGGGAGGAGAGCGCGGTCGTCCGCAGGATCGACGGCGGACCGGCACTGCCCACCGCCAAACCGCCCCGCCCCTTCGAGCGGGGGGTCGGCGGCGCCCCGACCCTGGTCTCCAACGCCGAGACCCTCGCCCGGATCGCCCTCACCGCCACCCGCCCCGACCTGCGGGACCGGATCGCGGACTCCACGCTGGTCACCCTTTCCGGCGGGCCCGCCGCCCCGGTCCTCACCGAGGTCCCCCTCGGCACCCCGCTGCGCACCCTGGCGTCCCTGCTCGGCACCCCGCAGGCCATCGGCGCGCTGATGGGCGGCCTGTTCGGCGGGCTCGTCGATTCCGGTGCCGTGGACCGCCTTCCCCTCGAACCGGGCGCGCTGACCGCCGCCGGTACCGCCCTGGGCTGCGGGGCGATCCGCTTCCTGCCGCCCGGCACCTGCCCGGTGACCGCCGCCGCCGACGCGGCCGGCCACCTCGCGGCCGAGAGCGCCCGCCAGTGCGGGGTCTGCGTCTCCGGGACCATGGCCGTGGGCGAGGCCCTGTACGCCCTCGCCGCCGGGACGGCCGGGCCGGACACCGCGGACAGCCTGCGGCGCTGGTCGCAGGGGCTGCCGGGACGTGGCGCCTGCGGCCTGCTCGACGCCGCCGCGGGCATCGCGGGCAGCCTGCTCCGCGCCTTCCCCCGACTCGTCCGCTCCCATCTCGCCGCGCCGTGCCCCGTGTGCGCGGCCTCCGAGCCCGCGGACGGCCGCCGACGCCTCACGGTCGCCGTGCCCGACGTGGCCCCGCCCACCAGCGCCGCGTCCGCAACGGCCGTGCCGAAGGCCGCCGCCCTCCCCACCCCGTTGCCCGCCCTGAAAGGAACATCGTGAAACTCCTGCTGGACTCCACCCGCTGCCAGGGCTACGGGCTGTGCCAGGAACACGCACCCGGCCTGGTCGAACTCGACGAATGGGGCTACGCGAAGGTCATCGCCGTCGCGGTCCCGTCCGGTACCGAGGAAGCGGCGCGCGCCTGCGCCGAAAGCTGCCCCAACTCCGCCCTCCGAGTGGAGAAGTGACATGGGACGCGATCTGACGGCCCTCTTCGACCCGCGCTCCGTCGCCGTGGTCGGCGCCAGCGACGACCCCGCCAAGTACGGGCACGCCGTGGCCTCCCAGGCACTGCGCGCCGAAGGGCGGCGGCCGGTGCACCTGGTGAACCGGCGCGGCGGCACCGTCCTCGGCAGACCGGCCGCCCCGTCGCTCGCCGCGATCGGCGAACCCGTCGAACTGGTGGTGGTCTCCGTCCCCGGCGACGGCTTCGAGGCGGCCGTCGACGACGCCCTGGCCTGCGGGGCGAAGGCGATCGTCGGCATCACGGCGGGCTTCGCCGAGGCCGGCCCGGCGGGCCTGGCCCGCCAGCGCGCGGTCGTCGCCCGTGTCCGGGAGGCCGGAGCCGTCCTCGTCGGCCCCAACTGCCTGGGCATCGCCGACAACACGACCGAGCTCTACCTCGCCTCGGACCGCTTCGCGCCCGGCGGTGTCGCCCTGCTGAGCCAGAGCGGCAACCTCGCGCTCGAACTCCAGCTCCGCGGCGCCCCGCACGGCCTGGGCTTCTCCCGGTTCGTCTCGCTCGGCAACCAGGCCGACGTGACCCTCGTCGACCTCGTCGAGGACTGTGCCCGCCACGAGGCCACCACGTCGATCGCCGTGTACGCCGAGGACTTCGGCGACGGCAGGGCCTTCGCCCGGGCCGCCGCCGCGGCGGGCAAGCCGGTGGTCCTGCTCACCGCCGGGCGGGGAACCGCCTCCGCGCGCAGCGCCCAGTCCCACACGGGGGCGCTCACCACCTCGGCCGACGTGGTGGCCGCGGCCTGTCGCGACGCGGGCGTGGAACTGGTGCGCACGCCACGGGAGATGACGGTCGTCCTGGCCGCGCTGAGTGCCCGGCCGGGCCACCCCCGTACGGAGGGACGCGCGAGCGCCGCCCGGACCGCGGTCTTCACCGACGGCGGCGGCCACGGCGCCATCGCCGCCGACGCCGCCGAGGACGCCGGACTCGGCGTGCCGGAACTGGGCGCGGACACCCAGGCCCGGCTGCGGACCGTGCTGTGGCAGCAGTCCGCGGTCGGCAATCCGGTCGACCTGGCCGGCATGGGCGAGCAGGACCCGCTCTCGTACGCGGACACGGTCGCGGAGCTCCTCGCGGCCGAAGAGGTCGACGCGGTCCTGATGACGGGCTACTTCGGTGGCTACGCGGCCTCCGACGGCGGTCTCGGCGGCGGACCGGCCGGCGGCTCCGTGCTCGCCGAGGGCGAGACGCTGGCCGCGGAGAAGATCGTCACGCACCTCGCGGCCGCACCGAAGCCGCTGGTCGTGCAGTCGATGTACCCGCGGTCGCCGAGCTGCCGGGTGCTGGCCGAAGCGGGGGTGCCGGTGTTCGCCGCCACCGAGGACGCGGCCCGCGCGCTGTCGGCGATGACCGGGCGGGCGGCGGCCGGCGGCGGCGCGGGGGAGCCGCCGGAGTTCCCCGCGCTGCCCGCTCCGGCCGCGCCGCTGCGGGACGCCGGATACCACGGGGTGCGGACGCTGCTCGCCGCCGCCGGGGTGGCGTTCCCGGCCGCGCGGGAGATCACCGACGAGGCCGGACTGGTCGCCGCCGCCGGTGAGTTCCAGGGCCCGTACGTGCTCAAGGCCCTGCATCTGCTGCACAAGTCGGACGCGGGCGGCGTCGCGCTGCGGCTGGCCGATCGGGAGGCGCTCCTCGTCGCGTACCGGGAGATGCACGCCCGGCTCGGCGCGCCCGCCTACTCGGTCGAGGCGATGGCCGACCTTGCGGACGGCATCGAGCTGATCGTCGGAGTGAACCACGACCCGCGGTTCGGGCCGGTGGCCATGGTCGGGCTCGGCGGCGTCCTCACCGAGAGCCTGCGCGACGTCGCCTTCGCGCTCGCCCCCGTACCGGCCGGGCGGGCCGAGGCCCTGCTGCGCGGGCTGCGGACCGCCGCGCTGCTGGACGGCGTCCGCGGCCGGCCGGCCGTGGACGTGGCCGCCGCGGCCGCCGTGATCGAACGCATCACGGCGGTGGCCGCGGCCCATCCGGAGATCGCCGAGCTGGAGGTCAACCCGCTGCTGGTACGCCCGGACGGCGCGCTGGCCCTGGACGCCCGGGCCGTCCTCGGCTGACTCCGCCGCTCCCACCCCCTCGCCCCTCAACCCATCCACCGGAGGACACCGCACCATGGACTTCCGCTACACCCCCGAGCAGGCCGACCTCAAGGCCCGCGCCGCCGCCTACGCCCGGCTCCTGATGGCGTACGAGGACCGGTCCGAGGAGGCCGGCGGCCCGCTGCCGGCCGACACGGTCCGCGAACTGACCCGCGCCGCCATGGACGCCGGCGTCTACGCGATCAACATGCCCGCCGCCTGGGGCGGCGCCGGCCTGTCCCTGCTGGACCAGGTCATCGTCGAGGAGGAGTTCGGCAAGGTCACCAACTGCCTCTGGGACATTCCCTGGCGGCCCGCGAACGTCCTCGCGTACGGGACCGAGGCGCAACGGGAGAAGTACCTGCTGCCCGTCATCCGGGGCGAGCGGTTCGACGCGTTCGCGGTCACCGAGCCCGGGGCGGGCTCCGACCCCGGCTCGGGCACGAGCACCGCGACGCGGACCGCGGGCGGCTGGCTGCTGAACGGCGAGAAGTGGTTCGTGACCTGCGGCGACATCGCAGACTTCCTGCTGGTTCAGGCCGACGCGGGCCCGGAGCGGGCCGCGACGCTGTTCTTCGTGGACAAGCACGCCCCGGGTGTGGAGATGACGCGGGTCCCGCGCTTCATGCACTCCGCGGTGAACGGGCATCCCGAGTTCACCTTCACCGATGTGTTCGTCGCCGACGAAGACGTGCTCGGCGGTGTCGGCAACGGGTACGAGCTGACCAAGGAGTGGTTCACCGACGAGCGGCTGATGATCGCCGCCCGGACGGTCGGCGCCGCCGAACGGGCACTGGAGCTCGCCCGCGACTGGGCGGTGCGGCGACGCCAGTTCGGCTCGCCCATCGCCGACTTCCAGCTGATCCAGGGCATGCTCGCCGACTGCGCCGTCGACATCGCCGTCAACCGCGCCTACACCCACCAGGTCGCCTGGGAAGCCGACCAGCCGCACACCGACCGCAAGACCCTGCACGCCAAGGCGTCGACGGCGAAGCTCGCGGCGAGCGAGGCCGCCGGGCGGGTCGTCGACCGGTGCGTGCAGATCTTCGGCGGCCGCGGCTACGACCGCTCGTACCCGGTCGAGCGGCTCTACCGCGAACTGCGCGTCGACCGCATCTGGGAGGGCACCTCCGAGATCCAGCGCCTGATCATCGCCAACGAGCTGATCAAGCGCGGCACCCGGGCGCTCGCCCTGCCCGCCTCCTGACCACCCCGCCGCCGGCCAACCCGTACCGCACCCGCACCCCGCACCCCGCACCCCGCACCCGCGATCAGAAGGACCACGGACATGGACTTCCGTCTCACCGCCCGTCAGGAAGAGCTCAGGGACTCGGCGCGCGCCCTCACCGAGTTCATCACGAAGTACGAGCTCGACTGCGAGGAGAACAACGGCCTGCCCCCGCGGGCCCACGCCGAGATCCGCGACGCCGTCCTCGACAGCGGCCTCCAGGCCGTCAACATGCCGGCGGAGTGGGGCGGCGCGGGCCTCACCATCCTGGAGCAGGTGACGGTCCAGGCCGAGCTCGGGCGGCTCACCGGTGCCCTGTGGGACATGGTGTGGCGTCCCGCCAACGCGCTGTCCTTCTGCACGCCGGAGCAGCGCGAGCGGTACCTCGTCCCCGTGATCCGGGGGCAGCGCCGCGACTGCTACGCGGTGAGCGAGCCCGAGGCCGGCTCCGACCCGCAGAGCCTGAGGACCACGGCGACGCGGACCGCGGACGGCTGGGTGCTGAACGGCGAGAAGTGGTTCGTCACCGTCGGCGACCACGCGGACTTCATGATCGTGCTCGCCGCGGCCGGGGACCTGGGGGCGCCGACCCTGTTCCTCGTCGACAAGGACACCCCGGGCATCGAGATGACCCGGGTACCCCGCTGGATGCACACCTTCGTCTATGAGCACCCCGAGTTCACCTTCACCGACGTGCACGTCCCGGCGGACGCCGTGCTCGGGGAAGTGGGCAACGGCTACGACATCACCCGCTCCTGGTTCACCGAGGAACGGCTGATGATCGCCGCGCGGACGATCGGGGCGGCGGAGCGCGCCCTGGAGCTCGCCCGCGACTGGGCGGTGGAACGACGCCAGTTCGGCTCGCCCATCGCCGACTTCCAGCTGATCCAGGGCATGCTCGCCGACTGCGCCGTCGACATCGCCGTCAACCGCGCCTACACCCACCAGGTCGCCTGGGAGGTCGACGAGGGCGGGATCGACCGCAAGACGCTGCACGCCAAGGCGGCCATCGCGAAACTGTCGGCGAGCGAGGCGTCGGGCCGGGTCATCGACCGGTGCCTGCAGATCTTCGGCGGCCGCGGCTACGACCGCTCGTACCCGGTCGAGCGGCTCTACCGCGAACTGCGCGTCGACCGCATCTGGGAGGGCACCTCCGAGATCCAGCGCCTGATCATCGCGGGTGAACTGGTCAAGCGCGGCACGGGAGTTCTGCGGCTGCCGGTGACCCGGTGAGCGATGTGGAGCGCGTCGGGATCGTGGGCTGCGGGCTGATGGGATCCGGCATCGCCGAGGTCTGCGCCCGCGCCGTACGCGACGTCGTGGTGGTGGAGGCGGACCGGACCGCCGCGGACGCCGGCCTGGAGCGGATCGAGCGCTCCCTGGCCCGGGCCGCGGCGGCCGGGAAACTGACCGCCGCCGACCACGACGCCGCGATCGGCCGGATCACGCTGACCACGGACATGTCCCTGCTGGCGGACCGGGACCTGGTCGTCGAGGCGGTGGCCGAGGACGAGCGGGCCAAGCTGGAGGTGTTCGCACGGCTGGACCGGGTGGTGGAGCGCCGGGACGCCGTACTGGCGACGAACACCTCGTCCATCCCGGTCATCCGGCTGGCCGCCGCCACCTCGCGGCCGGCCCAGGTCGTCGGCCTGCACTTCTTCAACCCCGTCCCGGTGCTCCCCCTGGTGGAGCTGGTGCCCTCGCTGCTCACCGGCGAGGAAACCGTCCGGCGGGCCCGGGAGTTCGCCTCCGCGGTGCTGGGCAAACAAGTGGTCCGCGCCCAGGACCGGGCCGGGTTCGTCGTGAACGCGCTCCTCGTGCCGTACCTGCTCGCCGCGGTGCGGATGGCCGAGTCCGGGATCGCCTCGGCCGAGGACATCGACCAGGGGATGACCCTGGGCTGCGCCCATCCGCTGGGGCCGCTGGCCCTGGCCGACCTGATCGGGCTGGACACCGTCCAGGCCATCGCCCGGTCGATGTACGCGGAGTACCGGGAGCCCCTCTACGCCCCGCCGCCGCTGCTGGCCCGGATGGTGGACGCGGGCCTGCTCGGCCGCAAGACGGGCCGGGGCTTCCACACCTACTCCTGACCCGATGAGGGCCCCCGTTCCCGACCCCGTTCCCGACCCCGTTCCCGGCCGCCGCGGTCCAACGGCCGGGAACCGGGGGCCCGATGCGGGAGGATGGGGGCCCGGCGGGTCCGGCCGCCGGGCCTTCCGCCCCACCACCCGCTCAACCACCCACCCACCGACCCAACGGGCGCCGACACGGGGAGCAGCCAACGTGACCAAGGCCGAGCGCGCACTCGAAACGCGGGAACGCATCCTCACCGCCGCGTGCGAAGTGATCGCCGACATCGGTTTCGAGCACGTCAGCATGCGCAAGGTCGCCGAGCACGCCGGTGTCTCGAAGGCCCTGCTGCACTACCACTTCGACACCCGCGAGAAGCTCTTCGCCGAGGCGATGACGCATTCCTTCGCCCGGACCGGCACGGACACCGGCAGCGACACCGGTACGGACCCGGCCGCGGTCGTCCTGGCCCGCATCGTGCGCAGCATGCTGCCCACGGACGAGGAGCTCCGCCAGGACTGGAAGCTCTGGCAGGAGCTGTGGGTGCGCGCGCTGCGCGACGGCACGGCCCGTACCCTCGCTGTCGACCTGTACGACCAGCTGCACGCGTGGGTCGCCGGGACGGTGGAACGGGGCATTTCGTCGGGCGAGTTCACCGACTGCGACGTCGCCGCGATCGGCACGCTGGTGCTGGCTCTGTGCGACGGCCTCGGCATCCGCCTGATGCTGGACGACCCCCGGGTCGACCTCGCCACGGCCCAGTCGACGGTCTGGCGGGCCATCGCGCCCGCCCTCGGGATCGCGCCGGTGTTCCCGGAGGTCTGACGGCGCCGGGCCGGCGGATTGTCCGGGGAATGTACGGGCGGCGGCGCGCCCGCCGGAACGGCGGGTCGACGGGGTTGGCATCGACGGTGGCTCGCGGCCGCCCGGCGGATGCGTCCGGTGGCCATCGTCCTGGACATCGGCCTGCCGGGCCTGGCCGGCATCTCCTTCTGCCGCGCCCTGCGCGACGCGGGCGACTGGACGCCGGTGCTGCTGGTCACCGCGCGAGGTTGAGGAGGCCGACCGGATCCTCGGCCGGCCTGGGCGAGGGCGCTCTCGGTCCGGAGGCGGGTGCGCCGAAGGCGTACCCGCTGGGGCTCAAGGCCACGTCCGTACGCGTCCGGGCGGACGGCCTCCACGTGGCCCTGACGGGCGGCCCGGCTCCCCTGGCGGGTGCCTGACACCGACGGGATCGGGGGGCGGCCCGCGCGTCCGCCCGCGTACCGGCGACGGCAGGGAATCCTGGGGCGACAGCCCTACGGACCCTGGAGCGCTGATGCGCGCATGAGCCACGACCCCGCCGACGCCCCCGGCCCCCCGCCGGCCGCCCTTCCCGGCATCGGGCCCACCGTCTCCCGCCGGGAGTTCGACGCGCTCTTCGACGAGGTCCGCACGTGGGGCCGGTGGGCGGCGGCCGACCGGGGCGCCTGGAACAGGGTGACGGCGGACCACGTACGGCGGGCCACCGCCCTGGTCCGGTCCGGGACGGTCGTCCCGATGGCCCGGCCCTGGGACACCCGGCCCGGTCCGGACAACGCGAAGCCCGCCCTGCACTACATGTCGGACCTCGGCGACGTGGAGGCCCCGGAGCCCTCCGTCTACAAGGACTTCCTGGCCGTGGACTACCACGGCAAGGGCGTCAGCCACCTCGACGCACTGTCACACGTCGCCTACCGGGGGCAACTGTACGACGGCCGTGCGGCGCGGGACTCCGTCGATGCCGCGGGCGCCCGCTTCGGCGCGGTGTCGGCGCTCGGCCCGCTGGTCACCAGGGGCGTACTGGTCGACCTGCCGGCCGTCCTCGGGATCGAATGGCTCGATCCCGGGCGGGCGGTGCACGCACGGGACCTCATCGCCGCCGAGCGGGCGCTCGGGGTGACGATCGGGGACGGCGACGCGGTGCTGCTGCGCTCCGGCGCCCTGCGCCGCCGGCGTGAGAAGGGCCCCTGGGACCCCGGCGGGGCGAGCGCGGGCTGGCACGTGGACGCCGTGCCGCTGCTGGCCGAGCGCGCCATCGCGCTGCTCGGGGCCGACGGGGACAGCGACGTGCGCCCGTCGCCCGTCGAGGGGCTGCACTCCCCCGTGCACGCGCTCGCCGTCACCGCGATGGGGGTGCCGCTGCTGGACAACCTCGATCTGGAACCGCTCTCCGCCGCCTGCGCCGAAACGGGCCGTTACGCCTTCATGCTCGTCGTGACGCCGCTGAACGTCCCGGGCGGGACGGGTTCGCCCGTCAATCCTGTCGCGATCCTGTGAGGACGGACCTGAGGAATATACTCAAATCTGTCTATTCAGGGCATTCTGGCGTGGACATCGAGGGCTGAGGGCCGAGGGCCGAGGGCTGAGGGCCGAGGGAAGTGGTGCAGATGGGGGTGGTGCAAGACCGCATCGGGCCCGTGCATCCCCGTGACCGATTCCTGCACGGCGATTCGGTCGAGGGCCGCGTGCGGGGGCCGATCCTGCACTCGTGGCAGCGCAGCCGGCTGCTGGGCATCTCGCCCGACCAGTCCGAGCTTCCGTTCACGCAGGACTTCGACCCGGACGGCCGGCTCATCCGCGCCGCCCGTCCCGTACTCGACCGACTGGAGTCGGTCTTCGCGGGCAGCCAGATGAACATCAGCCTCGCCGACGGGTACGGCACCGTCCTCGAACGCCGCTTCGGCGAGAAGTCCATGGTCAAGCGCCTCTCCCCGATCCAGACCGTCCCGGGCTTCGTCTTCGCCGAGCAGTTCGCCGGTACGAACGGCATCGGTCTCACCCTCGCGGAACGGCGGCTCTGCCAGGTCTTCGGCGCCGAGCACTTCGCCGAGCGGTCCCAGTCGAGCGCCTGTACGGCGATCCCCCTGCGTGACCAGCTCAGCGGGCACATCGAGGGCGTCCTGTGCCTCGGCTATCCCTACACGGACGCGGACCCGGCCCTGGTCCCCGTGGTGCGCAAGGCGGCCGAGGCCATCGAACGACGGCTGATGGAGCAGAGTTCGGCGCGTGAGCGCGGCCTGCTGCACGCCTATCTCGAGGCCGCGAGCCGGACCGGGGCCGATGACCACACCGGCAACGGGCACGCGCTCGCCATGTCCGAACTGCTCCAGAGCGAGCTGGAGCAGAGCGACCAGATGACGCTCAAGGAGAAGGCCACGGAGCTGATGTCCTCGGCCCAGTGGGCGGCCGCCGACGTGCCCCTCTCCCGCGACCGGTGGGTCACCCTCGTGAGCCGCCCCGTGACGAGCCCTTCCGGGGTGGAGGGCATCGTCATCGAGGCGCTCCTGCCCGACGAGGACGAGCGGCACGCCCCCGCCCCCACCGGCCCACCGCCCGGACCCCTGTCCCGCGCCGTGCCCCGTACGCCCACGAGGGCGGCCCGCGCGCCCGGCACATCCACCACACGCGGGGCGGCGGCCGCAGCCGCGGCCGCGGCCGGCTCCGAGGACGCCGCGGGCGGCATGGTCCGCGGGCTGGTGCTGGTGGGCGAGCCCGAGGTGGGCAAGTACGCCGTCGCCGCGCGGCGCCGCCTGGAGCTGCTGGCCGAGGCCAGCAACAGCATCGGCACCACCCTGGACGTGGGCCGCACCGCCTGGGAGCTCGCCGAGATGGCGGTCCCGGGGCTGGCCGACTTCGTCACCATCGACATGCCCGAGGCCGTCCTGCGCGGCGAGGAGTCCGCCCACCCCACCACCGAGATGCGGCGGACGGTGGTCCACGGAATCCGCGAGGACTGCCCCTTCTACCCGGTGGGCGAGCAGGTCACCCTGCGCCCGACCACGCCCCACATGCGCTCCCTGACCACCGGTCAGCCCGTGCTGGAACCCGATCTGAAGGCCGCCTTCGGCTGGATCGCCCAGGACCCCGAGCACGCCGAGCTGCTCCTCGCGCACAACATCCACTCCCTCATCACCGTCCCCCTGTTCGCCCGGGGCGTCCTCCTGGGCATCGCGGGCTTCTACCGTTCCCAGGACCCGGCCCCCTACGGGGACGACGACCGCTCCCTGGCCAAGGAGCTCGCCGCCCGCGCGGCCCTCTGCATCGACAACGCCCGCCGCTACACCCGTGAGCACACCCTCGCCCTGGCCCTGCAGCGCAGCCTGCTCCCGCGCGGCCTCCCCGACCAGGACGCCGTGGAGGTCGCCCACCGCTACCTGCCCGCCGAGTCCGGAGTGGGCGGCGACTGGTTCGACGTCATCCCCCTGTCCGGCACCCGCGTCGCCCTCCTCGTCGGCGACGTCGTCGGCCACGGGCTGCACGCCGCCGCCACGATGGGCCGGCTGCGCACCGCCGCCCGCAACTTCGCCGAACTGGAACTCGCCCCCGACGAACTCCTCACCCACCTCGACAACCTGATGGTGCGCCTCGACCGCGAGGAGGGCGGGGACAGCCCGGCCCTCGGCAGCGGCATCGTCGGCGCCACCTTCCTGTACGCCATCTACGACCCCACCTCACAGCGGTGCACCATGGCCCGGGCCGGCCACCCGCCACCCGCGCTGGTCCACCCGGACGGCACCGTGACGCTCCTCGAACTGCCGGCGGGACCCCCGCTCGGCCTCGGCGGGCTGCCCTTCGAGTCGGTCGAGATGCGGCTCCCCGAACACAGCCAGCTGGTCCTCTACACCGACGGGCTCATCGAAGACCGTCACCGCGACATCGACGTGGCCCTGGACGAGCTCATCCGCGCGCTGGCCCACCCGGACCGCGCCCCGGAGGAGACCTGCCGGGCGGTGCTCGACGCCGTGGCGCCCGAGCACCCCGGGGACGACATCGCCCTCCTCGTCGCCCGCACCAACGCCGTGCCACCCGACCGGATCGCCTCGTGGGACCTGGCCGCCGACCCGGCCCTGGTCGGCGAGGTCCGCGCCGCCGCCGTGAGCCAGCTGGGCCGGTGGGGCCTGGAGGAGTCCGCGTTCGCCACGGAACTGCTGCTCAGCGAGCTGGTCACCAACGCCGTCCGCTACGGCACCGGACCCATCCGGGTACGCCTCATCCTCGACCGCACCCTGATCTGCGAGGTGTACGACGCGAGCAGCACCGCCCCGCGCATGCGCCACGCCGCCAGCACCGACGAGGGCGGCCGCGGCCTCTTCCTCGTCGCCCAGCTCTCCCAGGCCTGGGGGACCCGCTACACCACCGAGGGCAAGGTCATCTGGGCCGAGTGCGCCCTGACCGCGGCGTGACGGCGTCGTCCACGACGGGCACATCCGGCGAGTTCAATACCGGACATACGCGGCAAGATCGGCATAGAATCCTCCATGCAGTCGGGAAGAACTCGGAGGCCGACCCCCGGAGAAGTCTGTGCATGACGCTCCCGACACCTCGATGAGCCCGCCCCCTCCCTTCGGTGGCGAACCCCTCGTCCGCATCCGCGGTCTCGGCAAGCGGTTCGGCGGCACGGTCGCGCTGGCCGCGGTCGACCTCGACATCCACCGGGGCAGCGTCCTCGCCCTGCTCGGTCCCAACGGTGCCGGCAAGTCCACCCTCATCAAGGTGCTCGCCGGGGTGCACCGGGCCGACGAGGGCGAGGTGACCGTGGCCGGCCATCCGCTCGGCTCCCACGCCGCCGCCCGGACCATGTCCTTCATCCACCAGGACCTCGGTCTCGTCGAGTGGATGACGGTGGCCGAGAACATCGCCCTGGGCACCGGCTATCCCCGCCGGCGCGGGCTGATCTCCTGGCGGCGTACCCGGGAGCGCTGCGACGAGGCCCTGCGGATCGTCGCCGGGCACCTCGACGCCGATGCCCGCATCACCGACCTCGCCCCCGCCGAGCGCTCGCTGGTCGCCATCGCCCGCGCCCTGGCGACCGAGGCCGAGCTCATCGTGCTCGACGAGCCGACCGCCACCCTCCCCGCCGCGGACTGCGCCCGGCTGTTCGCGGTCCTGCACGCCCTGCGGAAGCGGGGGCACGGCATCCTCTACGTCAGCCACCGCCTCGACGAGGTGTACAAGGTCGCCGACACCTTCGCCGTCCTGCGCGACGGCCGCGTGGTCGAACGCGGTGCCCTCGCCGGCTTCGGCCCCGCCCGGCTGGTGCGCGCCATCGTGGGCCACGAACCGTCCCCCCACGCGCCGACCGGGCCCCGCGCCTCCACCGGCCCGCCCCTCCTGCGCCTCGACGGCGTGCGGACCGCGTACGCCGGACCGGTCAGCCTGGATCTGCGGGCCGGCGAGATCCTCGGCATGGTGGGCCTGACCGGCGCCGGCCACATGGACCTGGGCCGCGCCCTCGCCGGCGCCCGGCCGATCCTCGGCGGGCGGGCCCTGCTCGACGGCCGGCCGTACCGCCCGCGCCGGGTCTCCGCCGCCCTCGACCGCGGCGTCGGCTTCGTGGCGGGCAATCGCCAGGAGGAGGGCTGCGCGGCCGAACTGACCGTACGGGAGAACTTCCTGGCGAACCCCCGGGCGGCCGGTGTCCCGGCGCTGCGGTGGACCGGTCCCCGGCGCGAGCGCGCCGAGGTGACCGCCCTCATCGACCGCTTCTCGGTGCACCCCCGCGACAGCGAGGTGCCGATCGCCACCCTGTCCGGCGGCAACCAGCAGAAGGTGATGGTCGGCCGGTGGCTCCGGGGGAACCTCCGCCTGCTCATCCTGGAAGAGCCGACCGCCAGTGTGGACGTGGGCGCCAAGGCCGTGATCCACCGGCTGCTCGACGACGCGCTGGCCTCCGGCCTGGCGGTCCTGCTCATCTCCACCGATTTCGAGGAGGTCGCGGACGTGTGCCACCGCGCGCTGGTGTTCGTCCGCGGAACCGTGAGCGCCGAACTCACCGGTACGGCGCTCACCGTCACCGAACTCACCCGGACCGCCTCGGCCATGCCCCCGATCACCGGGACCGCGACGAGCCGATGACCCGATCCCCCTCGCCCCGGTCCCCGCTGGGCCACCTTCGCGGACACCTCATCGGCGGCTACGGTCTCCTGGCCCTCGCCGTCCTGCTCTTCCTGGTCTTCTCCCTCACCCTGCCGAGCACCTTCCCCACCCGGGACAACATCTCCTCGATCCTCTCCAACCAGTCGATCCCCGCCCTCCTGGCGCTCGGCGCGACGGTCCCGATCGCCGCCGGCAGGTTCGACCTGTCGATCGGCTACGGTCTCGGCCTGGCGCACGTGCTGGTGATGCAGCTCATCGTCAACGAGGGCTGGCCCTGGCCCCTCGCCTGCCTCGTCGTGATCCTCGGCGGGGCCGTGTCGGGCGCGGTCAACGGCGTCATCGTCGAGTTCGGGCGGATCGACTCCTTCATCGCCACGCTCGGCACCGGCAGCATCATGTACGCCTTCACCGGCTGGATCACCGACGGCGGCCGGATCGTCCCCGGCCCGGACGGCCTGCCCGCCGCGTTCACCGGCCTCTACGACTCCCGGTTCCTCGGCCTGCCGGTACCGGCCTTCTACGTCCTCGCCCTCACGGCCGTCCTCTGGGTGGTCCTGGAGCGGCTGCCGCTCGGCCGGTACCTGTACGTCATCGGCTCCAACCCGCGCGCCGCCGGCATCGTCGGCATCCCCACCCACCGGTACTCCGTCTGCGCCTTCACCACATCGGGTCTGATCGTCGGCTGCGCCGGGGTCCTCCTCGCCGCCCAGCAGCAGACCGGCAACCCGAGCGTCGGGCTGGAGTACCTGCTGCCCGCCTTCGTCGGCGCCCTGCTCGGTGCCACCACGATCAAACCCGGCCGCGCCAACGTCCTCGGCACCGTCGTGGCCGTCGCCGTCCTCGCCATCGGCCTCGCGGGCATCGGCCAGCTCGGCGCCCAGTTCTGGGCCACGCCGCTGTTCAACGGCGCCACCCTGCTCATCGCCGTCGGCCTCGCCGGCTACTCGGCCCGGCGCCGGCTGCGCACCGGCACCCCGGCGGCCCGCCGGTCCCCCGCGGAGCCTCCGGCCGCACCACCGCAGGACAGCCACCCGTAGCAGACCTCGTACGCGCAACCGCGCCAGGAGCACCGTGTACCCGAACCGCAAGACCCCCCTCACGGCCGCAGCAGCCCTGCTGACGGCGGCCACGGTCCTCGTCGCCGGCTGCGGGAGCGGCCCGTCGACGGGCGCCGGGCCGTCGGAAGCCGGGTGCCCCGCCACCCTCGCGAGGGCCGAGGCGGCCGTCCGGCAGGCCGAGAACTCCGACGCCGCCTGGCACGGCCCGACCAGCGGGCCCCCGGCGGCGTCCGGCAAGACCCTCGTCTACGTCGCGCAGACCATGACCAACCCCGGTGTCGCGGGCGTCGCCAAGGGCGTCGAGGAGGCGGCGAAGGCCATCGGCTGGAAGCTCCGGGTGATCGACGGGGACGGCACCCCCGCCGGCATCCAGGCGGCGCTCAGCCAGGCCATCACGCTCAAGCCCTCGGGCATCGTCATCGGCGGCTTCGACCCCCAGCTGACCTCGCAGCAGATGGCGCGGGCCGAGGCGGCGCACCTCCCGGTCGTCGGCTGGCACGCGGTCGGATCGCCCGGCCCGAGCGAGCACCCCCGGCTCTTCACCAACGTCACCACGAAGGTGGAGGACGTGGCGAGGATCAGCGCGGACTGGATCATCGCCCGGTCCCGCGGCGACGCCGGAGTCGTCCTCTTCACCGACGACTCGATCCCCTTCGCAAAGAACAAGTCCGAGCTCATCAGGCAGGAGCTGGCGACCTGTTCCGGCGTCCGGCTCCTGACGACCGAGAACATCCCCATCCCGGACGCCGCCAGCCGCACCCCGCAGGCGGTCTCCTCGCTCGTCTCCCGCTTCCAGGACGACTGGACCCACTCCGTCGCCATCAACGACCTCTACTTCGCGGACGCGGCCCCGGCGCTGCGCGCGGCCGGCAAGCCGGGGGCCGGACCGCCCTTCAACATCGGCGCGGGCGACGGCGACCCGTCCGCCTTCCAGCGGATCAACAGCAGGCAGTTCCAGGCCGCCACCGTCCCCGAGCCGCTGTCCCAGCAGGGCTGGCAGATCGTCGACGAGTTCAACCGCGCCTTCGCCGGCCGGCCCGCCAGCGGCTACGTGGCCCCCGTCCACGTCGCGACGGCCGACAACAGTGACGGCGCCACGTCCTGGGATCCGTCCGGCTACCGCGAGGAGTACCTCAGGATCTGGGGCAGGTGACGCACGCCCCGGCCGCCGCCGGGGGCCGCGGGCGCCGCCTACTGGTACGGGTCGAAGGGGATGCCCGCCGGCTTGGCCTCGGCGAGGTGGGAGGCGAAGGAGCCGTCCTTCAGGCCGAAGTGCGCGCTGCCGAAATCGGCCTGGCTGAGCTTGTCGCGCAGGGTCGCGGGGTAGCCCGACCAGCCGACGAGCGTGGGGAACTGCCAGGTGCCGCGGTGGTTCTCGGGCGGCTCGTCATTGGTGTTCGCCGCGCGGAAGCAGTGCGTGCCGATGCCGTCCTTGTGGTAGACGATCTTGGGGTGGGTGCCGTCCCAGCGGATCTGGTCGCGCGCGTGGATGTTGAAGTCACCGTGGGCGGAGGTCGCGACGTACTTGGCCTCGTTGTTCTGGATCCACACCACGACGTGTTCCCAGTCGTGGCGGTGGCCGCCGAGGGAGACGCCGGCGAGGGCCTGGTCCTTCTCGAAGTAGAGGGCGT
Organism: Streptomyces sp. NPDC029164; assembly: GCF_055563995.1. Lineage (NCBI taxonomy): Bacteria > Bacillati > Actinomycetota > Actinomycetes > Kitasatosporales > Streptomycetaceae > Streptomyces > Streptomyces sp. NPDC029164. The sequence goes on along the minus strand of NZ_JBVHWW010000016.1, from coordinate 41,200 downwards.
AGACCACGGCGCACCAGCCGTTGTTGCACTTCCAGCGGGAGTACCCGTTGGTGTTCTGGAGGTCCGAGGCGTCCCGGCAGCTGCCGTTGAGGGCGCCGGTGGGTTTGAGTCCGCCGTTCAGTTCTCCGCCCGGGCCGATGGCGGGTGTCGGGTAACAGCCGTCGCTGTCGTAGTCGTAGGCGGGCTGGAAGGTCCGCTCGATCGCCTCGGCCTGGCCGGGCAGGGCCGGGGGCGGGGCGGCGAAGGCCACCTGGGGAATGCCGACGACGAGCGCGAGGGCTGCCCCGACGACCACGGTTGATCTCCGGATGTGACGGTTCGTCCGCAAAACGGGCTCCTGACCGGTCGGCTCGACGAGGGCGGGCGAAGCGCGGCCGCCTTCGGCCGACACGCCCGGAGCATCATTCGCGAACCGCGGGCGGCACGGCAAGGGTCCGGGCAGGCTCTCTTTCCGGCCCCCCGCTCACCCGAACTACCGCTCAGGCAAAGGGATGTGACCGAATGTCAGGACATGGGAACACGACGGTCCGCCGACTCGCGGCCGCCCGCCCGACGCGAAACCCGTGTGAGATCCCGGGCGGCTCCCTGTTGGATGTCCGGTATGACAAATCCCTGGCGCGAGCGTTGGAGCCGGGAGCGCGGCACACCGCTCCGGTACGTCCTGGTGGAGGAGCGGGACCACGGGCCGGAGGGCTGGAGCGTCCCCTACTCCGGCGGGTACGACCTGCTGGCGAAGTGCGCGGACGTGGAAGGGCTGTTCGCCGAACCACCGGTCCCGGCCGTGCCCAGAGAAGAGCTGGTGCTCTTCGCGTGCGCACCGCTGGGCCCGCTCCGCGACGCCGTAGACGGCAAGGACGGCGGGCGGATCGGCGACATGCTGATCGATGTGCGACTCAAGGGCGAGAAGGTGCACGACTGGAACTACGAGCTGTGCGACGCCGGCCTCGTGGACCAGCAGCCCTGCCCGGAGGACGCCTCACTCGTCGACATCGTGCTGGAGGCCGGCGTCCAGCCGCCCCCCTGGTCCTTCGGTACGCCGTCGGAGGAACGCCAGAAGCAGTTCGGCTTCGAGCTGTTCGATTCCCAAGGGGACACCCCGTACGGCAGCTGCGGGGCGGTGCCGCGGCTCTTTCACTCCCGCAAGCCTCCGGAGCCGGTCACGCTCCGGCTCCTCGGCTGCGACCCCGACGCCCCGATCCTGTCGCGGGGGCGCGGCGCCACGAGCCCGGACATCCTGGCGGTCGACCGTACGGGCCGCGTCATGACCGGCCGGACCGCCGAGCTGTCGGTCGTCGGGGCGCGGCCTTCCGCCCTCGGCGGCGGCCTGCTCGACGTCACCGTCTCCGGAGAGGTCGAGGAACAGCCCCGTCCCGAGCTCGAAGCCGTGTGGGAGGCGTGGCTGGACGGGCGCCCCACCGAGCCCAACCAGTGGGCGCGGTTCCCGGAAGAGCTGCGGAGGGAATGGCTCTGGCTCACGGAGAAGTTCCACGGCCCGGACCGGACCGGCGGCGAGTATCACCTCGACGGCCGGTACGTGACCGGCCACTACGGCCTGCACTGCGCGCTGGGAGAGGCGCTGGGCGGCCCCGGCGCCTACTACGGACGGTGCTGGAACTCGCTGTTCGACTGCCTGTCCGGCGGTTTCGGCGCCGTCCCACCCTTCACGCTGGTCTGGCACGACTTCGAGGTGGCCCGGCGCGCCCTTGCCGGCGAAGGGATGACCGCCGACTCGTACGCCGACGAGGTCGTCGGCCGCCTCAGGGGCTTCGGGGCCACCGTCGAACTCAGGTAGGGGCGGGTCAGCGCCCCACGGTGTTCATCAGGACGATGGCGACGAGGTTCAGGAAGATGACGGCGACGACGCCGCCGATCATGATCCAGGCTCTGCGTGATTCGTCCATGCGTACGAGTCACCTCCCGGCTCGCTCGGCCGGACCTCGCGGGAGGGTTCCGCCGGCCCTCCCGCCATGATGACCCCGTTCCGCGCGCGGCACAGATCGGGCACCCCGACCCGGTCGCGAGAGGGTCGCGACCGGTCAGGCGACCCAGGTTCCGGTCATGCCGACGACCGCCGAGCCGTCCTGGTCGGCGAGCTTGTTGCCGGTGAAGTCGCGGGCCCACTGCGAGGTCTGGATGCGGAACGCGGGCCGGTCCACGGTCAGCGCCTCCATCACGGACTCGGCCGCGCCGTCCGGGGTCTGCGCGCCGTCCAGGAACTGGCCGACCGTGCGCTCGACGTAGTGGCGCAGCGCGTCGGCGTACGGGCCGGCCACGGCGATCCGGCCCTCGATGTCGAGGCCGATGTTGTTGACGAACTCGGTGGCCACGGCGCCGGGCTCGATGACGGACACGCTCACGCCGACGGCGCCCGCGACGGGGGCCAGGCTCTCCATGTACCCCTCCACGGCGAACTTGGCGGCGCAGTAGGCCTCGTTGAAGGGCTGGCCGATGACGCCGCCGACGCTGGTGACCGTGATCAGACGGCCGCCGGTGGCCCGCAGGTGCGGCAGCACGGCCTTGGAGACGTTCAGCACGCCGAAGAAGTTGACCTCCATGACCTCGCGTACGTCGGCGACGGATTCGAGTTCGAGGGTGCCGACGTGCCCGGCGCCGGCGTTGTTCACGACCGCGTCCAGGCGGCCGTAGTCGGCGATCACGCCGTTCACGGCGGCGGTGACGGAGGCCTCGTCGACGACGTCGAGCCGCCGGATGTCGAGCTCGACACCCGCCTCGGCGGCCGCCTTGCGCAGGGCGTCGGCCTTGCCGGTGTCACGCAGCGTGGCGACCGTGCGCCAGCCGGCCCGGGCGGCGGCGATGGCGGCCGCCAGGCCGATGCCGGAGGACGTGCCGGTGATCAGGACGATGCGGAGGGAGGCGTCGGGGGTGGTGGGGAGGGTCGACATGGCGTCACCTTTCACGGAACGCGATTTATGTGCGTGCACACACACCATAAAGTTATGTGCGTGCGCACGCAACCCTTAGACTGCCGACATGCCGAAGAAGCTCACCGAAGCCGAGATGCCGGCGGCCGACTACGCCTTCTACGGGCTGGTCTGGGCCGGCACCACCATGACCGACCGCGTCGACCGCGCCCTCGTGAAGGCCCACGACCTCCCCGTGTCCTGGTTCGAGGTCATGCTGTGGCTGGCGTCCAGCCCCGAGCCCGTGCCCGCGTCCGTCCTCGGCAACAGCACACTGCTCAGCCGCAGCCAGGTCTCCCGGGTGGTGGACGCCCTGCAGACCCGCGGCCTGGTGACCCGCACACCCTCGGCACGTGACGCCCGCTCGGTGGAAGTCTCCCTCACGGAGGCCGGACGCACGGTGTTCGCCGCGGCCGACGTCACCCGGCGGGAAGCCCTGGCCCCGGTCTTCACCGAGCTCCTCGACGAGCGGGATCTGGAGGCCCTGGGGACCGTGTGGCGCAAGCTCAAGGCAGAGAAGGGCCGCCTTCAGGACTGAGCGTGGCGGCGGCCGCGAAGAGGCGGGCGCAGCGCCGGGTCATGACCTCCGGGGACTGCTCCGGATGCTTGACCCACCAGCGGACGAGGGTGGCGACCAGGTCCCGCCAGACGTACTTGAGCGCGTCGGCGTCCAGCGGGTCGGTGGATCCGGCCGCGCGCAGCAGGTCGGCGGTGCCGTCGGCGGCGAGCCCGTCGATGGCCGTCCAGTACTCCGAAGCCCGGCGGGCGGCCTCGCCGCCGGGCGGCAGCGTGGTGTCGTACAGCACGAACCACGCCTCCCGCTGCCCCTCCAGGGCGGCGAAGATCCCGTGCAGCACGCGCAGCGGCGTGTGCGGCGCGGTCCCGTCCGGGCCCATCGCCGTACGGATCGCGTCCAGCAGCCGGTCCCCGACGGGGATCAGGCAGGCGACGTACAGGTCCTCCTTGGTCCCGAGGTACTGGTGCAGCAGCGTCTTGGTGACGCCCACGCGCGCGGCGATCGCGGGGAGCGACGCGGCCGCGTAGCCGTGCGCGCCGAACTCCTCCGTGGCGGCCTCCAGCAGCTGCCGGCGGCGGTGCTCCCGCGGGACTCCTTTGGTGCCGGCCTTCGAGGACGGGGCGGGTGGGGTTGCCATCAGCGGATATTATCAGTAGGTAATTTACCGCTTGGTAAATTACCTCGACCCTGGAGTGCCCCATGACCGGCACCACCGCGCGACCGACGTCCCGTGCCCGCTCCTGGTGGGGCTGGGGATGGGCCGACGCCCATCCCGACGACGCCGAATGCGCCGCGATGGGCGCCCTCCTGCCCGGCACCCTCGCCCGCCCGCTCCCCGTGCCCCGGGTGCGGGACCTGGGCATCGGGAGCTCCGCCGTGCGGCCCCCGCGGAACCTCGCCCGGCTGGTCACCGCCGATCCCGCGGACCGCGCCGCCCACGCCATGGGCAAGGCGTACCGCGACGTGATGCGCGCCCTGCGCGGGCGGCCCGGCCGCATCCCGGACCTCGTCGCCCGCCCGCTGGACGACCAGGACGTGGCCGACCTGCTGGACTGGGCCGGCGAGCGGCGGGTCGCCGTCGTCCCGTACGGCGGGGGCTCCTCGGTCACCGGGGGCGTGGAGTACCGCGGCGACGAGCACCGGGCGGTGCTGTCCCTCGACCTGACCGCCATGGGCCGCGTCCTGGAGGTCGACGCCGAGGGCCGGTCCGCCCGCATCCAGGCGGGCACCCTCGGGCCGAGCCTGGAGGACCAGCTGCGGCCGCACGGCCTCACCCTGCGGCACTTCCCGCAGAGCTTCGAGTTCTCCACGCTCGGGGGCTGGCTCGCCACCCGGGCCGGCGGCCACTACGCCACCGGCCGTACCCACATCGACGACTTCGTGCAGTCGATGCGCGTGGTCAGCCCGGCCGGCACCGGCGAATCCTGGCGGCTGCCCGCCTCGGGGGCCGGCCCCTCCCCCGACCGCCTGTTCCTGGGCTCCGAGGGGGCCCTCGGCATCATCACCGAGGCATGGGTCCGGGTGCAGGAACGCCCCCGCCACAAGGCCTCCGCCGCGGTCTCCTTCGCCGGCTTCCACGACGCGCTCCGGGCGGTGCGCGCCCTCGCGCAGTCCGACCTCTCCCCCGCCAACTGCCGTCTGCTGGACGCCGGCGAGGCCGCCCTGTCGGGCGCGGCGCAGGACGGCTGCGCGGTACTGGTGCTCGGCTTCGAGTCGGCGGACGAACCGGTGACGGCCCGGCTCGGCCGGGCCGTCGCCCTGGCCCGCTCGCACGGCGGCCGGCACGAGGCGGCGAACGGGGGCGGTGACACGGCCGCCGGCGCGTCCGGTGACGCGGCCGTGGGCGCCTGGCGTTCGGCCTTCCTGCGGATGCCCTACCTGCGCGACGGGCTGGCCCGGATGGGCGCCGTCGCGGAGACCTTCGAGACGGCCGCCACCTGGGACCGGATCCCCGGCCTGATCGACGCGGTGCGCACCGAGGTCGGCGCGGCGGCACTCAAGGCCACCGGGCACCCCGCGACCGTCAACTGCCGCCTGACGCACGTGTATCCGGACGGCGCGGCCCCGTACTTCACCGTCCTCGCCGCCGGCCGGCCCGGTGACGAGGTCGCCCTGTGGGACGACCTCAAGGCCGTCGCGGGCGAGGTCCTGCACCGCCACCGGGCCACCATCACCCACCACCACGCCGTGGGCCGGGACCACCGCCCGGACTACGACCGCCAGCGCCCGGAGCCCTTCGCCCTCGCGCTGCGGGCCGCGAAGGGGGCGCTGGACCCGCACGGCATCCTCAACCCCGGCGTCCTCGTGGACTGACCGGTCCCGCCGAGGGCGGGAGGGGCCGGGTCCGCCGGGGGGCGGACCCGGCCCTCGGGCCGGCGTGCGCGGTCAGACGCGGTCGGCGGCGATCAGCACGTACTGGAAGGAACCGTCCTTGTAGGACTCGATGAACGCCTCCTCGATGCCCGTGACCAGCGAGGACGTCGCCCGCAGCTCCCAGTAGGGCAGCGTCTCGGGCGTCAGGTCGATGACGGCCTGCGGTACGAGACGGTTGTCGGCCATCGCGCGCAGGTACTCGCGGCGGGAGTGGATGTTGCACTCGAAGTGCGCGTTGATCTGCGAGACCCACTTCGAGGGCTGGCCGTACCGCGGGTTCCAGCAGCCGGTGATGGTCACGTAGCGGCCACCGACCGCGAGGACGCGGGAGTGCTCGGCGAACAGGTCGTGCAGGTCGACGTACATGCTCGACTCGTTGTTCCACGAGGCCGCGGCCTGCCCGGTCTCGAAGGGCATGCTGAGCATGTTGCAGACGCGGGCGCGGACGTGGTCCTCGATGCCGAGTTCACGGGCACGCTGGTTGGCGAAGTCGGCCTGCTTGGCCGACAGGGTGACGCCCTCGACCTTGCATCCGAAGCGCTGGTGGGCCATGACCATGGAGCCGCCGCGCCCACAGCCGGCGTCGACGAGGGTGTCCTCCCGCCGGATGGGGCCGAGGTGGTTCAGGAGGACCTCGGCCTGCGCGGACTCCAGGCGGTGGAGCTCGGCGACGAGCTTCTTCTCGTACGCGCTGTCGCCGGCGTCACCGAGGGCGGCGTGGTCGACGTCGCCGATGCCGTAGTGGTGGTGGTAAAGGCCGTCGACGTCGCCGAGCCGCAGGTTGACGGGCCTGGCCTCGTTGTTCCAGTAACGGGCGATGTCGCCCTGGTAGGGCGTCGCCGGGGACGGGATGATCACGGAGGGGTCCGCGGATGTGGCGGCGGTGGTGGTGAGATCGGTGCTAGTCACGGATAAGTCCATCCTTACCAGAAGTCGGGCAGGCTGTATCGATAGGTGTTCGTCTGGTGCCAATAGTGGTTGCCGTCGACCCATACGGCCACGCCCCGCAGGAAGCGCGACACGCTCGGGACGGGACAGGCGGCCGCCAGGGCGGCGGCTTCGGCTTCGAACTCGTGCATGAGGTCGTTGTGGACCTCGACCGCCTTCAGGTAGGCCTCCCGCTCGGACACGTCCTCGCGTTCGGCGATCACCACGGGCAGGTTCAGGTGCCGGCCGGGGCTGGCGAGTTCCTTGGTGTAGGAATACAGGTCGTTGACGATGGTGGTGGCGTTGCCCGCGAGCGCGATGACCCGCTGCATGGTGGCCTGCGCGTGGAGGTCCGCGGGCAGTTCGTAGCCGCCGACGGAGTCGGTGATGGTGGGGCAGGGGCGGAAGTTGTTGAACTGGCGCATCGCCAGGTACTCCCACACCTCGGGGACGTGGTCCGTCTGGGCCCAGGCCGCCTCGGCGAGGTACCCCATGTGCAGACGGGCCATGTCGTGCCGGAACCGGTCGGCCTGGGAGGGGGTGGCCAGCTGGACGAAGTACTCCATGGCGGAGCGGTAGGCGCGCCGCGGCGCGTCCGAGTGGAGGGACTGCGCCCACTCCGGCTGGTACTCCTTCGTCGTGTGGAGGGGGTCGAGAGCCGTGTGCGCCAGCAGGAGGCGCCCGCCGAGGCCGATGGGCGAGCCGCCGTGGTCCTCGCAATAGCAGTCGTCGACCGCGTTCTCGGCGACCATCAGCCGGGTGGCGAGCATCAGGTGCTCGATGCTGGGAGCGTCCGGATGACAGGCGACCATGTAACGCCCGACGGAGAAGCCGTCGAACTCGCCCTCCCAGTCGTCGGGGTACAGGTCGACCTCGTCCACCGCCCAGTCCTTGATCCTGCGGCTGACCTCCTCCACCCGCGCGGGATCGGGCTCCGGGATGGGGTGGTGGTAGAGGCCGGGGATCGGATGGCCCGGGACCGGCTCCTCGGGCGCCGAGGGCGCTGGGGGCGCCGCGGACGCGAGCGGCTCCTCGGCCCGGGTGGCCAGGTGCAGGCTCGCCGTGCCCAGCCCGCTGGGTCCGCGCAGGATCCGTTCCAGGGCCGCGCTCGCCTGCCGCGCGGCGCCGGTCCCGCCGTCGGATGCGGGTCCTGCCGGGGGCACTTGTACGGGCGCTTCCACGGGCGCCTGTACGGGCACCTCCGCGGGCACGGTGGACAGGGCGCCGGCGGCCTCGACACCGGAGGCCAGGGCATTGGCGAAGACGTGGGCCCCGAAACGGGCCGCGGCGGCAGGCAGGCTCGACTGCAGAGGGGAAGGCCCGGGCTCGGGCATCCGTGGCTCCTTGATGGGGTGGGTGGGCTGTCCCGGACCGCCCCGGGCACACTCGGCCGGCCCGGGCCGGGTGGACCGGGGCCGGCCGTCGGGGCCGTCGGGGGGTGGTCGCGCTAGTCGCGCCTGCGGGCGATCTGCACGTTCTCCAGCACGCCGAGCGCGTCGGGCACCAGGATCGCGGCGGAGTAGTAGGCGGTGACCAGGTAGGAAATGATCGACTTCTCGTCGATGCCCATGAAGCGCACCGACAGGCCGGGCTCGTACTCCTCCGGCAGGCCGGTCTGGCGCAGGCCGATGACGCCCTGGTTGTCCTCGCCGGTTCGCATGACCAGCACGGAGCTGGTGTTCTCCTTGCTGATCGGGATCTTGTTGCAGGGCAGGATCGGGACCCCGCGCCAGGCCGGGACCTGCTGCCCGCCCACGTCGACGTGGTCCGGGTAGAGCCCGCGGGAGTTGAACTCGCGCCCGATGGCCGCGATGGTCCGGGGGTGGGCGAGGAAGAACTTGGAGCCGCGGCGGCGGCAGAGCAGTTCGTCGAGGTCGTCCGGGGTGGGCGGGCCGGAGTGGGTCTGGATCCGCTGCTTGAAGGCGGCGTTGTGGAGCAGGCCGAACTCCCGGTTGTTGATCAGCTCGTGCTCCTGGCGCTCGCGCAGCGCCTCGATGGTGAGCCTGAGCTGCTCCTCGGTCTGGTTGTGCGGCCCGTTGTAGAGGTCGGCGACCCGGGTGTGGATCCGCAGTACGGTCTGCGCGATGGAGAGCTCGTACTCGCGGGGCTTGAGCTCGTAGTCGACGAAGGCCCCGGGCAGTTCGGCCTCGCCCGTGTGGCCGGCCGACATCGCGATCTCGGCCTCGCCGTGCTTGTTCTGCCGCTGGTGCGGGAGCGAGCTGAAGCGCTGGACGTGGGACTGGAGGCTCGGCGCCGAGGACAGCACGGCGGCGAACTCGGCGCGGGACAGGGTGAGCAGGGTGCCGGGGGTCTCGGCGGTGGCCGTGTAGTCCCACGTGGCGTCGGCGTCCAGCAGGGCGTTCTCGCCGAACTGCTCGCCGTCGGCGAGTACGGCGACGGCGACCGCGTCACCGTACTTGCCGACGGAGGTCTGGCTGATCCGGCCGTGGGCGATCAGGTGGATCTGGTCGGCGGGGGTGCCGCACTCGACGAGCACCTCGCCGGCCCGGAAGTCGCGCTGGACGCACCGGCCGGCGATCGCGGCCAGCACCTCCTCGTCCTCGAAGCCGCGCAGCAGGGCCAGTTCGCCCAGCTCGCGGGGGATCACCCGGACGTCGCCGCCGTCCTGGATGAACTCGATCCGCCCGTCGCCGACGGTGTAGCTGAGCCGGCGGTTCACCCGGTAGGTGCCGCCCTTGGTCTCCACCCAGGGGAGCATCCGCAGCAGCCACCGGGAGGTGATCTCCTGCATCTGCGGGGCGGACTTGGTCGTGCTGGCAAGGTTGCGGGCGGCGGCCGTACTCAGGCTGGACTGCTGGGGGGCTTCCAGCTGGGCTTCCGGGCTCGTGTCAACAGTCATCGGTCGAGCTCTCCTTCGTAAGGGCGGCGATCGGCATCAGTGCACGTCACCGGTGAAAGAGGAAAAGAAGGGGGAATATTCGAGAATCCGTCAAGATCCCGGGGAACACTAACCGCGGGTACGACCGGCGGGCCCTGACACGCCGTCCTCATTACCTCGATGCAGTGATCTTGACCCACACCACGTTTGCCCGGCCGACCGACGAGATCCAGCCTGGTCCAGACCGCCACGGTTCGTCGTCGCCAGCGGCCTCGGAGCCACAGGACGAAGGCCCGCCGCGCCCGTGGAGGCGCGCCGGGCCTTCGCTCCGGCCACTTCCCGGCCTCGCGGCCGTCGACGTAGGTGGCGACCACCTCGATGTCGCCGATGCGCGAGACGTCCACGCGTGGGTCGGTGTCGACCTCGATGCGGATGCCGTAGGTGTCGGTCAGCCGCTGCTGCGTGAGGAGGTCCGCGGGGTCGCCGTCGGCGATGACGCGTCCCGCGTCCAGCGAGTTCCGTGACGCCGGTCAGGGCGAGCGCGCGGTCCACCGCGGCCCGGCCGCCGGGGTCGTCACGGCCCCAGCGGTCCCGGTAGGGGGAGCGGCCGAAGCCGACGAGGTCGCGTACGGTCAGTCCGCTCGGCGTGGGGCGTCCCTGGGCGAGCAGGGCGACCCGGCGCGGGAACTCGCGGGGCCCCAGAGCCGGTCCGTCGGTGCCGCCGTCGAGGACGAGGGTGCCCGTCCTGGGCCGCTGGAGCCGCGCGATCGTGCGCAGCAGCGTGGAGGTGCCACTGCCGTTCGGCCCGACCAGGACCGTCACCCCAGTTCATGGCCGCGGGGAAATGACAAAGGGGCTCCGGGATCCCTCCGCAAGAGCGGAACCCGCCAGTCTCGCGGCCCGGCGCCCGGCCCGGCTCAGCCCTCGCGCACCTCGTTCACGCTGTCGTACGGGGTGCGGGGCGCGGGAAGGGTGAGGCGGGTGACGGGGTCCGCGGCCGGGAGGGCGATGGGCCGGGCACCGTCGTGGTCGCGCGTGACGTCCGCGAGCGGGCGGGTGTGTTCGGCCGCGCGGGCCATCCACTGCCAGATGCGGAACGGGGTGCCGGGCGTCGCCGGCGCCTGCTCGGTGCCGCTGATCCACGTCGTGAGGGTGAACCGGTGATCGGCGAAGTGCCCGCTGGGGCAGGTGGACGGGACCACCTCGTGGAAGGCACTGGCGGGGAAGAACACGATGGTGTCGTGCTCGGGTTCGATGGTGCGGTAGGTCTCCGCCGACTGCGGCCCGCCCTGGTGGAACTGGGTGTCGTACAGCCGCAGTTGCCCGCCCTCGAAGCCGCGGGGCCTGCGGTGGAGGTAGTACACGGCCGACACCGCCGTACTGACGTCACGGACCCGCGATGCGTCGGTGTGGATGCCGTAGTGGCCCCCTTCGCCGTGCGCCGTCAGGACCGTCAGGGTCTGCGTCAGCGCGGCGTGGTGACCGAGGACCTCCTGGACGAGCGGCAGGCAGTCGGCGAGGTGCCGGCTGAAGACGGAGCTGGTCACGGGGAGGACGAGGGAGCTGCGGCCTTTGTGGGAGACCTGGCCCGACAGGGGGTCCAGGACCGTTCCCGCGTTGAAGTCGGGCTGCCGGGAGATCGCGTACGCCAGCAGTCCGGCGGCGCGTTCCGCACCCAGGAAGTTCTCGAAGCGGCAGACCGGGGCCGGTATGACGGGGGTCGTGGACCAACGGTCGGAGGGAGGCAAGTCCCGGGTGCTGATTTCCGTCGGCGTGGCCGGTTCCTTCGCGTATCCACTCATGGCCCGGAACCGTAAGCGGAGTGTCCCGTGCCGTCGAAGGAGCACATGGGGGCGCACAGGAGTACACCGCCCCCGCTCCCATGTCCTGGTCCGCGCGGCCCGCCCGAGTGGAGGGCGGCGCGCGCAGCCGGGATGATGGGAAGGGGCGAGGTGAGCCGATGAGGTGAGCACGATGACCCTGCAGACCTCCTACCCGCCGGTAGCGGTGTCGGCCACGCTGGACGCGCCGCTGTCGCGCTGGCTGTGGCTGGTCAAGGTGATCCTGGCCATTCCGCACTACATCGTGCTGGCCTTCCTGTGGATCGCCTTCCTCGTCGTCTGCGTGATCGCGTTCTTCGCCATCCTCTTCACCGAGCGGTACCCGCGGGCCCTCTTCGACTTCAACCTCGGGGTGCTCCGCTGGTCCTGGCGGGTCTCCTACTACTCCTACGGAGCCCTGGGCACCGACCGCTACCCGCCGTTCAGCCTCGGACCCGAACCGGACTACCCGGCCCGGCTGGACATCGCCTACCCCGAGCGCCTCTCCCGCGGCCTGGTCCTGGTCAAGTGGTGGCTGCTCGCCATCCCGCACTATCTCGTGATCGCCCTCTTCACCGGTGCGCACGGCGGCTGGTGGGGCTGGGGCCTGATCGATCTGCTGACGCTCATCGCGGTCGTCACGCTGGCCTTCACCGACAAGTACCCGCGGGACCTGTTCGACCTCGTGATCGGGCTCAACCGGTGGGTGCTGCGCGTGACGGCGTACGCGACGCTCATGACGGACGCGTACCCGCCGTTCCGCCTCGACATGGGCGGTGAGGAGCACGTGACCGCCGCATGAGCCCGCGTCATGCGGGTGGTTGACTACGGGGCATGGATTCCGCGCGAGTGTTCCCGGCAGGTGGCGAGCCCGGCCCGAAGACGTGGAACGCGCCCCCTTTCGATCCCGAACTCGGTGCGGCTCTGGCTGCCTTGGGGGACGGCGCGCTGGAGCCGTTCACCCCGGAGACCCTCGCCGCCCGGCAGGAGCAGGACGCCGCGGCCCGGCCCCGGCCGACGCTGCGGGAGCTCCGGGCCGACGGCCTCTTCGAGGTGGACGAGCTGCGGGTGCCGGGAGCGCCGGGCGAGCCGGACGTCACGCTCGTGAGCGCACGGCCCGCCGGGACCGCCGGCCCGCTGCCGGCGCTGTACTACATGCACGGCGGCGGCATGGTCATGGGCAATGCCCACTCCGTCGTCCCTCAGCTGCTGCGCGAATGGGCCCTCCCGCTGGAGCTGGCCGTCGTCTCCGTCGAGTACCGGCTGGCACCGCACACGCGGTACCCGGGACCGGTGGAGGACTGCTACGCCGGATTCGTCTGGGTGGCCCGGCACGCGGCCGAACTGGGCCTCGACCCGGACCGCGTCGTCATCGGCGGGAAGAGCGCCGGCGGCGGTCTCGCCGCGGCACTCGCCCTGCTCACCCGAGACCGGGGCGGGCCCGCACCGCTCGGGCAACTGCTGCTGTGCCCGATGCTCGACGACCGCAACGACACCTTCTCCAGCCGGCAGATGGCCGGCCTCGGCATCTGGGACCGGACCTCCAACGCCACCGGGTGGCGGGCGCTGCTGGGCGAGCGGTACGGGGCCCCGGACCTGCCGCCCTACGCCGCCCCCGCCCGCGCCACGGACCTGTCGGGGCTGCCCCCCGCCTACATCGACGTCGGGTCGGCCGAGACCTTCCGGGACGAGGACGTGGCCTTCGCGAACGCGATCTGGCAGGCGGGCGGTCAGGCCGAACTGCACGTGTGGCCCGGGGCCTTCCACGGCTTCGACGGCTTCGCACCGGGGGCCGCCCTCAGCCGGGACGCCCGCCAGGCCCGTTCCGCCTGGCTCCGGCGCCTCCTCGCCCGGCCCGCTGCGGGCGGCGGGCCCGCCGCCCGCTGAGCACGGTACGACGGCGGGCCCGGGCGCCAGGTCACGGTCACTGGGCCGCCGTCGCCGCCGGGATGTCGACGCGGGCGGCCCTGCGGGCCGGCCAGAGCGAGGCGGCCAGCGCTCCCACCAGGGCGACGAGCACACCGAGGACGAGGCGCCCCCAGGGAAGGACCAGCGCGTAGCCCGCGACGTTCTCCTGGAGGGTACGGCCGAGCGCCCAGCCGAGGAAGACGCCCAAGGCCGTGCCGAGCGTCGCGCCGAGCCCGCCGAGGACCAGGGCCTCCAGGCGGATCATCCGGCTCACGCCGGCGCGGTCCACACCGAGGGCGCGCAAGGTGCCGATCTCCTTGCGGCGTTCGAGGACGGACATCGCGAGGGTGTTGGCGATGCCCAGCGCGGCCATCACCAGGGCCATGCTCAGCAGCGCGTAGAACACGTTGAGCTGGTCACCGATGGACCCGCTGTCGTGGGCCCGGATGCCCTCCTGGTCGAGGACGGCCAGGGCGGGGTTGTCCCCGAGGGCGTGGTTGACGCTGCCCAGCGCGGAGCGACTGGGCCCGCCGTCCAGGGCGACGAGGATCCCGGCGGTGTGCGGGGCGTTGTCGTGGCGGGCGACGAGGGAGTCGGGTGCGGTGATGCTGGGCAGCAGGTTGCTCTGCTCGTCCGCCCGGTAGACGGCGCCGATGGTGACGCTGTCCGGCCGGCCGTCCTGCCGCTGCAGGGACAGCGTCTGGCCGACGTGCCAGCCGGCCGCCCTCGCCTTGAAGTCGGCCACGGCGATCTGGCCCTGGGCGAGGCGGTCGAGGGAGCCCTCGACCACGTCGTACCGCAGCAGTCGGCCGATGGTGGCGGGGTCGACGCCGGTCAGGACGGAAGGGACGCCGGCCAGCCGGTACTCGGTGGACTGGCTGAGCGGGCTCACCGCGGCGCCGGGCAGCTTGTTCAGGGCCGCCGCGGGCTCGGCCGTCATCCGCATGCCGCCCTCGGCGGGCTTCACCAGGTAGTCGGCGGTGAAGTCGTGGGTGGTCGCCCGGTCCAGGTACCGGGCGGCGGAGGCCCCGAGGACGGACAGGCCCGAGGCGAGGGTGAGGGCGATGGCGAGCGCGGCGGCCGTGGCCCCCGTACGGCGCGGGTCGCGCACGGTGTTGCGGGCGGCGAGGTCGCCGTACACCGGGTGGAGGCGGGTCAGCAGCGGCCGGACCAGGGCGACGAACGGCCGGGCCAGCAGCGGGATGAGGACGATCGTCCCGGTCAGGGTGAGGGCCGCGCCGAGGCCGATGACGGTCCGCGCGTCACGGCCCGTGCCGAGCGCCCCGTACGCCGCGGCGGCGACGCCGGTGACCAGCAGCGCGGCGCCGAGGCCGGTGCGCAGGGAGCCGGTGCGCGCCGGCGCCGTCGGCTCGGCCGCGCTGAGCGCGGCGACCGGCGGGATGGCCATGGCCCGGCGGATCGGCAGCCATGCGGCGACCACGGGCAGCACGGTGCCGACCAGCAGGGACACGATCACGGTGCCCGGGGTGAGGACGAGCGGGCCGGCCGGGGCGTCGGCCGGGGCGAAGAGGGCCCGGAGCAGGGCGGCTGTTCCGGTGCCGGCTGCGAGACCGGCCGCGGAGGCGATCGCGCCGACGAGGAGGGACTCGGTCAGCAGGATGCGGCGCACCTGCGCGCGCGAGGCCCCGACGGCCCGCATCAGGGCCAGCTCCCGGGTGCGCCGGGCGACGAGCATGGTGAAGGTGTTGGAGATGAGGAAGGTGGCGACGAACAGGGCGACCGCGGCGAAGCCCAGCAGGATCTGGCTCATGGTGTCGCTGTCGTTGGTCGCGAGGTCGGCCTGGATCCGGGCGAGCTGGGCCCCGGTGGCCGCGCCGGCTCCCTGGGGCAGCACCGATTCGATCCGGCCGAGGAGTTGCTGCACGTCGGCGCCGGGTGCGGCCGTGACGTCCACGTTCTGGTGGAGGCCGGGCCGGAGGAAGAGCCGCTGCGCGGTGGCGTCGTCGAAGAGCGTCAGGCTGCCGCCGGCCGGCAGCGTGGTCCCGTCCGTACGGAAGATCCCCCTGAGGGTGTAGGAGGCGGCGCCCTGGTGCGTGCCGACGCGTACGGTGTCGCCCAGGTGGAAGCCGCCCTTCGCGGCGGTGGTCTCGTCGAGGGCGATGGTGTCACCGCCGGTCGGGCCGGACCCCTGGGTGAAGCGGTACGCGGGGTCGGTGCCGTCCGCTCCCGGGGCGAAGTTGCCCGCCTTGTGGGAGGGACCGTGACCGAGCAGTCGGCCGTCCCGGTCGGCGACGGCGGCGAAACCGGTGACGCGGCCCGCGGCGAGGGCGACGCCCGGCACCTTGGCCAGGGTGTGCACGGTGGCGGCGTCGATGCCGGCAGGCCCGTCGTCCTGGTGCGGGGAGTCCTTCGCGCCCTCGGAGTCCTGGGGGAAGACGCTGACGGCGATGCGCTCGTAGCCGTCGGTCGCCCGAGCTGAGGCGGCCCGGTGGAGGCTGTCGCCGTAGACGAGGCTGCCGGACACGAAGGTCACGCCGAGCATGACCGCGAACACGGTCATCAGCAGCCGGGCCTTGTGCGCGAACACGTTGCGCAGGGCGGTACGGAACATGGGGATGCGGATCCTGGGAGGCGGGCTCGGCCGGTGCGAGCGGGCGGGCGGGTTGGCGGGCGGGCGGCTGGTGTGGTGCCGGTGCCGGGTGCGGGAGGAGGGGTCAGCTGGTGCGCGAGCGGGTGTCGAATTCCTTCATCCGGTCCAGCACCCGGTCCGGGGTGGGGCGGCTCATCTCGTCGACCAGGCGACCGTCGGAGAGGAACACCACGCGGTCGGCATAGCCGGCCGCGACGGGGTCGTGGGTGACCATGACCACGGTCTGGCCCAGCTCGCGCACCGAGTCGCGCAGGAAGCCCAGGACTTCGGCCCCGGACCGGGAGTCGAGATTGCCGGTGGGTTCGTCGCCGAAGACGATCGAGGGGCGGGACACCAGGGCGCGGGCCACCGCGACGCGCTGCTGCTGCCCGCCGGACAGCTGTCCGGGCCGGTGGTCGAGCCGCTGGGCCAGGCCGACCATGGAGACCACCCGGTCCAGCCACTGCCGGTCGGGCCGGCGGCCGGCGATGGTCAGCGGCAGCGTGATGTTCTCCAAGGCGGTCAGTGTCGGCAGCAGGTTGAAGGCCTGGAAGATGAAGCCGATCCGGTCGCGGCGCAGCCGGGTGAGCTGCTGGTCGTCGAGGGTGCCCAGTTCGGTGGTGCCGATGCGGACGGAACCGGAGCTGAAGGAGTCGAGCCCGGCGGCGCAGTGCATCAGCGTGGACTTGCCGCAGCCGGAGGGGCCCATGATCGCGGTGAACTCGCCCTCCCCGAAGGCGATGCTGACCCGGTCCAGGGCGACGACGCGGGTGTCGCCGCTGCCATGGACCTTCGACAGGTCGGTGGTGGCGGCCGCGGCCGCCGCCGAGGTGTGCGGCGGGTTCGGGGGAAAGGGATCGGCGGTCACGGAGGACTCCTCTTCGGGTGCGGAAACGTGCACTTCGAAGGGTGTCCGCGGAACGTATCGGGGCCCGGACGGCCGTGTATCGGCCCCCGCTCCGCTCCGTATCGGTTGTGTAGGGCCGGGCGGTCAGGCCGGCAGGCGCAGGGTGGCGACCGCGCCGCCGTCCGCCGCGTTCTCGAAGCGCAGCTCGGCGCCGAGGAGCCGGGCCTGGCCCAGGGCGATGGTCAGGCCCAGGCCGTGGCCCGAGCCGCGCCCCGCGGCGCCCGTGTGGAAGCGGCGCGGGCCGTCGAGCAGCAGGTCCCGGGGGAAGCCGGGACCGTGGTCGCGGACGACGACCGTACGGCCCTCGACGGTGACCGCCACCGGGGTGTCTCCGTGCCGGTGGGCGTTGACGACGAGGTTGCCGACGATCCGTTCGAGGCGGCGCGGGTCGGTCTCCACGGTCACCCCTGCCGGGGCGGTGGCGGGGCCGTGCGGGCCGGCGCCGGTGGGCGCGGTGACGGTGACCTCCGTGTGGAGGCCGGTTCGCGCGACCGCCTCGGAGACGACCGCGCCGAGCGGGACACGGTCGCGGACCGGGCGTTCGGCGCCGGCGTCCAGCCGGGAGATCTCCAGGAGGTCCTCGACCAGGCCGCGCAGATCGCGCACCCGGGCCCGGAGCAGATCCTCGGTCTCGCCGCGGGGCAGCAGGTCGGCGGCGGCCAGCAGGCCGCCCACGGGGGTGCGGAGCTCGTGGGCCACGTCCGCGGTGAACCGGCGCTCGGTGCGCAGCCGTCGGCTGAGGCTGTCGGCCATGAGGTCGACGGTGGCGGCGATGTCGGCCACCTCGTCGCCGCCCTCGGTGGGCCCGGTCCGGGCGTCCAGATCCCCGGCGGAGATCCGGCCCGCGATCTCGGAGACCCGCCGCAGCCTACGGGCGAGCAGCCCGGCTCCGTAGACCGCCAGGGGCGCGGCCGCCGCGAGCGCGACCAGCGAGGCCAGCGCCATGCTCACGTCGAGCCGCCGCAGCTCGTGGAGCTCCGAGCTCATGTTGACCCGGACGGCGAGCACCGGACTGTCCGGGCCCGCGGTGCGCTGGGCGGCCCAGACGGTGGGGCCCACGTTGCCTTCGACGCGCGCGTCGTGGGCGACGTGCCGGACGCCGTCGGCGGGGCGGCGCAGTGCGGCGGGCAGCTCGGCCGGATCGAGCTCGGCGCCGTCGATCAGCGTTCCGGTGCGCCGGTAGGTGGCCATGGCGGAGTACACGGTGTTGAAGGCCTGGGCCTCGGCCCGGCCCCGGATGTCGTGCGCGGTCCAGAGGTGCACGAGGACGCCCACCGCGGCCACGACGAGGAACGCCGTGGCCGCGGCCAGGGCGGCGATCTTCCAGCGCAGGGACACGCGGGCCGGCCGCAGCCGGTGGAACGGTCGCACCGGCTCAGCGCCTGAGCTTGTAGCCGAAGCCGCGGACCGTTTCGATCCGGTCCCGGCCGAGTTTCCTGCGCAGCCGCTGCACGCACAGGTCGACGACGCGGCTGTCGCCGTCCCAGCCGTAGTCCCACACGTCCCGCAGCAGGGTGTGGCGCTCCAGCACGATGCCCGGGTGGGCGGCGAACACCAGCAGCAGCTTCAGTTCGGTCGGGGTCAGCGCCACCGGGCTGCCCGAGACGAAGACCTCCAGGCCACCGGTGTCGATGGTCAGGTCCCCGAAGACCAGCGACTCCGCCTCGGACGGGGGCCGCCCGTCCGAAACGGAGTCGCCGGCCGCCCGGCCGGGTTCCGGGGCGGGCGGCGCGGGTGCGTAGGTCGCCCGCCTCAGCAGCGAACGGATGCGGGCCACGAGCACGTACGTGTCCACGGGCTTGACCACGTAGTCGTCCGCGCCGGCCTCGAGACCGGCGACGACGTCGAGCCCGTCGCCGCGGGCGGACATCATCAGCACCGGCACCAGGCTGGTCTCCCGGACCCTGCGGCACAGGCCGATGCCGTCCAGACCGGGCAGCATGACGTCCAGGATCAGCAGGTCGAAGCTCTCCTCGCGGAAGAGTTCCAGCCCCGCCAGCCCGTCGGCGGCGGTCTGCATCCGGTAGCCATAGCGCTCGAGGGCGACGGTGAAGGACCGGCGCATCAGATCGTCGTCCTCCACCAGCAGCACGCGCACGGGGCGCGGAGAGGCCGGGGCCGGTACAGGCGCCGGGGGCGGGACGGACGAGGACACGGGCGGACGACTCCTTGTTCGGACGGTTCGGATGGTGCGGATCGTTCGGAGGGTGCGGATCGTTCGGAGGGCCGTGGAACACGGGCAGGTCCCGTCCGCGCCCACGCGCGGTACGGGACCTGAAAGGAACGATATGGCAGACATCGGGCGTGGCCGCCCGCCACGGCCCGGCGCACGCGTTCGATGGACGACCAAGCGCTCCCTGATACGCACCCGATACAAACCCGGGCCGCCCGGCGCCGCCGCCTTGCTCAGCCGGCGGCGTCGAGCAGCAGTTTCGCGGCGACCGTCGCCCCGTCGGTACGGACCGTGGCGGCGACGGCGGTCGCCCGTGCGCGGGTCCGCGGCGTCAGGGCCGCCTCGAGCGCGAGCGACAGGGACTCGGTGGTCGGGGCCGGGCCGTCGTGCGCGGTTCCGGTGCCCAGTTCGGCGACCCGGCCGCCCCAGTACGGCGCGTCCCCTCCCTGGGGCAGGACCACCTGGGGCGTCCCGGACCCGGTGGCGGTCGCCGTGGTTCCCGCGCTGCCGTGGTGCACGACGGCGGCCGCCCGCCGGAACAGTGCCTGCTGGTTGACCTCGCCGACGAGGAAGCAGTCGTCCTGGTCGTCGACGAGGTCCAGGCCGGCCCAGCCGCGGGAGAGGACCACGCGCCGGCCGTGCGCGCGGACCGCGTCGACGGCCACCCGCGCGAAGTCCTGCGGGGCGTCGGCGGGCGTGCTGCCCAGGCCGACGTACACCGGTGCCGTGCCGGCGTCCAGGAACGCCTCCAGGTCGGCGGGGAGCGGGCGTTCGTCGGGCCGGATCCAGGCGCCGGTCTGCACCACGTCGAGGTCCGTCGGCTGCCAGGGGTCCAGGACCGGGTCGGTGGCCAGCCACGGCCGGCCGGTGAAGGCGTAGTCGCGGACGTTGTCCACCGGCGGCAGGCCGATCGACGCCCGACGGCCGTTCAGCTCCTCGCCGAACATCTCGTTCGCGATCCGCGCGTCCAGCTCCCACAGCGCCCGGTTGTCACTCACCCCCGGCGGCAACGGCCGGCCCCGCCGGGCGGGCGGCCGCCGGTGGCGCGACGGGAGGGCGACCGGCTGGTGGCTCGCGTGCACGTAGCGGATCCCCAGCTTCTCGGCCACGGACCGCGCCCCCGTCACCGCCGGCAACGGGCCCGTCGCCACCAGCACGTCACACCCCACGGCCGCGGCGGCGACCGTCTCGAACTGCGCGCCCATCAGGTCGGCCACGCGCTGCGCCAGCCCCACCGCCGACCCCGGCGTCACCGTGCTCACCATCGGACGCACCGGCTGCCCGGCCGGCACCATCTCCACGCCGGCCCCGGCCAGCCGCTCCACGCACTCCGTGTCCGGCGGCGCGCACACCCGGACCTCCGCTCCCAGCTCCCGCAACGCCACCGCGAGACCCACCATCGGCTCGACACTCCCGCGCGACCCGTACGTCGACAACAGCACTCGCAACGTGAACAACCCCGACTTCCGCAGATTCCGGCTGAGATCGGTGATTCTGCGGGACGACGGGGGTCTTGCCGCAAGGCCCCCCGTGCGCTATATGTTGAGCGTGGCAAGGAGCGGATGAGCTCCTTGCCTTTGCCATGTGCGGCCACCGCCGCACCCCGCGCGGAGCCGTGAAGATGACTGGACCCGCCCGGACACGGTACGAAGTCCTCCGTGAACGAAAAGATCCAGTCCGAGACCGTCCGCGTCTTCATAGCGCTGGCCCCGCCCGACGACGCGAAGGACGAGCTGGCCGAGCAGCTGCGGCCCGCGTACGCCGCGTACCCGGACATGCGCTGGAACCGCATCGAGGACTGGCACATCACCCTGGCCTTCCTCGGCGAGCTCCCCGTCGCCGCCGTCCCGCTCCTCAAAATGCCGCTCGCGGACCTCGCCGCGGCCCGGCGGCCGCTGAAGCTGGCACTGCGGGGCGGCGGGCACTTCGACGAACGGGTCTTGTGGACCGGGATCGACGGAGAGCTCGAAGGGCTGCACCTTCTCGCCACCGACGTGCGCGCCGCGGTCCGCACGTGCGGCATCAACTTCCAGGAGCGGCCGCTGCGCCCCCACCTGACCCTGGCCCGCTCCCGCCGCAACGACCGCACCAGCGCGGTGGAGGCGGCGGCCGGGCTGGCCGCGTTCACCGGCCGCCCGTGGCAGACCCGGTGCCTCCACCTCGTCGGCAGCAACACCGGCCGCGGCCCCGGGCCCATCCACTACCGCGACATCCAGGCCTGGAACTTCGACGGCCTGGACTGAGAACCCGCGGGCGGACGGAACCGTATTGATCGTCTTTGGCGTCTTTGCCGCCAACGTGATCGTCCGAGGGAAGAGGAGAGCCGACGTGGAGCAGACCCGTCGAGCGGTACTGACTCTGGGAGCGGGGGCGGCGCTGGCCGCGGCCCTGCCGGCGGGCGCGGCGCACGCGGCGCCGCACGGCGGCGACGGCGGGGACGGCGGGGAGGGTGAGGTCGTCCGGCAGCTGCGCGCGCTGGAGCGCGAGTACGGCGCGCGGCTGGGGGTGTACGCGCGGGACACGGCCACCGGCAGGACGGTGCTGTACCGCGCCGACGAGCTGTTCCCGATGTGCTCGCTGTTCAAGACGATGGCCGCGGCGGCCGTGATGCGGGACCTGGACCGTGACGGCGCGTTCCTCGCCCGGCGCATCCACTACACCCTGGCCGACGTCACGGCCGCGGGCGGCGGCTCGGTGACGGAACGGCCCGAGAACATCGCCGGTGGGCTGACGGTGGCCGAGTTGTGCTCCGCGGCCATCTCCCAGAGCGACAACCTCGCCGGGAACCTCCTGCTCCGCGAGCTGGGCGGCCCCACCGCGATCACCGGCTTCTGCCGTTCCGTGGGGGACCGTACGACGCGGCTCGACCGGTGGGAGCCCGCGCTGAACTCGGCCGAGCCGTCGCGGGTGACCGACACGACCAGCCCACGGGCCATCGGGCGGACGTACGGGCGGCTCGTGCTCGGCGACGCGCTGGCCCCGCGGCACCGGGAGCTCCTGACCCGCTGGCTGCTGGCCACCACGACGAGCGGGGACCGCTTCCGGGCCGGCCTGCCCGCCGACTGGGTGATCGGCGACAAGACGGGCTCCGGGTCGTACGGGACCAGCAACAACGTGGGCGTCGCCTGGCCGCCGGGACGGCCGCCCGTGGTGCTGTCCGTCCTGACCACCAGGCCGGAGGCTTCCGCGCCGCGTGCCGACGCGCTGGTCGCGAAGGCCGCCAGGACACTGGCGGCGGCGCTCACCTGACGGCCCGGCACCTACCGGTGGCCGCACTAGGCTTGCCGCCGTGGACCTCTTCTCGGACTCCTGGGCAGCATTGCGCACGGCGGTCACCGACCTGCGTGACGAGGACTTCGCACGGCCGTCCGGATGCGCCGGATGGCTCGTGCGGGACCTGGTGTGCCATCTGGTCATCGACGCCCAGGACGTGCTGATCACCCTCGTCACCCCCGCCGGGACGGAGCCGACCCGCGACGCGGTGACCTACTGGAACCTCGTCGAGGCCCCGACCGGCGAGGACCCGCTCGACGCGCTGACCGTCCGTCTCGCCGCCGCGTACGGGGAGCCGTGGCTGCTCAAGTTCCACCTCGACGACGTCGGTTCCGCCGCGGGCCGCGCCGCCGGACTCGCGGACCGTACGGTCCGGGTCGCCACCCGGGACGAGGTGCTCACCACGGACGACTACCTCACCGCGTACGTGCTGGAGTGGACCCTGCACCACCTCGACCTGATCGCGTACCTCCCGGACGCGGCGGAGCCGCCCGCCGCGGGTCTCGCCCGGTCCCGCGAACTGCTGGAGAAGATCGCCGGTGCGGCCTTCCCCGCGTCGTTCTCCGACAAGGACGCGCTGCTGATCGGCACCGGGCGGCGGGCCCCGACCGACGCGGAGAAGGCCGAACTGGGCAGCTCGGCCACGCCACTGCGGCTCCCCCTCGTCCTCGGCTGACCGGGTTCCGGTCCGGCCCCGCGCCGGTATTCGGTGGGCTTCAGGGGCCGGTGTCTGTGACGATCCGCCCTGATGATCACCACGGCCTGAACTGGCCGGGTCCCTGGAACGCCGCCGTCCGCGCGCTGCGCCGCCACGAGGACCCGGAGGTCCGCGAGGCGGCCGACGCCATCGACCTCACCCCCCGCTGACCGCGGGCGCGCGTTCCGGTTCCTCCACGGAGCGACGGCCCCCTCGTCTACGGTAGGCCCATGAGGCTGCTGCTGACCTCCGACACCCATGTACCCGCGCGGGCCCGCCACCTGCCGGAAGCGCTGCTGGCGGCCGTCGACGAAGCAGACGTGGTGGTCCACGCCGGGGACTGGACCGACGAGGCCACGCTCGATGTGCTGGAGTCGCGGTCGCGGCGCCTGGTCGCCGTGTACGGCAACAACGACGGACCCGCCCTGCGCCGCAGGCTGCCCGAGATCGCCCGTGCCGAACTCGGCGGCCTGCGCTTCGCGGTGGTCCACGAGACCGGTCCGGCCGACGGCCGCGAACGGCGCTGCGCCGCACGTTTCCCCGACGCGGACGTCCTGGTGTTCGGCCACAGCCACATCCCGTGGGACTCCACGGCCCCGAGCGGGCTCCGGCTGCTCAACCCCGGCTCTCCGACGGACCGTCGGAGACAGCCCCACCACACGTTCCTGACCCTCACGGTCGCGGGCGGCGCCTTGGACGACGTCGTTCTGCACCGGCTGGCCGAACGGTCCTGAACGCGCGGGCCGCCGCGTCCAGGCCAAGGGCGGAACCGCGCCGCTCGGCGACGCACGTGCCGGGACAGGCGAGTTGAGGCGATTGTCCGGCTCGTCCCTGTGTTGGCCCTGCGGGTTTCCTTAGGGGAACCTGAAGTACCCCTCCAGCGCGCTCTTTTCGCTGGTCGGCGACCTAGGCTCAGCCGGACTCCCCCTCCTCCCCTTCTCCTGTGAGGTGTCACCGTCATGAGCCGCAGCCACACTCCCGAAACGCCGTCCCGCGCCGAAGCGCGACGGAAGAGGACGGTGCGCACCCGCATCGTCCTGTCCGTCACCGCGGCGGCCGCGGCGGTGGCGGTCGGGGTCGCCGTGGCCGACTCCGACGGTGATGCCGGCAGAGACAAGCGGGCCGACGGCGCCGCCGGTCAGGCGGCCGGGACCGCGGCGACCGGTGACGGCGTGGGGACGGCACCCTCCCCTGCCGTCCCCACGCCCACCACCGACGCCACGGCCACGGCGAGCCCGAGCCCGTCCGGCACACCGGACGCCGGCGCCTCCGAATCCGCCGCCGCACCGGAGCCCGACACGGCGGAGAGCAGCACGCCGGCCAAGCCGGCCTCGACCCGGTCCGCCGACCCGACGCGCAAGCCCTCCACGACCACGGGCGGCGGTTCCGGGGGCTCGGGCGGTTCGGGTGGTTCGGGGGGCTCGGGCTCCGGCACCGTCAACGGCGATGCCGAGTCCGCGGTCCTCGCCCTGGTCAACAAGGAGCGGTCCGCCGCCGGCTGCGGCGCGCTGAGCATGAACGCCAAGCTGAGCGCCGCCGCTCGGTCGTACAGCGACACCATGGCCCGGAGCGGCGTCATGTCGCACACCGGCCCCGACGGGTCCACCATGACCAGCCGGGTGGAGGCCGCCGGATACGGGTGGTCCCGCCTGGGCGAGAACATAGCCCGGGGGCAGGCCGACCCCGACGCGGTCATGAAGGCGTGGATGAACAGCTCCGGCCACCGCGCCAACATCCTCAACTGTTCCTTCAAGGAGATCGGCATCGGCGTCCACAAGGGCGACGGCGGCCCCTGGTGGACGCAGAACTTCGGCACCCCGAAGTAGCGAGACCCGCGCCGGCGCAGCCGCGCGCACCGAACCAGCCACCCCCCACGTCCACGTCCTCCGGCCCGTCCCATGGGTCGGAGGACGCCGGCGTTGCGCGGCCCGCCCGGCCCGCGGGTTCCGAGGCTCTTCGGGGGGAGGGGTGACGGGCCGGCCGGCGGGTCGGCCACTATGGGGCCGTGCCCCGGATTCCGCGTTACCTGTTCATATGGCTGTCGTGCACGGCCACCAGCGTGACCGCCGTGCTCGCCACGGTGCAGTTCGTGGTGGGCTCGACCAGGCACACGCCCCCGGTCGCCCGGTCCGCGCCGGTGGTCATCGACACGCCGCCGGCCTGGGAGGCGGGCAGCCCCGCGCCGAGCGAACCGTCCGCCTCCGCGTCCGCGAGCCCCTCCCCCACCGTGACGCAGCGGCCGACCCCCTCGGCCGCGACCCCCGCCAAGGCCTCGCCGGGCACCCCCCGGACCACCGCGCCGAAGCCTTCCGTGGACTGCGAGGAGGGCGGAGCGGGCCTGCACACCGTCCCCTCGCAGGGCGGCAAGGTCACCGTGCGGTACGGGAGCCGGGGCGTGTGCCTGATCTCCGCGATCCCCAGCCGCGGGTTCAAGGCCACCACCGCGCAGACCTCCGACGACACCCTCACCGTCACGTTCTCCGGCGCCAACCACCGGTCGGAGGTCACGGCGACGATCGTCCCGGCGGCGAAGGCGAGCGTCCGCGAGACGTCGTTCTGACGCCGGTCCCTTTTGCGCGGTTCACGTCTTGTACGCCCTCATGCGCCGCGTCCCGGTGAAGCGGAAGGTGAGCGCTTCCTTAGGGCAACCTCAAGATCGTGCCGAGGCGGTTCCACCGGCCCGGACGGGGCCTATGCTCGCGTCAGCCGAGCGGCCCTCGGCGCCGGGGAACCGCACCCGGCGAACCCCCGGGCCGTCGGTTCCGCCGCGCCGGAAGGCATTCGGCCCTTCCCGCAGTCCGCATCGTGCCCTGGGGTGTCTTCGCCATGAGTTCTCGCCTGCTCCGACCCGTCCGCGCCGACCGCCGTCCGACGGCTCCCCGGTCCGCCGCGCCCCTGGGAACCCGGCTGCCGCTGGTCGCCGTCGCCGTGGTCGCGGCGGGGCTGACCGCCGCCTGCGGACCGTCCTCCCAGCCCGCCGGTTCCGCGGCGCCGGCCAAGGCCGGACAGTCCTCGGAGGCCGCCCTCCCCTCCGCGTCGGAGTCCGCGACCGTGTCCCCCGAGGCCTCCCCGTCCGCCTCCGCCTCGCCGTCCGCGTCCGTGTCCGCGTCCCCGTCGCGCCCCGCGACCGCCTCGGCCACCCCCTCCCGGACGCCCTCCAAGCCGGCGCGCACGTCCGCCGCGCCCGAGCCGGCCCGCGTACCCGGCCCCGGCTACGACAGTTCGGCCGACGCGCAGAAGCAGATAGAGGCGGCTCTGCGGGCCGCCAAGGCCGACGGCCGGGCGGTGCTGCTCGACTTCGGCGCGAACTGGTGCGGCAACTGCAAGGCCGCCGACAAGGTGTTCGCCCAGCCGCAGACCACGGCCCTCCTCGGAGCCTCGTACCACCTCGTCAAGGTGGACATCGGCGGCAACAGCTCCGCCAACTCGGCGCTCCTGCGCAAGTACAGCCCGTCGGGCGGCACGTACACGATGCCCGTACTGGTCGTCGTCTCGCCCTCCGGCACGGTGCGCACCGACACCCACGTCACGGGCAACCCGTCCCTGACCGCGGACGGCATCAACGCCTTCCTGCGCAAGTGGGCGTCATGAGACGCCCGGTCCGCAGGGCCGTGCTCGTTCCGGCCGGCGCGGGCCTCGTGGTGGCGGCCGGTCTGCTGCTCGCCGGTCTCCTGACGGACGACGGCGGCGCCGAGGCCGCACCGGGCGGCCGGGCCGGCGGAATCAGTACCGCCGCGGGGGCGAGGGTCGTGGACCCCGGCGCCCGGCAGCAGGCGCCCGCGCTGGCCGGCGACGACCTGGACGGGAGGCCGGCCGGCCTCACCGGGCTCCGGGGGCACGTCGTCGTCCTCAACGTCTGGGGCTCCTGGTGCGGCCCCTGCCGGGCGGAGGCCGAGGACCTGGCGCGGCTCAGCCGGGAGACCCCGGGTGAGGAGGTCCGGTTCCTCGGGATCAACACGCGGGACCCGGACCGGGCGGCGGCCCGCTCGTTCGTACGCGAGCACGGCCTGGACTTCCCCAGCCTGCACGACCCCGCCGGCGAACTCCTGCTCCGCTTCCCTCCCGAGCTGCTGAACCCCCGGGCGGTCCCCTCGACTCTCGTGATCGACCGCAGGGGACGCATCGCCGTCGCCATCGGGGGCGCCGTCACCGACGAGCAGTTGCGGCCCCTGCTCGCCCGCGTGGTGGAGGAGGAGTCGTGACGGGGGCGGCGGCGGTGTACCGGACGCTCGCCGTCGCGGACGCGCCCTCCCTGGTGAACGACACGCTGGCGATCGCGGCCCCCGTGGCGTTCGTCGCGGGACTCGTCTCCTTCCTGTCGCCGTGCGTACTGCCGCTCGTACCCGGCTACCTCAGCTACGTGACCAGCCTGTCCGTCGCCGACCTGGCGGACGCGCGCGGCGGGCGCCGCAGCCGCATGGCGACCGGGGCGCTGCTGTTCGTCCTCGGCTTCACCGCCGTACTCGTCTCCGGCGGCGCCCTGTTCGGCTACTTCGGCCGCACGCTCCTCGCCCACCAGGAGACGGTCACCCAGGTGCTCGGCGTCTTCACCGTGCTGATGGGGCTGTCCTTCATGGGGTTCCTGCCGGGGTACACCCAGCGGGAGTTCCGCAGCCACCGGCGCCCCGCTCTCGGGCTGGCCGGGGCGCCCCTGCTGGGGGCGGTGTTCGCGGTCAGCTGGACCCCGTGCATCGGCCCGACGCTGGCCGCCGTGCAGGCGCTCGCGTGGACCGAGGCGAGCGCGGCCCGCGGCGCCCTGCTGATGGTGGCCTACTGCCTCGGGCTGGGCCTGCCGTTCCTCCTCGCGGCGCTGGCGTTCCGGCGCGCCCTGGGCGCGTTCGGCCTGGTCAAGCGCCACTACTCGTGGGTGCTGCGGATCGGCGGCGGCATGCTCGTGCTCGTCGGCCTGCTGCTCGCCACCGGGGTGTGGAACGACCTGGTGTACCGGCTGCAGTTGTGGAGCGCGAACTTCAGCACGGCCCTCTGAGGCCTCCGTTCGCCCCGAAGACCGATTCGATCCCGTGATACGTGACACAGAAGTGCAGAGACACTCATGAAGCTTTCCGCATATGTCAGCCGTTCCCGCAAGGTCCGCATCGCGGCCGCCCTCGTGTCCCTGGCCGCGCTCGCGGCCTGCGGCCAGCAGCCCGCCAAGAGCTCCGACGCCGGCGCCGGTGCCGCCGCTCCCACGACGCGCTTCACCGAGAACGGGGTCACCGTCACCCTCTCGGTGTCCGACTGGCGCGCCTCGAAGGGCACCGTCACCGCCGTCTTCACGCCCGAGCGCAAGGGATTCCACCTGTACAGCATCGACCTGCCGGCCACCGGCATCGAGGACGTGGGCCGGCCCACCGCGATGACCGTGTCCGGGGTCCTCAAGGCGGAGGGCAGGCTGACGGCCGCCGAGGACGTACGGTCCATCAGCGTGCCCGGTGTCGACGCCCCGGTCCCCGTCTACCCCGACGGGCCCGTCACCACCACGCTCCCGGTGAGCGCCGACGGGAACGGGGACGCGACCCTGCTGCTCGGTTACGCGAGCTGCAGCTCCCAGGACGGCTGCACCATCCCGGTCTCCGACCGCGCCGTGCGCCTGCGCGTCACCGGCGACGGCCCGGCGTTCGACACCCCTTAGGGTCCGTCCTCCCCGGCCGAGCCCCTAGGGTGTGCCCATGCCGAGCGTCCTGGTCGTCGAAGACGACCCCAGCATCCGCCAGTCACTCATCGAGGTCCTGGCGGAGCACGGGTATGCCGTGCGCAGCGCGGGCGACGGGTTCGGCGCCCTGCGCGAGGTCACCCAGTCGCCCGTCGACGCGGTGGTGCTCGACCTGGGACTGCCCGATCTGGACGGAGGGGACGCCTTGCGGATGATCCGCGGCATATCCTCCGTGCCCGTGCTGGTGGCCACCGCCCGCGACGACGAGACGGAGATCATCAAGCTCCTCAACGCGGGCGCCGACGACTACCTGGTCAAGCCCTTCTCCGGGGGTCAGCTCGTCGCACGGCTCTCCGCCGTCCTGCGGCGCACGAGCCACGTCCCGCCGGCCGGTGCCCCGGCGGGCGCACCGGTGGCGCCGGCCGCCGAGCCGCTGCGCCCCACCACCGTGGGCGAACTGGCAGTGGACCCGGGCGCGCGCACCGCGTACCTGGCCGGCCGGGAGCTCCGCCTCACCCGGCGGGAGTTCGACCTCCTGGCGTTCCTCGCCCGGCACACCGGCCAGGTCGTCTCCAAGCGCCGCCTGCTCACCGAGGTGTGGCGCGAGCCGTACGTGGACGACCAGACCGTCGACGTGCACCTGTCGTCCCTGCGCCGCAAGCTGGGCGAACGGGCGGCGGCCCCGCGCTACCTGCTGACCGTCCGCGGCGTCGGCATCAAACTGGTGGCCCCGCGTTGAGACGCTCACTGGCCGGAGTGGCGCTCGCCGTGACCTCCATGGTCGCCCTCTCCTTCCTCATACCACTGGCCGCACTGGTGATGTCGCTGGTCAAGGAGCAGGGCGTCACCGCGGCCGAGCAGCGGGCCGCCGCCCTGGCGCCGGTCCTCGCGCTGACCACGGACCCGGCGGCCCTCCGCGAGTCCGCGGCGAGCCTGGACGCCGCCGAGCACCTGGTCGTCCATCTGCCGGACAGCGGGCCCCTCGGCAGTTCCAAGGCCCCCGCCGCGCTGCTCGAACGGGCCCAGCGGGGACGCGAGTCCATCTCGCAGGAGGTTCCGCACGGCTGGATCTGCCTGCAGCCGGTGGTGCTCCCCGGCGAGCAGGTCGCCGTCATCGAGAACTTCGTTCCCGAGGAGGAACTGACCCGCGGGGTCAAGGAGTCCTGGGCGGTCATGGTCTTCCTGGCCGTGGGACTGATCGGCGGATCCGTGCTGGTCGCCGACCGCCTCGGCGCGAAGGTCGTCAGGTCCTCGAAGCGCCTCGCGCAGGCCTCGCGCGCACTCGGCCAGGGCGATCTGGACACCCGCGTGGACCCGATGGGCCCCAAGGAGCTGCGCGAGGCGGGCGAGGCCTTCAACGCGATGGCCCACCGGATGACCGAACTGCTCGCCGTGGAACGCGAACTCGTCGCCGACCTGTCGCACCGGCTGCGCACCCCGCTGACCGCCCTGCACCTGGCCTCGGAGCGGATGGCCGGCACACCGGAATCGGCCAGGGTCGAGGCCGCCGTCGGCGAACTGGAGACGGAGCTCCAGGCCATCATCGCCACGGCCCGCACCCCGCTCGCCGTGGGACCCATGGGCCAGGGCATGCTCGGCGCCGAACCCCTCACGGGCGACCGCACCGCCGGCAAGGGAGCGTCCGACCCCCGCTGCGAGGCGGCCGACGTCGTACGCCGCCGCACCGCCTTCTGGGCGGTCCTGGCGGAGCAGCAGCACCGGCCCTGTTGCCTCGACCTCACCCAGGAGCCCACCGGCGTGGGCCTCTCCGAGGACGACGTGGCCGCCGTCGTGGACGCGCTCATCGGCAACGTCTTCCGCCACACTCCGTCCGGGACCCCGTTCGGCGTCCACGTCGTGCGCACGGCCCACGCGGTGGAGCTGGTCGTGGAGGACGGCGGGCCCGGCATCCCGGATCCGGAGCGGGCCCTGTCCCGCGGCAGCAGCACCGGTTCCACCGGGCTGGGGCTCGACATCGCGCAACGGGCCGCGACCGCGACGGGCGGCTCGATGCGCATCTCCCGCGGCCCCCTGGGGGGCGCGCACATCACGGTGACGTTCGCCCTGGCCACGCCGTCGCCGACGGGCCGGGGGCCCCGCCTCTCCCGCCGCCGGCCGACCTGGCGGGCCACCCGCCGGCCCCGGACTCCATGAAGTGGCGGAAGGACGGGCAACGTTCCGGTGGGCTCCCGCGCCAGGGCGCCGGGGTGTACGCGGCGCACTCCCCGCTCCACCGCTCGAGGACGGGGCGCCACGCGGATCGCATCATGAGCGCAAGGGTGTCAGCCCCCACGGACAACCGCCCGGGCAGGGGGGTGCGGCCCAGCCCCTCCTCCACCAGTCCGGCCCGCTCCTGCGGCCCCGGCGTCCGCTCGGCGAGCAGCGCCCGCCGGTACCCCGCCGCCCGGCTGCGCACCTCCTCGTACGCCTGGGCGCGGCGCCACCGGTACGCCGTCTCGAACAGGCCGCGGTACGGCTCCCGGACCGCCAGCCGAGCCGCTCGCGGCGTACGAGACTCAGCCCCGCCAGGGCTTCGAACAGTCCCGGGCCGCCCGCCGGCAGCCGCTCGTCCTGTGCGATCCCCGTGTGCAGGGCCCGGCAGGCGAGGCCGGCGAGGCCGGCGAGGCCGGCGAGGCCGGCGAGCAGGGCACCCCGCCGGCCAGCCGGACCACGAGGGCCACGGCCTCCGGGTCGGTGATGCCCACCTCCCGTGCCCTGCGCCTCGACGGCCGCCGCGGACCGGGGGCCGAGCGCGACGGTCGCCGGGGCCACCCGCCCCACTCGGCGGTCGCCCGCAGGGGCGGCCTGCTGACCAGCAGCACGGGCCTGAGCGGGCCGGGCGAGGCGGGCCCGGGGACGTCCCCGGCCGGGTCCAGCGCCGCCGCGACCGCCCCGGCCCGGCCGGGCCCGTCCACGCTGTCGACGAGCAGCAGACCACCCGGCCGCGCGGCGAGCCTTCGCCCCGCGGCGGGGCCGGGGGGGGGGCTTTTGGGTGGGGGGCGCGCGGGGGCGGAAAACGGGGCAAAACCCGGCCTTGTGGTGGTGGGGTCTGTGGGTTCTGCGCGTCTCGCCAGCACGA
>NZ_JBVHWW010000016.1:0-9513 GCF_055563995.1 Streptomyces sp. NPDC029164 | reverse complement strand
GGCTCTCTTCCACGCGTTCAACAAAAAACAGACCCCCCTTCCGCGGGGCGACCCTTCCCCCCGCGGCGGGGCCGCCTCCCCCCTCGGGCGCCGCCCCCCGCCGCGGCCCGGGCCCCCACCGCCCCCAAGTACCCACACCAACCAGCAGTGGCGCGGCTCCGCCCCGGGCACCTGACGCTCCCCACCCCGTCCGCCGACGCCCTGCCCGATCCCCGCGGGCAGGGTGCCGGCGCGTCCTAGACCCGCCCGCCGGTACGTTCCGGCAGGCGGGCGGACAGCACCCGGCCCAGGTCCAGCACGCTCAGGCCGAACATCAGGACGCCCAGGGGGACATGGACCGACGGGACGCGCGCGATGCCCAGCACCACCTGCACCGAGGCGAGAACGAGGAAGCCGGACGCGTACAGGATCGGGCGCGGTGAACCGCCGCCCGGCCGCCACGCCAGGACCGCGGCGAGCACGTACAGCATCGACGCGCCGTACATCACGCGCGCTCCGACTCCGTGCAGCACCTCGCCGTGGGACGAGGACAACAGCAGTCCGGCCGTAGCCGCCTGGAAGAAGAGGGACAACGTCTGCAGGGCTATCGCGACCTGCTGGAACGTGACCCTGCCCGGTGCTGCCGTCATCTGTGTGGCCATGGCGCGGTCCCCATATCTGCCTCGCGGCGGTGGATCGGTAGTGTCTCGTCCGTCCGACGACGCGGGCCCCCGAAGTGTGAGGTGCAGGGTCGGCCTCACATTCCGGTGCGGTGTTTCGTCGACGTGTCGAGAGCCGAAGCGGACGAGACGAACCAGGGAGCGGTCAGGACCATGAGCACCCCATCCGAGGCAGAGCACCACCGGTCCGAGCCGGAGCTGAGCGTAGTCGTCGGCGAGCGGCGCCAGCTGATCAACCTCGCCTACCGGCTGCTGGGTTCGCTGGCCGAGGCCGAGGACGCCGTGCAGGAGACGTACACCCGCTGGTACGCGATGTCGCGCCAGCAGCGGGAGGCCATCGCGTCGCCCGGCGCCTGGCTGACCACGGTGGCCGGCCGCATCTGCCTGGATGTGCTCGGTTCGGCGCGGGCCCGGCGCGAGCGCTACGTCGGCGCGTGGATACCCGAGCCGCTGCCCGACCGTACGGAGTGGTTCAGCGGGCGGGCGGGCGACGGCAGCGGCGAGCCGGCCGACCCCGCCGACCGGATCACCCTGGACGAGTCGGTGAACATGGCCTTCCTCGTCGTACTGGAGTCGATGACACCGGCCGAACGCGTGGCGTTCATCCTCCACGACGTCTTCCGCTACCCCTTCCCCGAGGTCGCCGCGATCGTCGGCCGGACCCCCGCGGCCTGCCGCCAACTGGCCACCTCCGCCCGTCGGCGGATGCGCGCCGCGCAGGCCCCGGCGGCTGCGACGGCCGGACAGGCGGGCCTGGTACGGGACTTCAAGGAGGCGTGGGAGGCCAAGGACATCAAGGCCCTCGTCGGCCTGCTCGACCCCGACGCCACGATGACCGCCGACGGCGGCGGCATGGTCGGCACCGTCCTGCGCCCGGTCGAGGGCAGCGAGCGGATCGCCGAGTACCTGATCCACATCGCCGACAAGGCCCCTGGACTGACCCTCCTGGAACGCACGGTCAACGGCCGGCCCGGCCTGGTCGCCCAGCACTCCGGCGTCATCGTGACAGTGGCGGCGTTCAGCCTCACCGACCACCGCATCACCCACATCTGGGCGGTCCGCAACCCGGAGAAACTCCGCCCGTGGACCGAGATCACCCAGAACTGACCGTCTCGTCAGGGCATCTCGTCAGGGCATCTGGTCGGGGTCGCAGCTGGCCCGGCGCAGCCCGATCGTGCGCAGGGCCCGCATCAGGGCTTCGGCGTCGCCCTCGCGCACGACGTGAACGGCTCCCTCGACCGCCAGGCCGGACACCGCCCGGGGCATGCGGGCGGCGGCCGTGCGCAGCACGACTCCGCTCGGCGGGTCCAGGGAGCGCACCCCGCGGAAGACGCGGAGGACGCCCGGGTCCGCTTCGATGCTGTCGAGCCCGGCCGGCAGGGACAGGACCGTGATGTCCGGCAGGAGGACGCGGGCGTGCGCGAGCGCGACGGCGGGGTCATGGGCGTGCGACACGACCCGGAAGTGCGGGTTGCGCTGGATCCCCGAGCGCAGCAGCTCCAGCTGCTCGCCGTCGGGAACCCCGACCACCAACACCGTCATCACCTGTTCCATCCTGCGCCCCGGCCCGCCGCGAGGCGAGCCGGGGCGCGGAAGAGATCCGGTGCGGCGGGTTCCGGCCGGTGGGGCCGCCGCCGGCCGCGTGGAGCGGCGGAAGATCGACTTCCCGACGGTGGGCCGCTCCACGAGACTGAGGACAGCGGCCCGACGGAAGGCTGAGGTGCGAGATGGCGGACGCGGAGGATGCCCTGGCCATCCGCCATGTCGCCGAGCGGCTGATGGAGGCGCACCCCCAACTGGACGCCGGCCTCGTCCGCGCCTCCGTCCAGACGGCGTACGAGGAGCTCAGGTACGCACGCGTCCGCACCTACCTGCCGGTCCTGATGGAACGCCGAGCCAGAGACCTGCTCCCCTCCGACGACCACCGGGGTACGTCAAGCACACCCGAGTGAGGACGGGGCGGGATCCACTACCGTCCGGGGGGCTCAGCGTTTCGGCATCGGACAGCTGGAGGACTGGGACTGGGGCCGTGAACCGCTGCCGGCGACGGCCGACCCCACCGAGGCGCTCGGCTTGGACGAGCACGGCGAGCTGTATCCCGTCGAGTGCTGGCTGGCCCGATTCGGCCGTATGCCCGAGGCCCTGCACCTCGTGCTCGGAGTGATGCCGGTCCGCGCGGCTCGGCCTTGACCCACCGCCTCCGTGGCGGCGGTGTCAGGCCAGGGTGTCGCCCGGTCGGACCAAGGGCCACCGTTCAGGTGTTCAGGAGCCGGTTGAAGAACGACCGGTAGTGCTGCAGTGCCAGCCGCAGTTCCTCCGTCGCGACCTGCTCGCCCTGGCCCCACTGCCCCTCCAGCCCCTCCTTGTGGGCGGAGAAGGTACGGGCGAGGGTCTGCATGACCTCGGCGACGAGGGCGTCCGCCGACCTGACCGCCTCCTGCGGGTCGTCGACGAACCGGCCCTGGATCTCGTTCCACGCCTTGCGATAGTCCGCGGTGTCCTCGGCACCGAGCAGCGGCTCGTCGGCGCCCCCGGCGGCTTCCGCGCCCGCGGTGCGGTCCGTCAGGTGCTCGTCGCCGTTCTCACCGGTCCCGGGCTCCTCGGCGGCCGTGTCCATGGTGGCCTGCCCCGGGTACACGGGCGGGTCGTCAGCCGTGTCGGCGCCCCTGTCGTCGGCGTCCCTGTCGTCGGCGTCCCTGTCGGCGTCCGCGGCCGGCACCGGGTGGGCGATGTCCTCCGTCGTGATGCCGGCCTCGCCGACCCGTTCCTCGTTGCTTCCGTCGTTGCGCATCTCACCGGCTCCTCTGGTCGGTCAGGAGGTCGTCGAACAGGGCGCGGTAGTGCACCATCGCCCCGCGCAGCTCCTCGGTCGTCGTCCGCTGGTCGGTGCTGCGCACCTTGACGTCGTGGGCGGCCCGGTAGTGCTCCAGGGTGCGGCCGTGTTCGACCGAGAGGTCACGCAGCTGGCCGCGGTAGTCGTCCGTCGGGTACCCCCGCTCGCGCATCAGTCGCGACACCAGTTCGTCGGCCTCCTCCACGGAGCCTTCCGGCCGGTCCACGAAGTGCTCTTGGACGGTGCTCCATTCGGCCGCGTACAGGTCTCGCCTTTCGGCGGGCAGTTCCTTGATCTCCAGCTGGTCGTGGCGGTCCTCGCGGGCACGCAGCTCGCGCTCGCCGGCCATGCGGCCGCCCTTGGCCTCGACCGTGCGGTCGTATTCGGGTCCGAACCTGTTCTGCAGGTGCCGTCGTCGCGCCATCATCCAGAGGGCGACCGTGAGCGCGATCACCACGATCGCCGCGACCACGATGACGGCTATGAGGGTGCTGGTTGACATGTTCGGCCTCCATTCCGGGGCCTCGTCGGCTTCACTGACGCGGCTGCCCCTGTCTCTGCGGGGCAAACCCGCGCGGGGCGGCGGCGCGGAGCCGTGTGGTTCGACGGCGACGGACCGGGTAGCCGCTCAGCGGTGAGAGGAGTACCCATGCCCGAGACCGGGCTCGACGCCTTCACCGGCGTACTGGACGGCCCGATGTACGTGGTCACGGTCGCGGCCGGCGGCGAGCGGGCGGGATGCCTGGTGGGCTTCGCCTCCCAGTGCTCGATCCGCCCGCCGCGCTTCGTCGTGTGGCTGTCCGCGGCCAATCGCACCTATCGCGTGGCGCGCGCGGCCACGTACCTCACGGTGCACGTACTGCGCCGGGACCAGCACGCCCTGGCGGAGCTGTTCGGCGGCGAGACCGGCGACCAGGTGGACAAGCTCGGGCAGGTCGCCTGGTGGCCCAGCGGGCACGGCAGCCCGGTGCTGGCGGACGTGCGCACGTGGTTCGTCGGCAGGGTCGAGGGGCAGATCGAGGGCGGTGATCACGTGGGCTTCCTGCTGGCACCGGTCGAGGAAGGCCCCCCGGAGGCCGGGGACGGGGGCGGCGCCGACGGGTTCTCCGCGGGGCTGCTCCGCTACAGCGACGCCGACGACATCGCGGCGGGCCATCCCGCATGACGGTCGCGCGGACTCACCGCTCAGGACTCACCGCTCACCGGGTGTTCTCGCCGAAAGGGCTGCTGTCGAGGTGCGCGAGCAGATCGGCCGGGTGCCGGTAGACGGCGCGGGCCCCGGCCTCCTCCAGGTCCCGCCGCGGGATGCCGCCGCAGAGCAGTCCCACACACGCGACGCCGGCCCGGGAGCCCGCCCGCATGTCCCAGACGGTGTCGCCGACGAACACGGCGTCGCGCGCGGCGGCACCGGCGAGGCCGAGGGCGTGGTGCACCTGATCGGGTGCGGGCTTGCCCTCGCTCACGTCCTCCGAGCTCGCCGTCGCGGTGAGGGCGTCGTCCGCTCCGACGGCCCGTCGGAGCGCGTCGAGCTCGGCGTCCTTCGCCGAGGTCACGAGCACGACCCGCCAGCCCCGGCGGTCCAGCGCGCGCAGCAGCTCGGCCGCCGCGTCGAACGGGGCAGCCGGTCGAAGTACGTGCCATAGAGGGTGGTGTGCGCGGCGCTGAGCGCGTCGTCCTCACCCGTGTCCCGGTCCTCACCCAGCAGATGCGCGAGGAGGTCCTCGCCGGGCAGTCCGATCGCGCGGTGGATGTCGTGCATGGCGACGTCGTGGCCCGCCTGCCGCAAGGCCTCCCACCAGCACACGACGTGCAGGTGATTGGTGTCGGCGAGGGTGCCGTCGACATCGAACAGCGCGGCACGGTTCATGTCCGCCTCCCGCGAGGCTCGGCAGCCGGACCCGCGGGGACCGGCAGGGGCGAACGCAACGCGCTGCGCCCCTGCTCCCAGGCCTCCCGGATGTGGGTCGCGAGGCGGTCCTCCAGCAGGACGGTCGCCGCGCACCCGAACGCGACGTCCGCCTCGAGGCCCGGCTCGTCGGCCAGGAGGCCCGCCACGACCTCGTGGCGCACGACCTGTTCGTGGACGGCGTCGGCCTCCACGTGTTCGGCGTAGAAGTGTTCGGCGGCGGGTCCCCCTCCGCAGCGCCGCATGGCCTTGGCCAGGCGCCTCGACCCGGGCGAGGACGTGACCTCGACGCACGCGAAGTGGCCGACGAGCGCACCGCGCGACGCCCGGTGGAGGCCGAAGAGGGACATCAGGTTCACGGTCGCGAGCAGGGCCGCCGGTGCGCGGTCCAGGTAGCGGCCGTACGCGGGATCCAGCCCGAGGTCGGTCATCAGGTCCGCGAAGAGCTCCGCGTGGATGCGCTCGGCGCGGCCGGCGCCGAACTCGTCGTACTCGATGGCGACCATGGCGGCCTTGGCCCGTCCGGTGAGCCGGGGGATCACCCAGGCGTGCGGGTCGGCCTCCTTGAGGTGGTAGAGCGAGCGCAGGGCCGCGTACTCGCGCAACTGCCAGAGTTCCCCCTCCGTTTCGAGCTGATGGCTGAGGCTGCCGGAGAGGTCGACGGGCTCGACGAGCAGCGGGGCGAAGGCCTCTTCGACCGATCGGGGAGCGTCGGAGAGCTCGGTGCGCAGGGCGTGGAGGAAGCGGGTTTCGAGGGCTCCGCGCAGGCGCAGCAGGTCCGGATCCCATTCGCGTTCGTCGTCCACGCCGTCGAAGCCGCGGTAGTGCAATTCGTAGAGGAGGTAGAGCGCGAGCTGGAGGTCCTCACCCCACGGGTCGGCCTTGAGTACGGATCCCGTGGCGTACGCGGGCGGGCCGCCGGACCGCAGGGCCTCGGCCACGGCCGCGGACAGCGGGCCCCGCCCCTCGGCCAGGCGGGGGCCGGCGGCGGTGGCCGTCGTACCGGGGCCGGCAGGGGTCGTCAGGGTCATCACGGGGTCCTGTTCTCGGGCGGCGGCGGGTCGGCCCGCTCGCGACGGCGGTGGCTGGTGTCGCACCAGGGGTACGTACGGCTGCGGCGGCAGGTGCAGACCGCGACCATGAAGCGGTCGGAGCGGGCGACCGTCCCGTCGTCCAGGACGATCTCGACCGGCCCCTCGACGAGGACCGGGCCCTCGGGATCCACAGCCACCCGGCGAGGGGCCACGGACACCCGGCGGGGCTCCCGGCCCGGGACGGTCTCAGAGGTTCCGGGCACGGATGACCACCAGCTCTTCCCACTCCTCGGCCTCGTCGGCCAGTCCCTGACCTTGCAGCCAGGCCCGTCGTGAGCGCAGCACCGGCCCCCACGGTACGGAGGCCCTCGTCATGACCCCCGCCGTCAGCCCCGCCCCGGCCAGCCGGTCCAGGGTCGTCTCGGCTCCGCACAGGCCCGAGTGCACCAGGAGCAGCACACCGCCGGGTCGCAGCAGGTCGGGGGCGTTCGCGCAGATCCGGTCGATGACCCCGCGCCCGTCCGGGCCGGCGTCCCAGGCCCGCTCCGGCCCGCGCGACGGGAGCCGGGCCCCCGGCGCGGGGACGTACGGCGGATTGGCGACGACCAGGTCGAAGCGGCGGCCGACGGTCCGTGCGGCGAAGTCCCCGTGCAGGACGCGCACGGGCAGCCGCCGGCGCAACGCGTTCAGCCGCGCCGTGAGCACGGCGGGCCAGGAGACGTCGACCGCCGTGACCCGGGCTCCCCTGCCCGCGGCGTGCAGGGCCAGCGCCCCGGTGCCGGTGCCGATCTCCAGGGCCTCGGTCCGCGGACCGAGCTCCTCGTGGGCGAGCGCCTCCGCGAGGAGGCGGGTGTCCGCCTGCGGCCGGTAGACCCCCGGCAGCGCGAGCAGGCCGGCCGGCAGGGGGCCCGGGGTCAGGGTCGTACTGGACACCGCGTGCCTCCGGGGGTCGATCGCGGGCCCGGCAGTGGCGGACCCGCGTCATGGATGGGACTGTGCGGCTGCCCCGTCAAACGGTCCCCATCCGGATTCGCGTCGATCTTCGGAGGATCACACGGAAACGGGCCGCCCCGGTCGGTGACCGTTCGGCGCGCCCACCGGCCCGGTTCGGACCGCGGCTCACGGCCCGGCGCCGTGGCCGGGTCTACCGTGGAAGGGTCCCGTCCCACCTGAGCGGCAGATGAGGCTGACAGCTGTGTCGACGTCGAGCCACGAGATCTTCGGTGCCCCGTGCTGGGTCAGCCTGCTGGCCCGGGATCTCGGTTCCGCCCAGCGGTTCTACGGTGCCGTGCTCGGCTGGGAGTTCCGTCCCACGCACCTCGGGCACGGCATGATGGTCGCTTTCCGTGACGGGGCTCCCGTAGCGGGTGTCGGCGCGCTCGGCGGGAGTGCCGACGCGCCGGTGGTGTGGACGCCGTACTTCGCCGTTGACGACGCCGACGTGACCGCCGCGCGGATCCGTGAACGCGGCGCCACCATGGCGGTCGGCCCCCTGGCCTTCGGCACCGGGCGAGCCGCCCTCGCGGCGGACCCCGCCGGGGCCGTCTTCGGCTTCTGGCAGGGCGAGGTCGTCCCCGACTGGTCCGTCGGCCGGGGAAGCGCCCCGGCCTGGCTGGAACTGCGGACCCGCGACGCGTTCGCGGCGGCCATCTTCTACGGGGAGGTCCTCGACTGGGGCAGCGAGCGGCCGTCCTGCTGCACGGTCTCCTACGAGCACGCCCACGTCGTCCTGCGTCACGGCCACGACACCGTCGCCCGCATCAGCGGCGGCGCGCTCGAAGCGGCGCCCGACCCCGAGGTGCGCCCCCGGTGGCACGTCCACTTCCGCGTGCCGGACCTCGAGGCAGCGGTCGACGCCGCCACGGGCCAGGGCGGCCGGACCGCCTCGCCCGTACAGACGTCCAGCATGAGCCGTTGGATCGTCCTCGCCGATGCCGAGGGGGCGCTCTTCACCGTGGTGGCGCCCCAGGACACGCCCGCCTGACCGGCCCGTGCGGCCGGAGTCGTCGGCGACACCGTCGTACTGGCCTTCGACCGCAGGCCCGACTGGCCGGTGATGCCCTCGCTGCTGCGCGTCTGTGTGCCCGATGCCGACACCGCCGTCGCCGCCGCGGCGGCACACGGGGCGACGGTGGTCACCCAGGCCGTCGACAGTGCGTGGGGCGACCGCGGCGGGCGGGTGCGGGACCCGTTCGGCAACATCTGGTGGGTGACGAGCCGGGTCGAGGACGTCGCGCCGGACCGGGCCTGGCAACGGATGTCCGAGCCGAAGTTCGCCGAGTCGATGCGCATCGCCCAGGAGACCCTTGACGCCGAACTCGGCGGGCGGGAGTCCGGGGTGGCCAGCGCACCCCGGATCCCGTCTGCCTGAACCGCCCCGTCGCGCGGGCCGTCAGTGGCGGCGTGCGCAGGTCCAGGCTCCCATGCCCTGGATCCTGGCGAGTCTCCGCGCCGTCGCGATCTGCTCGGCCTTCGTGGCGAGGTCGGCGCGCGGTGCGTACGTGCGGCCTCCTGCCGCCTTCCAGCTCGACTGGGTGAACTGCAGTCCGCCGTAATGGCCGTTGCCCGTGTTCGCCCGCCAGTTCCCGCCGGACTCACATCGGGCGATGGCGTCCCAGTCGGGTTTCGGTTTGGAGTGGACGGCAGCGGCGTGAGCCCCGGACACGTCCAACAAGGCCACGGTCAACAAGACCGCTGAAGCGAGCAGTTGGCCGATCATGCGCCGGCTGCGCCGGTCCTTCCGGTGGCACGACATCAGTCCTCCTTCGCTGTTGGGGCGGACCTGCCGCGAACAGCGGGCGGGCCCGCGTACGACCGCCTTCGGGTCGTGGCCACAGCAGAGCACGGGCCGACGCGCTTCCCGCGGCACTTGCGGTCACTGAAGGGAAGACGCCACCCGAACGGACGCTCTACGCCCCGTCCCGAGGCGGCCCGGGCCACCCGGGCCGCCCAGCCGCGGGGGGGGGGGGGGGGAGAAAACAGGCCCCCGGCCGCCACCACGACAGCCGAGCGACCGGCGGCGCGAGGAGGGCACCGGTCCACTCCATCTCCCCGGGCGGGTTCTGGGGGGTTGAGTCTTTC
>NZ_JBVHWW010000015.1:0-175939 GCF_055563995.1 Streptomyces sp. NPDC029164 | reverse complement strand
CCCCCCCCCCCCCCCCCCCCCCCCCCCCCCCCCCCCCCCCCCCCCCCCCCCCCCCCCCCCCCCCCCCCCCCCCCCCCCCCCCCCCCCCCCCTCCGGTGGTGCCTCTCCTGCCTACAGGAAGGAGTTGATCTCGATCGTCTCGGTGCGGCCGGGGCCGACGCCGATCGCGGAGATCGGGGCGCCCGACATCTCCTCCAGGGCCTTGACGTAGGCCTGGGCGTTCGCCGGCAGGTCCTCGAAGGTCTTGGCCTTGGTGATGTCCTCGGACCAGCCGGGGAGGTATTCGTAGATCGGCTTCGCGTGGTGGAAGTCGGTCTGCGAGTAGGGGAGCTCCTCGACGCGCTTGCCGTCGATCTCGTACGCGACGCACACCGGGATCTGTTCCCAGCCGGTCAGTACGTCCAGCTTGGTGAGGAAGAAGTCCGTCAGACCGTTCACCCGGGTGGCGTACCGTGCGATCGGCGCGTCGAACCAGCCGCAGCGACGGTCACGGCCGGTGGTCACACCGCGCTCGCCACCGATGCGGCGCAGGTCCTCGCCGTCCTGGTCGAACAGCTCGGTCGGGAACGGGCCTGCGCCGACGCGGGTCGTGTAGGCCTTGAGGATGCCGATGACACGGCTGATCTTCGTCGGGCCCACGCCGGTACCGGTGCAGGCGCCGCCCGCGGTCGGGTTCGACGAGGTGACGAAGGGGTAGGTGCCGTGGTCGACGTCGAGCAGGGTGCCCTGGCCGCCCTCGAACAGCACGACCTTGTCCTCGTCGAGCGCGTTGTTGAGGATCAGGGTGGTGTCGGCGACGTACGGCTTGATCTGCTCCGCGTACTGGAGCATCTCCTCGACGATCTGCGCGGCGTCGATCGCGCGGCGGTTGTAGAGCTTCGCCAGCAGCTGGTTCTTGCCCTCCAGCGCCGCCTCGACCTTCTGGATGAGGATCGACTCGTCGTAGAGGTCCTGGACGCGGATGCCGATGCGGTTGATCTTGTCCGCGTAGGTCGGTCCGATGCCGCGGCCGGTCGTACCGATCTTGCGCTTGCCGAGGAAGCGCTCGCCGACCTTGTCGAGGGTGACGTTGTACGGCGTGATCAGGTGCGCGTTG
This sequence comes from Streptomyces sp. NPDC029164, assembly GCF_055563995.1. Classification (NCBI taxonomy): domain Bacteria; kingdom Bacillati; phylum Actinomycetota; class Actinomycetes; order Kitasatosporales; family Streptomycetaceae; genus Streptomyces; species Streptomyces sp. NPDC029164. Next base: position 174,843 of record NZ_JBVHWW010000015.1, on the reverse strand, counting down.
CCGCTGATGAGCAGCTTGGAGGTGTCGATGCCGCGATCGTTCAGGCCGCGCAGCTCGGAGAGCAGGACGGCCGGGTCGACGACGACGCCGTTACCGATGACCGGGGTGCATCCGGGGGAGAGGATGCCGGACGGGAGAAGGTGCAGCGCGTACTTCTGGTCGCCTACGACGACCGTGTGGCCGGCGTTGTTGCCACCCTGGTAGCGCACTACATAGTCAACGGATCCACCGAGCAGGTCGGTGGCCTTTCCCTTGCCCTCGTCACCCCACTGAGCTCCGAGCAGCACAAGAGCGGGCACAGGCGTACACCTCTTCCGGATGGGGCATGTCCAAGGTCAGGGGGGCGTACGACGATGTACGCAGGCTGAGCCGTCGGACCGGTACCCCGGAATAGACGAAGGCCCTGGCGCAATAGCGCAAGGGCCTCTTGCACAAAGATGCTACCCGAGGAAGGACCGAGGTGTCGGCTCCAGAGCCCACCATGAGCCATGCGGGCGCGCCGGTAGGCGGCCTGCTCGTGCTCGTCGACCCGGTCGCCCGCCGTCTTGACGGCGAGTCCGTGCGGATCGCGAAGGATGTGTTGTCAGCGGGCGCGGCAGCGAAAATCTGCCTCCCGGACTCGCCGGAGGAATTTGCGCGGGCTCTCGCCCGCCGGGGTCATCGGCAGCCGGTGATCGTGGGCGACGACAGGGCCCTGGTCCGGGCCGTGGGGCTGCTGTACCGGGAGCGGGCGCTGGGCGAGGGCGCCCTCGCGCTGGTCCCGGTGGGACCCGTGGGGTCCCTCGGCCTGGCGGGTTCCCTCGGCGTTCCGCTTTCGGCCGTTTCCGCGGCCCGGGCGGTGCTCGACGGGGCGGTGCGGACGTGTGACCTGCTGGTCGACGACAGCGACGGGGTGGTGCTGGGTGCGCTGAGGATCCCGCCGGTGCGGGGGATCCCGCGGCCGGCCGGGCCGTCGGTGTGGAGCGCGTACCGCTCGCTGGTCCGGACGCTGGTCCGCCCGGTGGCGGCGGGCGGCGGCGGGAGCGGCGGCGCGGGCGGGAGCGAGGGGTACCACCGGCTGCGGGTCGAGGCCGACGGGGTGCTCCTGGCGGATGTGGACCAGCCCGTGGAGGACGTGTCGGTGCGCACGTGCGACGACGGGGGTCCGGCGGAGGTCGTGGTCCGCACGGGCGGCGGCGGCCCGGCCGGCTCCGGGTCCGGGTCCGTGTCCGGGTCCGGCTCTGGTTCCGGCTCCACGGTGACGGCCCGGGCCAAGACGGTGACGGTGTCGGGCGCGGACTTCCGCTACCGCGCCGACGCGGCGATGACCGGGCCGGTCCGCCGCCGTACGTGGACCCTGAAACCCGGGGCATGGACGCTCACCCTGCCCCGCTGACGGGGGCGACGGACGAGGTGCCGGCCGGCGCGTCGGCTGACGTGCCGGCCGATGTGTCGGCTGGCGTGCCGGCCGATGTGTCGGCTGGCGTGCCGGCCGATGTGCCGGCGGATGTGCCGGCGGATGCGCTGGCCGATGCGCTGGGTGACTGGCGGCGGGACGGGCTGCTGCTCTGCCTGCTGCCGGTGTTCTGGTGGCCGGCGGTGGTCGCGGCCGTGCTCACCCGGCCGCTGGTACTGGTGGTGCTGCTGAGCCCTGTGCTGTTGGGGGTGCGGGAGCTCCACGCCGCCCGGCGGGCCCGGCGCGCGCTGCGGGACCCGGCGGTGCGCTGGACCCCGTACGAGGCCGTGGTCGTCCGCGCGTGGTGGCGCCCGCCGGTGCTGGTCCTGGCGGACGGGCGGTACGTGCTCACCCTGGGCGTGCTGGGCCGGCGGGTGCTGCCGCCGCGCCCGTGGCCCCGTCCCGCGCCGGCCGCGCCGGCCACACCGGCCGCGCCGGGGCTGCTGGTGCAGCTGGCGGGGGATCCGGCCGCGGGCGCAGTCCTGTGGGCCCCGCACTCCGGCGGCCTGGGCCACGCCCGTCCCGTGCGCCGCCTCAGGCGGCCTTAGCCGAGGCCGATCTTCTTCCTGTGGTCCCGCCAGCGGTCCGTCATGGCCGGCATCTCGCCCTGCAGGAACGCGAAGAAGGCCGCCGCCTCCGCGATCCGCGCGCCGGCCGGCGAGTCCGTGCCGAGGGTGGCGACGCCCTCGCGGCTGACCATGTTGACCTGGGTCAGGTAGGACACGGCCCCCGACACCGCCGCCGGGCTGATCCGCAGCGCCTCGCCCAGCTCGGCCGAGGTCACGCGCCCCCATCGCTCGCCAGCAGCTGCGCGAAGACCCGCGCGGCCATCCGCTGCATGCCCGCGTCGGTCAGCTGCGCGGCGAACCGCTCGACGAAGCGCGAGACCGCTTCGCCGTTCCTGTCGTCCAGCTGGTCCTGCGCGTCAGCGCCCACGTCCACGTCCACGTCCGCCCTGGCGGCGGCCCTGACCGCGGCCGGCCTCGTGGCCCTGCGCCGCCGCGACATGACGGCATGAGCGGCGGGCTCCGGGCTCCGGGCTCCGGGCTCCGGGCTAGAACTCCACGAGCAGCTGCTCCAACCCCCGGATGACGTACCCGTCCTGCCACCGCGGCTCCTCGACGAGCCGCAGTGGCGGGACCCCGTCCGCCAGCAGCGCCCCGAACGAGGCCTCCAGCTCCCGCCGCGCCAGCGGAGCCCCCAGGCAGTAGTGGATGCCCGCCCCGAAGCTCAGGTGCGGATTGTCGGCCCGTACGAGGTCCAGCGCGTCGGGCTCCTCGAAGCGCGCGGGATCCCGGTTCGCGGACCCGAAGAGCAGCGCGACCTCGGCGCCTCTCGGGATGTCGGTGTCCCCGATCCGGATGTCGTCGAGCACCCAGCGCTCGAACATCTGCAGAGGTGTGTCGTACCGCATGAGTTCATCCACAGCTGTGGACAACTTTTCGGGATCGCGGCTCTCGCGGAGCCCGGCGAGCTGCGCGGGATTGCGGAACAGCGCCCACCACCCGTTCACCGTGGTGTTGACGGTGGCCTCGTGTCCGGCATTCAGCAGGAGCACACAGGTGGAGATCATCTCCTGCTCGCTGAGCCGGCCCTCCTCGTCGTGGGCTGAGATCAGGCCGGAGATCAGATCCTCGCCGGGGCTCGTGTGGCGCTCGGTGATCAGCTCCCGCAGGTACGCGCTGAACTCGACGCTCGCCCGCACCGCTCGCCGCGCCGTCTCCTCGTCCGGCCGGAGCTCGAACATCCCGCAGATGTCCGCCGACCACGGCCGCAGGAGCCCCCGGTCCGCCTCCGGCACGCCCAGCAGCTCCGCGATCACGGCCACCGGCAGCGGCTCGGCGACGGTAGCGAGCAGATCCCCGCCCCCCTCCGCGAGCAGCTGCCCCACGAGCTCCCGGGCCATCCGCTGCACGGCGGGCACGAGCCGCTCCACCGTCCGGGGGGTGAAGGCCTTCGCCACCAGCCGGCGCACCCGCGCGTGCGCGGGATCCTCCAGGTCCAGCAGTCCGTTGCCGTTGAGCACGTGGAAGGGCTCGTGCTCCGGCGGCGGCGCCTCCCGCCCGAACTCCTCGTGCGAGAACCGGTGCAGATAGGTCCGCCCCAGCCGCCGGTCCCGCAGCAGCGCACTCACATCGGCGTAATGCGGCACCAGCCACTGCCCGGTGGCCTCCCACCACACGGCCCGCCCCTGCTCCCGCAACTCCCGGTACGCCGGATACGGATCGGCGACGAACGCGGCATCCCACGGATCAAAGCCCATCCCCGCACCCTAGTAGGGCTTCGTCCCCTACGCCGGTGTCACCAGCCGGGTCTCGTAGGCGAACACCGCCGCCTGGGTGCGGTCGCGCAGGCCCAGCTTCACCAGGATCCGGCTCACATGGGTCTTGATCGTGGACTCCGCGACGATCAGCCGGGACGCTATCTCCGCATTGGACAGCCCCTGCGCGATCAGCACCAGCACCTCCGTCTCCCGCTCCGTCAGCTCACCCACTCCCGCCGGATCCGCCAGCTTGCGCGTCTCGGAGATCTTCGAGAACTCCGCGATCAGCCGCTTGGTCACCGAAGGCGCCAGCAGGGCCTCACCAGCCGCCACCACCCGTACCCCGTCCGCCAGCTGACGGGCCGACGCGTCCTTCAGAAGGAACCCGGAGGCCCCGGCCCGCAGCGCCTGGTACACGTACTCGTCGAGGTCGAAGGTCGTCAGGACCAGCACCTTCGCGTCCGTGTCCGCGGCGACGATCTCCCGCGTCGCCTCCAGGCCGTTCATCTGCGGCATCCGGATGTCCATCAGCACCACGTCCGGCCGCAACGCCGCCACCTGTGCGATGGCCTCCCGCCCGTCGACCGCCTCGCCCACGACCTCGATGCCGTCCATGGCATTCAGCAGGACGGAGAACCCCTCCCGCACCATCATCTGGTCGTCGACGATCAGCACTCTGATCGTCATGCCGCCCCCTCCGCCGCCACCGGCTCAGGCTCCTGGCGATGGCGCACCGGTATGAACACCGCCACCTCGTACCCGCCCGCGGCCGTCGGTCCGGCCGTCATCTCCCCCTCCAGCATGGCCACCCGCTCCCGCATTCCGGTGATCCCGTGCCCGGCCCCCGGCGAAGGCCGCACATCCCCGGTCGCCGCCTCATTGACGATCCGTATCCCCAGGCCGCCCAGCACGTACGAGACCTCCACCCCGGCCGCCGCTCCCGGCGCGTGCCGCAGCGTGTTGCTCAGGGCCTCCTGGATGATCCGGTACGCCGACAGCTCCACGCCCTGCGGCAGCTCCCGCACCGCGCCCGTGATCGTCTTCTCCACGCTCAGCCCGGCCTCCCGCACATTGCCCAGCAGCCCGTCCAGCGAAGCCAGCGTCGGCTGCGGGGCGTCCGGAGCCTCGTAGTCCGCGGAGCGCACCACGCCCAGCACCCGCCGCAGCTCCGTCAGGGCGGCCACGGCGTTCTCCCGGATGGTGACGAACGCCGCCTCCAGCTCCGGCGGCGGGTTCTTCACCCGGTACGGCGCGGCCTCCGCCTGGATCGCCACCACCGACATGTGGTGGGCCACCACGTCGTGCAGCTCCCGCGCGATCGTCGTCCGCTCCTCCAGCAGGGTCCGCTTGTCCCGCTCGAAGGCCGTGACCTCCTGCTGCGCCGTGACCTCCTGCCGTGCCTCCTTGCGGGTGTTGCGGACGGTCACCGCCAGGAGGGAGACGGCGGACAGGAAGGCCATCGGCCCGGGTTCGAGGGGCTGGCCTATCAGCGAGGGCAGGAAGGACCCGGTCGCCACGGTGATCAGCCACAGCCAGCCGGCCACCCGCGGCCGGCTCCGCAACGCCACGATGGTGATCACGACGAGGTGGGCGAAGAAGGTGCCCGGCGACCATGGCCAGGTCATGCCCGTGCTCTCCACCATGGCCAGTGGCAGGGTCACTCCGAGCAGCACCCACACGGCGCCGATCGGCCGCACCAGCGTCATCAGCACCGGCGTCGCGGCCAGCAGCCCCAGCAGCAGCGACAGCCCGGAAGGAACCATCCTGTTGTTGATGATGGTGACGAACACCGTGATCACGGACAGCAGGACCACCACGGCATGCGGCAGGAACGCCGTCCTCGGGCGCAGCGCCCGAGGAACCCACCTGGCGAGCCGCCCGTCCGTACGGATCGGCGGCAGCGGCCGGTAGGCGAACGCATCGGTGATCAGGTCGTCGCGGAGGCTCTTGAAGAGCCCCGAAGCGAGTCGGAACTCAGGCGGCCGGGCTGTCCCCCCGGTGGTCGTCTCGGTCATACCCCCCACCGTAGGGTGGCGTCCCCGTCGTCCGCGTCGCCGCTGAAGGGGATATCCGGGCATCCCCCTCAAGTACTACGAGGGCCGCGAAGACCACCCGGCCCGCCTCAGTACCCGGCCGGCCGGACCAGCCCCGTCTCGTACGCGAAGACCGCCGCCTGCGTGCGGTCGCGCAGGCCCAGCTTCACCAGGATCCGTCCGACATGCGTCTTCACCGTCTGCTCCGCCACCGTCAGATGGGCCGCGATCTCCGCGTTCGACAGACCCTGGGCCACGAGCGACAGGACCTCGGTCTCCCGCTCGGTCAGTTCGTCGATCCGGGCCCGCGACGGCGCCCGCGGCGCCCCCAGCCGGGAGAACTCCGTGATCAGCCGCTTGGTGATGTTCGGCGAGAGCAGCGCCTCACCGGCCGCCACCACCCGTACCGCCTCGGCGAGCTGGTCGGCCGAGGCGTCCTTGAGCAGGAACCCGGAGGCCCCGGCCCGCAGCGCCTCGTACACGTACTCGTCGAGATCGAAGGTGGTCAGCACCAGCACCTTCACGGTGGCGTCGGGGACGCCCGTGATGACGGACGTGGCCTCGATGCCGCCCATCCCCGGCATGCGGATGTCCATCAGCACCACGTCCGGATCCAGCTCGGCGACCTTCGCCACGGCGTCGGCCCCGTCCACCGCCTGTCCCACGACCTCGATGTCGGGCTGCGCGTTGAGGAGCACGGTGAAGCCCTGCCGCACCATCATCTGGTCGTCGGCGATCATCACCTTGATCGGGGTGCTCATGAAGCCTGCTTCGTCTCGGGGGCGGTGGTGCCGGCGGGCGGGTGCTGGGGGTCCATCGGCAGTACGGCGCTGACCTCGTACCCGCCGTCGGGGCGCGGGCCGGCGGCCAGTTCACCTCCCAGCATGCCTGCCCGCTCCCGCATCCCGAGCAGCCCGTGTCCCGCACCCTGGGACGGCAGGGCAGGCCGGGTCGGCGCGGTGTTGGCGATGCACAGGTGCAGCTCGCGCGGCCCGTACGCTATGCCGACCTCGACCCGCGAACCGGGCGCGTGGCGCAGACAGTTGCTCAGCGCCTCCTGCACGATCCGGTACGCGGTGAGCTCCACGCCCGGGGTCAACGGCCGCCGGATGCCCGCCGTCTCGGTGGTGACCTCCAGCCCGGCCCCCCGCACGTTGTCCACGAGGCCGTCCAGCTCGGCCAGGGTGGGCTGCGGATGTTGCAGCGTCGCGGGATCGTCGGGCTGTTCGGAGCGCAGGACCCCCAGGACCCGCCGCAGCTCCGTCAGGGCCTCCAGCGCGTTGGCCCGGATGCCGGCCAGGTTTTCCTTGAGTTCCTCGGACGGGTTCTCCACCAGGTGCGGGGCCACCTGCGCCTGGATGGAGATCACCGACATGTGGTGCGCGACGACGTCGTGCAGCTCGCGGGCGATCCGGCTGCGCTCCTCCAGCAGGGTGCGCCGGGCCCGCTCCTCCTCGGTGAGGGTCTCCTGCTCGACGAGCTTGCCGCGGGCCAGTCGCGTCGCGCGGAGCGCGTAGCCGAGGACGCCGACGAAGCCGAAGAGGATGACGACGCCCCCGATGATCGTCTGGCTCTGGGGCGGCCTGAGGAGGACATCGGTCAGTCCGGAGAGGGTGAGCGTGATGCCGATGACCCAGACGGTCACCCGGGGCGGCACCCGCAGGGCGACCATCAGGATGAGGGGCGCGAACGTGAACGGCCCGGCGGGCGTCCAGTGCCATGACTGTCCCTGACCGACGTGGTCGTGGATGGCCCAGGCGATGAGGCCCGTGGTGGCGAGACCGAGCCACCAGGCGGCGATCGGCCGGAACATGCTGAGCAGGACGGACGCGGACGTCAGCAGCGACAGTCCCAGCACGGCGGCGCCGAAGACCTTGTAGTGGTCGTTCAGCTGCATCCCGGTCAGGACGCCGCAGGGAATGGCCGCGTAGCCGAGGACCACATGCGGCAGCCAGGCCAGCCAGCGCGGCCGGGACATCTTCGGGAGGGGATCCCGCCTGAGGGTGAACAGCTCCTGGGCCAGGCCGCGCTGCGCGGGACGGCCGTTGAGGCCTTTTCGGGTGCCGGGTACCGGGGTCTCGTTCGGATCGCTCACGGGCTCCAGCCTAGGCATGGGTGATCTCCTTGACGGGGGCGGTCGTCGGGTGGGAGCCGACGACGATGCGGGCGGTGCCCTGCGGCTTCGGACGTCGGGAGCCCCGCTCGTACGTGCGGAACGCGGCCCAGCACACCGTCAGCGCGGCGGCGAACACCGGCAGCCACAGCAACCGCGCCGCTATCCAGCCCACGGAGTCGGGCACGGTGTGCAGCCCGGGCAGATCGGCCGAGAGCAGCAGCCCGAGCGCCGTGACGGCCATCATGGCGGTCTGGTGCCACAGGAAGACCGTCATCGCGGACAGGTTCACCAGGGCCACCTTCGCCCAGGCCGAAGGCCGCCGCATGGCCCGGGCCAGCGGTTCGCGCACCAGCAGGGCCAGCCCGCACTGGGCCAGTCCGAACGCGGCCGCGGCGAGTGTCGGCGGGTTCAGATTCGAGACCGTGGCCCCGGGGACACCCACCATGGACGCCGGGTACCCGCTCCACAGGACCAGCGCGACCGTGGCCACGGTCCCCGCGCCGAGCAGGAGCAGCGCGGGCCGGCGCCGGGCAAAGGCGCCACGGGACCAGGCGGCGCCCAGGGTGAAGGGAACGAGCCAGCCGGCGGCCACATTGACCCAGCCGATCCACTCGGGCCCGCCGAGGCCGAAGCGCCACACGTCGACGCCGGCCACCACGGCCAGCGGCCCCAGCGGGTTGAGCCGGGCCACGAGCGGGGTCGCGGCGGTGAGCGCGGCGAACACCAGCAGGAACCACATCGGCGACAGCACCAGCTTGACCAGCGCCCGGACGGTGTCCAGTTCAGCCCCGCCGACCAGCATCCCGCCCGCCACGACGGACCACAGGACGAGCACCGCGGCCACCGGACGGAACAGCCGGCCCAGCCGCTGCCGGACCCACGTGCCGTACGAGACCTGCCGCTCGCGCGCCGCGGCATACCCGCGGGCGGCGACGTGCCCGCCGACGAGGAAGAAGACGGCGAGGGTCTGGAACACCCAGGACACCGGCGCCAGCCAGGGCATGTGCGCCAGCGGGCTGGTGGTGCTCAGCCGGCCGTCGGTGGCGGTGAGCGCGGTGACCAGCCAGTGCCCGAGGACCACGCCGAGGATCGCGAAGGCCCGCAGCGCGTCCACGGTCCGGTCCCGGCCGGCGGGGGTGGCCGCCTCGATGCCCGTCGCGAGCGCGGACCAGCGGGCGCGGAGCTTACGCATGGGGGGCCTCCGAGGCGGGGGTGGTGCCGAGGACGATGGCGGCCAGGCTTTCCAGGGACTCGGTGCCGGGCTTGAGGTAGTCGCTGTGGCCGGCGGACCCGGCGGTGAAGGCCCGCGCTCCGAAGGCCGGGTCGACGGGGTCGGCGCCGAAGCCGAGGCGGCCGAGCCGGACGTGCGGGACGTTCGCCACCCAGTCGCCGCTGCCCCGCCCCGCCCAGACCCGGGCGCCGGTCGGCAGGTCCCGGGCGGCCGAGGCACCCGTGCCGGGGCTGCCGAAGAGGACCATGTCCCTGACCGCGGGCCCGGTCGTGGTCCGGGCGCAGACCACGGAACCGTAGGAGTGGCAGAGCAGGGAGAGCCGGGCGCCCGGCGCCGCCATGGGCCCCAACCGGTCCAGGAAAGGCGCCAGTTCGGTGGCGGCCGCGTCGGCGCGGGCGGCGGTCAGGACGGTCGTGCTGACCGTGCCGGGCGTGTGGTACCCGAGCCAGGCGACCACGGCGGAATGCGGATGCTCGGCCTGGAGGCGCTGCTGGAGGGCGACGGCCCCGGCGCGGAACCGCTCGTAGGTGTCGAGGGTGGTATCGGAGCCGGGCACCAGGACCGTGACGCGGTCGGCGGTCTCCAGTTCGCCGAACACCTCGACCGCCCGGCCCTTGCCGCGGCCGTCGAAGGCGAGGAACTGTGCGGCTCCGGCCGCGTCCATGGTGCGAAGCCTGGCGGCCCGGCCGGCGCGGTCACCTTCCTGGGCCATGCGGGCCGCCTCGGCGAGATTGGCGCGGTTGGCGGCGTACCGGACCTGGGGCGCGGCGTCCTCCGCGAACGTGACGGGCGCGGGGGCGGGAGCCTCGGCGGAGGCGGCTGCGGATATGGGGAACACCACGGCCGCCGCGACCAGGGCTGCCAGGAGCGTGCGGCGCATACGGCCGCCACCGCCCCCTGCCCCGGCCGTGCCGGTGGCGAGAGCCGTCCCCGCCGAGCCGCCCGCGCCCGCCGTGTCCGTCGCCCCCGCCGTGCCCGTCGTCGCTGCCGTGCCCGTCGGCCCTGCCGTCCCTGCCGTCCCTGCCGTCCCTGCCGTCCCCGTCTTCATGGCGTGTTCCCCCGGTATCCGGAAGAGCCGTCAGCGCTCTTCTCCGTTACCGAAGTTAGAAATCCGAGCCCGTGGTCGGCGTCACGCCACGGAGCCGTGTCCGCACGTAGCTCTCAGGTATGACATGGGTTACTCGAGAGGTGCGGAGCGCGGCGAACAGCCCCGCGACGAGGCTCGGTTAGGGTCCGTACGTGATCGACGAGGACTGGCGCGACGACCGGATCGGCAGCGCCCACCGCGGGCAGAACCCGACCGTCCTGCGCCGCCTCGACTCCGGCTTCGCCGTCCTCGGAGACCGGCAGTTCCTGCCCGGGTACTCGGTGCTCCTGACGGACGACCCGGCCGTGACCCGGCTCTCCGACCTGCCCCGGCCGCGCAGGACCGCGTACCTCGCGGACCTGGAGCGGCTCGCCGAGGCCGTAGAGCGGGCCTGCGCGCGGCTCGACCCGGCTTTCCGCCGCGTGAACATCGAGATCCTCGGCAACACCGACCCGTATCTCCACGCCCACATCTGGCCCCGCTACGACTGGGAGCCCGCCGACCGCGTCCGGCTGCCCGTGTGGATGTACGAGGAGGAGTGCCGGCGCGGTGAGCAGCACGCGCTCGGTCCCCGCCACGACGCCCTGCGGGCCGCCATCGGGGTGGAACTGGACCTGCTGGGCCAGGCCTGAGGCCCGCTCCGGATCAGTTCCACGGATCTCTCGTCCGCGTAGCCGTCCTCGCCGTCCTCGCCGTCCTCGCCGTCCTCGCCGTTCACGGCGACCCGTCACTGCCGGCGGTAGCGGAGCGGCGGGTTGTCGCTGCCCGCCAGCTCCCGTTGCAGAGTGCCGTCGGGCAGCAGCCGGAGCCGGCTCCAAGCACCCGCCGTGCACGTCGGCGGGGCGCCGGAGGTGACGGTGGAGGCGTCGAGTTCCACGGGATCGGAGGCGTTGCGCAGGGGCGCCGTCCAGGCGCAGCCGAAGCCCGGGGCCTCGACGGCGAGGGACATCACCGGGTCGCCGACCGCGCCGCGCGTGAGGGCGAGCCGCCAGGTCTGGCTGCCGTGGGTGGCGTACCAGGTGCCGAGGTACGCCTCGGGCAGTCCGCCCGCCGCAGAACCGGAACCCGAAGCGGAACCCGAACCGGAACCCGAAGCGGAAACGGAAGCCGGAGCGGGAGTGGGGGCGGACGGGGTGCCGGGCACCGGCGTGGCCGGCGTGCGGTTGCCGCCTACCGGAGGCCGGGGATCCTCCGCCCCGCTCATCACCGCGTACACCGTGCCGGCGGACAGGACGGCGACGACGGTGGCCACCGCCAGGAGCAGCGCGGTCGACGCCGTCCAGGGGCGGGGCGCGGGCGCCGCCGCCACCGGCGCGTACGCGGAGTAGGCGGGCGGCATCGGGGCCGCCATCGGCAGCTGCGTCGGGGCGGTGCGCGTCGGCCGGTCCGGACCGGCGTCCTCGCGGTCCAGCAGCTGTACGGCGTGCCGCCCGAGCCGGGCCACCAACGGGCCCGGAAGCCAGGGCTCCAGGGCCCTGCCGTCGGCCACGGTGTCGCCCGCGCCGACCCGCGCCAGCACCTCGGCGGGCCCCGGCCGCGCGGCCGGATCCCGGTGCAGGCAGTCCCGTACGAGGTCGCGCAGTTCGGCCGGTACGCCGGCCAGGTCCGGACGCGCCTCGGTGCTGCGGAGCAGGAGTCCCGCCAGGCCGCCGGGCTGCTCCGCGTCGCCGAAGGGCAGCCGGCCGGTGGCCGCGTACACCAGGACCACGCCGAGGCAGAAGAGGTCGCAGGCGGCGGTCACGGGCTCGCCGCGGATCTGCTCGGGCGCCATGAAACCGGGGGAGCCGATGAGTTCGCCGACGCGGGTCAGGCCGCTGCCGGCCGCGTCACCGGGCTCCGCCGGGGCGCGGGCGATGCCGAAGTCGATGACGCGCGGGCCGTCGAGGGTGAGCAGGACGTTCGAGGGCTTCAGGTCGCGGTGGACGATGCCGGCGCGGTGGATGTCCTGGAGGGCGTACGCGAGGCCCGCGGCCAGGATCCGGACGGAAGGGGGCGGCAGCGGACCGAAGTCGTGGGCCACGACCTCGCGCAGGCTCGGCCCGGCGACGTAGCCGGTGGCGACCCAGGGGGTGGCGGCCTCGGTGTCGGCGTCGAGGACCGGGGCGGTCCACTCGCCGCCGACCCGCCTGGCGGCGGCGACCTCGTGGCGGAAGCGGATGCGGAACTCCTCGCGGGTGGCGAGGTCGTGGTGGACCAGCTTCACGGCGACGGTGCGGCCGCGGTCGGAGCGGGCGAGGTAGACCTGGCCCATGCCGCCGGCGCCCAGACGGGAGAGCAGGCGGTACGGACCGATGTGGTGGGGATCGTGCGGATGCAGGTGTTCCATGCCGGGGGTCCCTCCCGTGCCGAGCACTGGCCGAACGGCTCCGCAGGGAAGGACGGTTCGGGGTGCCGGGTGGTTGCCACCGCCTGGGCGCCGCCTGGGATCGGGCCCGGGCCCGCCCCGCGCCTCGGCCGGCGGGGCTCAAGGCTCGGGGCCCCGCCCCGGGCTCCGCGCCTCAAGCGCCGGCGGGGCTGGATTTGGCCGAGGCGCCGCCGGAGGGTGCGGCGAGGGAACGGGCAGGGAAGGGAACGGGGAGGGGAGGGGTCGGGGCTTCGGCTCGGATTCTGCGCGTCAGTCAGTGCTGTCGGGGGGCGCGGCCAAGGTGTCCAAGGCTTTGGCCAGGCGTTCCAGGACCTGGACCGTTTCCGCGAAGGCGGTGTCACCCAGTTCTGCTGCGAGGCGGGTGGCCAGGGAGGCGTGGCCCGGGCCGATGCGGGCCACCGCCGCGTGCCCCTCCTGCGTCGGGCGCAGCAGCTTCGCCCGGCGGTGGGCGGGGTTCGGGGCGTATTCGGCCAGGCCCTTGGCGACGAGCAGGTCCGCGATGCGCTGCACGCTCTGCCGGGTGATCCCCATGGTCCGGGCGATGCCCGCGACGGGCAGCGGCTCCCGCAGTACCGCCCCCAGTACCTGCCACCAGGCGGCCGTGAGCCCGGCCGGCCGGGCCAGTTCCTCCGAGACGGAGAGGAACTGGCCGTTCAGCCGGAACACCCCGAGCGCGGTGCGGCTCAGCAGGTCCTGGCGGGCCCGGGTGGAGCCGGCCGGCTGCGGTTCAGGCATCGCCGGCCTCCGCCGCAGCCATCAGGACCGGGTACGCGCTCGCGTCCGAGTCGTGGAAGAGCCGGTACCACGCGTCCAGCACGTCCGGCTTGTAGACGTCGAGGCGGGCGAAGACCTCGCGGGCGAAGGCCACCGGTTCCGTCGGCCCCGCCGTGATCAGGTCGCGGTCGGTGACCGCGTCGGCCTCGACGTAGCTTTCGGCGCCCCCGTAGCCCGGCTGCGAGGCCAGGTAGAAGGAGGCTCCGCTGGTGTGGGCCCGGCCGTCCAGCAGGCCCGCGCGGGCGAGGCCGGCGGTGGCCCCGCAGATCGCCGCCACCGGTACCCCGGCGGCCAGGAACTCCTTCGCCTTCGCCGCGAACGGCGCCAGCTCCTCGCTCGTGTCCCACAGCGCGGCGCCGGTGAGGATCAGCAGCGAGGAGTCCTCCGGCCGCAGGTCGGCCAGGGCCTGGTCGGGCAGGACGCGGACGCCGCCCATGGTGGTGACCGGCTGGTCGGCGGCGAGGCCGACCGTGCGTACGACGTGCCCGCGCTGGGTGAGGTGCGCGGTGGTGTGTCCGGTCTCCCAGTCCGCGTACGTGTCGTAGACCGCGAGGTGGACGGGCTTGCGCGGGGTCTCGCTCATGGTGGTCGCCTCCAGCGTCGAATCGAATCCGGCTGCTCTGGTCGGGCCGTCGGGCCGTCGGGCCGTCGTGCTCGTCCGGTGAACCCTTATGACAAGAGACTGTCATTTTGGCAGGATGCTGTCAATGGAGGTGGTCGGCGCGTCTGTGCGAGCGGACGGGCCGACAGACTGCCGAGACCGGCCCCCCACCCCCATACAGTCCGCCGATATCCCTCCCCACCTGCGCACTTCTAGCGTGACGCCATGACCCCTCATGTCACCTCGCACACCCTTGCCGCAGTGAAGGACGCAGACCGGAAGCACGTCTTCCACTCCTGGTCCGCCCAGGCCCTGATCGACCCGCTCGCCGTCGCCGGGGCCGAGGGGTCGTACTTCTGGGACTACGACGGCAAGCGCTACCTCGACTTCTCCTCCCAGCTGGTCAACACGAACATCGGCCACCAGCACCCCAAGGTCGTCGCCGCGATCCAGGAGCAGGCCACCCGGCTCTGCACCCTCGCGCCCGGCTTCGCCGTCGACGTCCGCTCCGAGGCCGCACGCCTCATCGCCGAGCGGACCCCCGGTGACCTGGACAAGATCTTCTTCACCAACGGCGGTGCCGAGGCCGTCGAGAACGCCGTCCGCATGGCCCGTCTGCACACGGGCCGGCAGAAGGTGCTGTCGACCTACCGCTCGTACCACGGGGCCACCGCGGCCGCGATCAACCTGACCGGAGACCCGCGCCGCTGGCCCTCCGACACGGCCGCCGCCGGAGTCGTGCACTTCTGGGGCCCGTACCTCTACCGCTCCGCCTTCCACGCCACCACCGAGGCCGAGGAGTGCGCCCGCGCCCTCGCCCACCTCGCCGACACCATCGCCTTCGAGGGGCCGCAGACCATCGCGGCGATCATCCTGGAGAGCGTGCCCGGCACCGCCGGGATCATGACCCCGCCGCCCGGCTACCTCGCGGGCGTGCGCGAGCTCTGCGACCGCCACGGCATCGTCTTCATCCTCGACGAGGTGATGGCGGGCTTCGGCCGCACCGGCAAGTGGTTCGCCGCAGAGCACTGGGACGTCACCCCCGACCTCATCACCTTCGCCAAGGGCGTGAACAGCGGCTACGTGCCGCTCGGCGGCGTCGCGATCTCGGCCGCCATCGCCGAGACCTTCGCCACCCGCCCCTACCCGGGCGGACTGACGTACTCCGGGCACCCCCTGGCCTGCGCCGCGGCCGTCGCGACGATCAACGCCATGGAGGAGGAGGGCATCGTCGAGCACGCCGCCCACCTCGGCGCGAACGTGATCGGCCCGGCGCTCGCCGAGATCGCCGAGCGGCACCCGTCGGTCGGCGAGGTCCGGGGCCTCGGCACCTTCTGGGCGCTGGAACTCGTACGGGACAAGGAGACGCGCGAGCCGCTCGTCCCGTACAACGCGGCCGGCGCGGACAACGCGCCGATGGCCGAATTCGCGGCGGCCTGCAAGGCGTCCGGCCTGTGGCCGTTCGTCAACATGAACCGCACCCACGTCGTCCCCCCGTGCACCATCACGGAAGCGGAGGCGAAGGAGGGTCTGGCCCTGCTGGACGAGGCCCTGACGGTCGCCGACCGCCACACCACGGCCGGCTAGGCCCGCGGGGCGCACGGGGCCCGGCGAACGGGACGATGGCCGGTTCGCGGTCGTATGACGGGTTGGTGTAGATCCGCATACCGACCGTTAACCGTTCGGTTTCGGCCGCGCTGTCTGGCCTATGGTGTCCGGAGTCCTACGACAGGAGACGGACCCCTATGCCAGGCAGCGGAGCTGTCACCCGCAACACACTTCGCCAGCAGATCGCGGACGCGCTGCGTGACGAGGTGCTCGCGGGACGCCTGCCTCCGGGGACCGAGTTCACCGTCAAGCAGATAGCCGAGCAGTACGAGGTCTCCGCGACCCCGGTGCGCGAGGCGCTCGTGGACCTCTCGGCCCAGGGGCTGCTCGAACTGGTCCAGCACCGGGGCTTCCGGGTCCGGATCTTCTCCGTGGACGACTTCAGGGGAATGATCGAGGCCCGCTCGCTGGTCGTGGACGGGATCTTCCGCCGGCTCGCCGAGCGCGGCACCGCGCCCGGATCCGGCGAGATGCTGGTGTCGGTACGGCGCCGCGGCGAAGAGGCGCGCAGGGCCGCGCAGAGCGGTTCGCTCGAAGTGCTGATCGGCTACGACCTGCGCTTCTGGCGGGAGCTGAGCGAGCTGGTCGCCAACACGTACATCTCCGAGTTCCTGCACCGCATCCGGGTGCAGTGCTGGGTCTTCGCCGTCCCCCACCTCCAGCGCGAGCCGCAGCTGCGGGAGGCGCTGTGGGACGGGCACGGCGATCTGGTCGACGCGGTGACGCTGGCGGACGCCGACGCGGTGCGGCGGATCGTGCAGGGCTACAACGAGCACGCGCTGGCCTGGGCCTCCCGCATCTGAGGGTCCCGAGGTGTCCGGACGCGCCCCGAGGTGCGGGGGGAGGGCCTGCGGTGCCCGCGGACGTCCGCACCGTAGGCCGCAGGTTTTGCGCACCCCTTCGCGGAGGGTGTTCGGCGCACTACGCTGACCGGATCGGCGGCAACGACTGATCGGAGGCCGAGTGGCCTGTGACCTGTGGCTGGTCCCCCTTGTCGACGTGCTGTGCCACAGCCCCGACAACCCCTTCGCGGAAGAGATCGCCTCGTACGACAAGGCGCTGGGCGCGGCCGGACTCCCGTCCGTGCCCGTGTTCGCCTACATGCCGGGCCTGAGCGGCGACGTCGCCCCGGTCGCCGGCTTCGACTACGACGCCCTGCATTTCCTGAGGCGGGCGTACCTGCTCCAGCTCTGCGGGCTGCCGGTGACTCCGGTGGACGAGCTGGGCGGGGACTACGAGCAGCTGCTGGAGATGTTCGAGCCCACGGCGCAGCAGTCGCACCTGGTGTGGCACTACGACCACGCGGGCGCGTACGTGCCGGTGGACTTCGCGGCTCCGCTGGCGAACGAGGAGCTGCTGGCCGGGGGCGGTCCGCTGGGGTCCGCGCAGGGGTTGCTGCGGGAGCTGGCGTTCGTGGCTCCCGCGATCGGGATAGACCCGGGGAACCCGCCGGCCGCGCCGGCGCCGCCGGGGCGGCCGACGTTGCTGGAGGAGCCGGCGGGGCCGATTCCGTACGACGACAGTCCCTTTGCGCGTGAGCGGCACGTGTGGCTCGGGTTGCACGCGGCGGCGACCCGCAGTCTGGGTCAGGGCTCGATGATCATCTTCAGCTGAGGCCGGTGGGGTGGGTGCGGGTGGGGGTGCCGGTGCGGGTGCCGGTGCGCGGGTGCCGGTGCCGGTGCCGCTGCGCGGAGCTGGTCCCCGCCCCGCCCCTTCGCCGTTTCCACGGGGCTCCGCCCCGAGCCCCGCGGCTCAAACGCCGGCGGGGCTTGAAGATCGGGGCTCCGCCCCGGACCCCCGCGCCTCAAACACCGGCGGGGCTCGGTTTGTGCCGGCGGGGCTGGGTTTGTGACGGCGGGGCCGGGTCAGCGGGGTTGTTCCGGGGGGCGTTGGCGGGGCATGTTCGGGCGGGTGCCCGGGGGGAGGGGGAAGCGGGCCGGGGGGATGTTCGTGTCCGCGCGGGCCCCGGAGGAGCCCAGGGACTGCATCACCAGAGGGGCGGGGCCGGAGCTGAACTCCACCATCCACTCCGCCGTCTCCGAGCGCACGAGCTCCGTCACGTCCTCCGAGAAGCGCCGCAGCACGGTCAGGCACCGCTCGGCGGCCTCGCTGGCCGTGCCCTCGGTGGGCCCGAGCACCTCGCGCACGTTCTCCGAAGCCCAGTCGAACTGGAGGGTCTGGAGTCGCCGCTGCACCGCCTGGGCCGTGGCCACGTCCCGCATCCAGCCGGACGTCAGCCCGAAGAACCGGTCGCAGGCCAGCGCGGCCGCGCCCAGCAGCAGCGCCAGGTACCCGTACGTCGAGGCGCCCGGCGCCGAGCCCGTCAGTTCCAGCAGCGGCATCGCGGCGCCCGTGACGGCGCCCACGGCCGCGCAGACGCGCAGCACCCGCGCGCCCCGGCGCTTCCACGCCCGGTCGGACAGGTACCACTCGGCGGTGCGCAGCGCATCGGCCTCGACCCGCCGGTAGAGCTCGTCGAGCCGCTCCGCGGGTTCGCCCCAGTCCCCGAGGGGGAACGGCCGGCCGGTCAGATCGCCCGCCGCCATCGGTCCGCCGCCTTCCTCCCGGGGATCCCGGGGTGGCCCCTCGGGCTGCATCTCCGGCTGGCTCACCCGGCACTCCCTCTGCCTGCGCTGACGTGTGGTGGTGCGCGTGTGCGCAATGATGCGCATGCTCTTCCTACCTTCGAATGACGGCCGATGGGCGCCGAATCCCGGGATTTCCGCCCGCAAGGAGGTCTCCATCAGGTACGCGCACGCCCCGTCTCTCACTCGAAAGAGTTGGTCCTCACGGCGTAGGGCGCTGCGCGCGGGGAGCACGTAGGCTCGGATTGACCAAGCGTTGCGAGGTCCCGAAGGCCCGATGGTCCCGACGAACGGAGTGAGTGTCCTGTGATTGCCGGTGGTGGCCAGCCCAACATGCAGCAGCTGCTTCAGCAGGCCCAGAAGATGCAGCAGGATCTCGCGGCTGCCCAGGAGGAGCTCGCGCAGACCGAGGTCGAGGGCCAGGCCGGCGGCGGCCTGGTGAAGGCGACCGTCACGGGCTCCGGCGAGCTGCGCGCACTGGTGATCGACCCGAAGGCCGTGGACCCCGAGGACACGGAGACGCTCGCCGACCTGGTGGTGGCGGCGGTCCAGGCGGCCAACGAGAATGCACAGGCGCTCCAGCAGCAGAAGCTGGGCCCCCTGACCCAGGGGCTGGGCGGCGGCAGCGGCATTCCCGGCCTTCCGTTCTAGTCCCGCAGTACCCCACAGACACACACAGAGAGAGAAGGCAGTCCGTTGTACGAAGGCGTGGTTCAGGACCTGATCGACGAACTGGGCAGGCTGCCCGGCGTCGGGCCCAAGAGCGCGCAGCGGATCGCCTTCCACATCCTGCAGGCCGAACCCACCGACGTCCGCCGCCTCGCGCACGCGCTGCTGGAGGTCAAGGACAAGGTCCGGTTCTGCGCGGTGTGCGGGAACGTGGCGCAGGAGGAGCGGTGCAACATCTGCCGCGATCCGCGCCGCGACCTCACGGTCATCTGTGTCGTCGAGGAGCCGAAGGACGTCGTCGCGATCGAGCGGACGCGTGAGTTCCGGGGCAAGTACCACGTTCTGGGCGGCGCGATCAGCCCGATCGAGGGCGTCGGTCCCGACGACCTGCGCATCCGCGAGCTGCTGGCGCGCCTCGCGGACGGAGAGGTGACCGAGCTGATCCTCGCCACCGACCCGAACCTGGAGGGCGAGGCGACCGCCACCTACCTCGCCCGCATGATCAAGCCCATGGGCCTGAAGGTCACCCGCCTGGCCAGCGGGCTCCCCGTCGGGGGAGATCTGGAGTACGCGGACGAGGTCACGCTCGGGCGGGCCTTTGAAGGAAGGCGACTTCTCGATGTCTGACGCAACGCTGCACGCCCTCGGCCAGGATCCGGACGACTTCGCCGCCTCGATCGCGGACCAGATCGAGTCGTTCATCGTTGCGGTCACCGAGGTGGCCAAGGGCGAGGACCCGGACAGTGCGGTGCCGTTCCTCCTGCTGGAGGTCTCGCAGCTGCTGCTCGCGGGCGGCCGGCTGGGCGCGTACCAGGACGTGATGCCGGAGGAGCGCTACGAGCCCGACCTCGGTCCGGAGCCGGACGTGGACGACCTGCGCGAGCGGTTCGCGATCATGCTGGAGCCGGTCGACGTCTACTCCGAGGTCTTCGACCCGTACGAGCCGCGCAAGACCCCGGTGGCGCACCGGATCTCCGACGACCTGGCCGACGTGGTCGCCGACCTGCGGCACGGGCTCATCCACCACCAGTCGGGCCGCATCACGGAGGCCCTGTGGTGGTGGCAGTTCTCGTACTTCACCAACTGGGGCCCGACGGCCTCGGCCACCCTGCGTGCCCTCCAGTCGCTGATCGCGCACGTGCGGCTGAACCAGCCCCTCGCCGCGCTGGACGGCCTGGACACGGACGAGGACCTGACGGAGGAGGACCTCGCGGAGCAGGCCGGGCAGGTCATGGCCGAGGAGCTGGGCGGCCTCGGCCGCAGGTGAGGCCACGGCGGGCGGAGCCTCGGCACGTGAGGCCACGGCAAGTGGACCCTCGGCGCGGGAACCTGTTCTTTGATCTTTTCGTCTCATGATGTGGTACGAAGCGGTCGGATCCCGGTCGCTCGTTAGACTGCACCAGCAATGAGACGGACTGAGCGAGGAGCGCACGTGGGCCTTGTCGTGCAGAAGTACGGAGGCTCCTCCGTAGCCGATGCCGAAGGCATCAAGCGTGTCGCCAAGCGGATCGTGGATGCCAAGAAGAACGGCCACCAAGTGGTCGTCGTGGTTTCCGCGATGGGCGACACGACGGACGAGCTGATCGATCTCGCCGAGCAGGTTTCGCCGATGCCTGCCGGGCGCGAATTCGACATGCTGCTGACCGCCGGAGAGCGGATCTCCATGGCCCTGCTGGCCATGGCGATCAAAAACCTGGGCCACGAGGCCCAGTCGTTCACCGGTAGCCAGGCAGGCGTGATCACCGACTCGGTCCACAACAAAGCGCGCATCATCGATGTCACGCCGGGCCGTATCCGCACCGCGCTGGACGAGGGCAACATCGCCATCGTCGCCGGCTTCCAGGGCGTGTCCGCGGACTCCAAGGACATCACCACCCTCGGCCGGGGCGGCTCGGACACCACGGCGGTCGCGCTCGCGGCGGCCCTGGACGCCGAGGTCTGCGAGATCTACACCGACGTCGACGGCGTCTTCACCGCGGATCCCCGCGTCGTGAAGAAGGCGAAGAAGATCGACTGGATCTCCTCCGAGGACATGCTGGAGCTCGCCGCTTCCGGTTCCAAGGTGCTGCTGCACCGCTGTGTCGAGTACGCACGCCGATACAACATCCCGATCCACGTCCGCTCGTCCTTCTCGGGACTGCCGGGCACCTGGGTCAGCAACGAGAATCCGCAAGGGGACGAGCAGGTGGAGCACGCCATCATCTCCGGAGTCGCTCACGACGTCTCCGAAGCCAAGATCACGGTCGTCGGCGTCCCGGACAAGCCGGGTGAGGCCGCGGCGATCTTCCGCGCCATCGCGGACGCCGAGATCAACATCGACATGATCGTGCAGAACGTCTCGGCGGCCTCGACGGGCCTCACCGACATCTCCTTCACGCTCCCCAAGACCGAGGGCCACAAGGCCATCGACGCGCTGGAGAAGGCGAAGGGCCAGATCGGCTTCGACTCCCTGCGCTACGACGACCAGATCGGCAAGATCTCCCTGGTCGGCGCCGGCATGAAGACGAACCCGGGCGTCACCGCCTCGTTCTTCCAGGCGCTGTCCGACGCGGGCGTGAACATCGAGCTGATCTCCACCTCCGAGATCCGCATCTCGGTCGTCACCCGCCAGGACGACGTCAACGAGGCCGTCCGCGCCGTGCACACGGCCTTCGGCCTCGACTCGGACAGTGACGAAGCCGTCGTCTACGGAGGCACCGGACGATGACCGCGACCCGGTCCTCCGCCCCGGCACTCGCCGTGGTCGGGGCGACCGGAGCAGTCGGTTCGATCCTGCTCCAGATCCTGTCCCAGCGGGCGGACGTCTGGGGCGACATCCGCCTGATCGCCTCCGCGCGCTCGGCCGGCCGCAGGCTGGCCGTCCGCGCGGAGGAGACCGAGGTGCTCGCCCTCACCGAGGACGCCTTCGACGGCCTCGGTCCGGGCGACGTCGCGCTCTTCCTCACCCCGGCCGAGGTGTCGGCCCGGTGGGCGCCCGTCGTCACCGCGCGCGGCGCGGTCGTCGTCGACCAGTCCGCCGCGTTCCGGGCGGACCCCGAGGTCCCGCTGGTGGCGCCCGAGGTCAACGGGCACGCCGTACGGATCCGGCCGCGCGGGATCGTCGCCGGCCCGGACTGCGTGACCGCCGCCATGATCGCGGCCCTGGGCGCGCTGCACGCCGAGTACTCCCTCACCGGGCTGGTGGTCTCCTCGTACCAGGCCGCGAGCGCGGCCGGACGGCCCGGCTCCGAGGCGCTGCGCCGCCAGCTGTCGCTGGTCGCGGGGACCGCCCTCGGGGAGCAGACCGGGGACGTCCGCCGCGCGGTGGGCGAGGACACCGGCCCCTTCGCCGGTCCCCTCGCCCTCAACGTCGTGCCCTGGTCCGGAGAGCTGCGCGAGGACGGCTGGTCCTCGCACGAGCTGGCGGTACGGGCCGAGACGCGGCGGATCCTGCAGCTGGAGCGGCTCCCGGTGTCGGTGACCTGCGTCCAGGTGCCGGTGCTGACCGGGCACTCGCTGAGCGTGCGGGCCCGGTTCGAGAACGAGGTGGGGGCCCCGCACGCCCGGGAGATCCTGGAGGCCGCGCCCGGCGTGGTGCTCGTGGACGATCCCGCGGCGGGGGAGTTCCCGACCCCCGCGGACGCCGCCGGAACGGATCCTGCCTGGGTGGGGCGGCTGCGGGCCTCGCTCGACGACCCCTGCGCCCTGGAGTTCTTCGTGTGTGCCGACAATCTCCGCAGGGGTGCCGCGCTGAACGCCACGCTGATCGCGGAACTGATCGCAGGTGAATTTGCGTAATTCGCTTTGTAGGATCGTTGCTGATCCCTTGATCAAGGTGATGGCCCGACTGCCGTCTCGATAAGACGGGGCAAATCGGGAAGAGCGGGTACGCATGAGGGCAATGGGGATATGGCTGTTGAGGCTGCCTCGCGCGTACAACCCTGACGGGGGGACGCGTGTCCTACAGGCGTGGCAGAGGCACTGCTCGAATCGGCCCTCCTCCCGGCGCACCTCGGGATCATCCCGTCGCGCCGGGGTTTCCGTGCGTCCGGCGGCGGTCTCCCCGTGATCGTGCCCGTTCCGCCGGCGGGGCCTTCCGAGGCGCCCGTACTCACCGCCACACCGATCCCGGGCGGTCTCGTGCCCCCGCCGCGCGACAGCGCTGAGGCGGCGGGGAGCAGCCGGAACGAGCCGGCCGAGGTCACGGCCGAGGCGACGTCCGAGACGACGGCCGAGGTGACGGCCGAGGTGACGGTCGAAGTGGTGGCGGGGACCACCGTCGACCATCTGACGGCGACCTACCAGGCGCACTACCGCTCCCTGCTCGGCCTGGCCGCCCTGCTCCTCGACGACACCGCCTCCTGTGAGGACGTGGTCCAGGAGGCGTTCATCCGCGTGCACTCGGCGCGGAACCGGGTCCGCGACCGGGAGAAGACACTGGCGTACCTGCGCCAGACCGTCGTGAACCTCTCGCGCTCCGCCCTGCGCCGGCGCATCCTCGGCCTCAAGCTGCTGTCGAAGCCGATGCCGGACATGGCGAGCGCCGAAGAGGGCGCGTACGACCAGCTCGAACGGGACGATCTGATCAAGGCGATGCGCGGACTCCAGCGCCGTCAGCGCGAGGTGCTGGTGCTGCGCTACTTCGCGGACATGACGGAGGCCCAGGTCGCCGGGACGCTCGGGATATCGCTCGGCTCGGTCAAGGCGTACGGATCGCGGGGCATTGCCGCGCTGCGGGTGGCGATGGAGGCTGCGCAGTCATGATGGACGACCACACTCCGCCGGGCGGGGCGAGCGAGGAAGAGGCACTGCGGGGCCTGCTGCACGGGGCCGTCGAGGGCCTGCAGCCCTCCGAGGGCGCCCTGGAGCGGCTGCGCCACGCCGTTCCCGCGCGCCGCGCCCGCAAACGCCAGGCCCTGGTCGGCGCCGCCGCGGTGGCGCTGCTCGCGGGGACCGCCCTCCCGGCCCTCATGCACCTGGCGGGCGGCGAGGGCGCGGCCACGGACCACCCGGCGATGGCCGGGCACGGCGAGCACGCGGGCGACAAGCCGGGCGCGCTCGCCTCCGACCCGCACCAGAACGGGTTCGGGAACCTGCCGAGGTCCACCCGCTCCTCCGGCGGCTCCCCGGCCGTGGGCGGCGCCACCGGGCAGCCGGACGCCACGCTGGGCGGTTCCCCGGTGGGCGGTCTGACGGCGGGCCCCACCGGCACCGCGGGCGCGTCGGCCGGTACGGCCGGTTCGGTGCCGGGCGCCGGCCCGATGCCGCCGGTGGCCGCGCCGGGCGTGCCCGGGTGCGGGACGGACCAGCTCGGGGTGGTGGGCTCGGCCCGCGCCCCGGAGACCGACGGCCGGGTGTACGGCAGTTTCCGGGTCACCAACGTCTCGGCTCAGGGCTGCGCCGTCACCGGCCAGGACACCGTCTCGGCGGCCCCGGCGCCCGGTACGTCGGCCGGCCAGGGCCCCTCGGTCGCGGTGGTCGGCCACACGGCGGGGGATCCGGCGAGCGGGCTGCTGCCCGATCCGTCGGCGGAGGCGGCGGTGCTGGTGCTGCCGCCGAACACGGCGTACGAGGTCCGCTTCGCCTGGGTGCCCTCGAAGGAGTCCTGCACGGCGACGAACCCGGACGCGGGAGGCAAGCCGCCGCAGACGGAGTCCGCGGGCGGCTCGGGCGCTCCGGCGAACGGGGCGGCCACCGAGCCGCAGACGGGTGCGCCCCCAGGGACGGCGGGCGTCTCGGTGTCCCACACCCCGCAGCCGGGATCCGCGACCACGCGGACGACGCTTCCCGAGGCCTGCGGCGGAACGGTCTACCGGACGGGTGCGATCCCGCTCGGCGAGTAGCCAGGCGAGACGGGTGGCCCGACAAGACGGGTGGCCCGACGAGACGGGTGGCCCGACGAGACGCGTAGCCGGACGAGCCCCGCGCGGCTGGTCCGACGAGCCCTACGCGGCGGGTTCGAGCAGTCCCGCCTCGGCGTCGCGCAGGCTCTCCACCTCGCGGCGGTAGAGCCGGAACCACATGAAGAGCACGAAGGCGACGAAGACGAACCACTCGCCGGTGTAGCCGAGGTTCTGGAAGGCCTTCAGGTCGAGCCCGGTGTTGGCCGGCGCCTGCGCGGGCACCGGAACCATTCCGTCCGCCGGGGTCTGCACGGTCAGCCAGGCGTCGTACAGGTCGTACGGGACGATGTTGACCAGCGAGGCCGCCCCGATCACGCCGAGCTGCCCGGCCGGCAGGCCGCCCTGGGAGTGGACCCCCTTCGTGCCGGAGTTCTCCGGGGCCTGCAGGGCGCCGGTGACCTCGACCCGGCCGCTGGGCGGGGCCGGGGCCTTCGCCGGGTCCGCCGCCCCCGGCAGCCAGCCCCGGACCACCGGGACGGTCTTGCCGGAGTCGGTCTTCAGCAGGGTCAGGACGTAGAAGCCGGACGCGCCGTCGAGCCGCCGCTCGGGCACCAGCATCTGGTCGGCGTACTCCCCGGCCGTGGAAGCCAGCCTTCCGGAGGTTTTCGTGTCCACCGGAAGCAGCGAGTCCAGGGGTGCGGCCACCTGGTCGGCGGGCTGCCCGGCCGTCGCCTCCCGGTGGCTGTCGACACGGTCCTCGAACCGGCCGAGCTGCCAGGACCCCATGAACAGGCAGAAGGGGACGGCGAGCGCGACGAAGACGTTGATCCCCCACCAGCGCGGGGTCAGGAGAAACCGGTGCACCCCACCACCGTACGGGGGGCGCACCGGAGCGGGACTAGCGGGGCAGGTGCTTCAGCGCGAACTCCAGCTCCATCCGGACCTGCTTGATCCGCTCCTCCACGACCAGCGAGCCGTGTCCGGCGTCGTACCGGTACACCTCGTGCTCCGCGCCGCGCGCCACCAGCCGGTCCACGTAGTTGTCGATCTGCCGGATCGGGCAGCGCGGGTCGTTGACGCCCGCCGCGATGTGGACGGGTGCCTTCACCGCGTCGACGTAGGTGAGCGGCGAGGAGACCTCGAAACGGTCCGGGACCTCCTCCGGCGTACCGCCGAAGAGCGTGCGGTCCAGGGCCTTCAGCGCCTCCATCTCGTCGTCGTACGCCGCCACGTAGTCCGCGACCGGTACGGCCGCCAGGCCCACCGCCCAGGCGTCGGGCTGCGTGCCCAGGCCCAGCAGCGTCAGGTACCCGCCCCAGGACCCGCCCGACAGTACGAGGCGCGCCGGGTCCGCGAGGCCGGAGGCCACCGCCCACGCCCGGACCGCCGCGATGTCCTCCAGCTCGATCAGGCCGACCCGGTGCTTGAGGGCGTCCGTCCAGGCGCGGCCGTAGCCCGTCGAGCCGCGGTAGTTGACCCGCACGACCGCGAAGCCGTGGTCCAGCCAGGCCGCCGGGGTCGCGGCGAAGGCGTCGCTGTCGTGCCAGGTGGGCCCGCCGTGGATCTCGAAGATCGTCGGGAAGGGGCCCTCGCCGTGTCCGGCCGGCCGCTGCGCGAGCGCGTGGATCCGTCCGCCCGGACCCTCCACCCACACGTCCTCCACCGGCACCGACCCGGGTGCCTTGAAACCGGGAGGGTCCAGGACGACCCCGCCCGCCGTGGACCGTACGGTCGAGGGCTCGGCCGCCGAGGACCACAGGTACTCCACGGTTCCGTCGGGCCGCGCCCCGGCCCCCGACACCGTCCCCGGCGGAGTGTCCACCCGTACGAGCTCCCGCGCGGCCAGGTCGTAGCGCCACAGCTCGCTGCGCGCCTCGAAGCTGTGCGCGATCAGCAGCGCGGATCCGTCCGGGTACCACTCGGCGCTGACGTCGCCCGGCAGGTCGATCGCGAGCTCCTCCTCGGCGCCGGTGGCCACGTCCCACACCATCGGCTCCCAGCGGCCGCGCCGCTGGTGGCCGACGAGGAGACGGGTGTCGCCCGCGACCGGCGCGAAGCCGAGGACCTCCAGGCCGAGCTCCTCGGTGCCGCCGCGGGAGTCGTCCAGCTCGGCGACGGTGGACCCGTCGAGGGTCAGCACGCGCAGGGAGGAGTGCATCGCGTCGCCGTGCTCGGTGTGCTCGACGGCCACGAGCGTCCCGTCGTGGGACAGGTCGCCGACGCCCGCCGACTCCCGGTGCCGGTAGATCACGGTGGGCGCGGAGCCGTCCGGGCGGACCACGTGGACCGTCGAGCCGTCCTCGTCCGTGGAGCGCCCGACGACGGCGGTGCCGTCGCGGCCGATGGCGAGACCGGCGGGGTACGAGGGCTCCAGGCCGGGGGTGGCCGGTTCGTCCGGGCCGCCCCCGAAGGGCTGGCGCACCCAAGTGCCGAACTCGTCGCCGTCCGTGTCGGAGAACCACCAGATCCAGGCGCCGTCGGGGGAGAGGGCGCCGTCGGTGGTGCCGTTCGGCCGGTCGGTGGCCTGCCGCTGGACGCCGGTCGCGCGGTCCCAGGCGTAGAGCTCGAAGGTTCCGGTCGCGTTGGAGACGAAGAGCGAACGGTCCGGGGCGTCCTCGGCCCAGTCGGGCAGTCCGACGCGCGGTGCCCGGAACCGCTTCTCCCAGTCGGGCGTCTCGGGGGTGATCTCGCTGTCGCTGGTCATGCGCCCCATTGTGGCCGCAGTGGTCCCCGGGATGCCGACTGCTCCGAACGGGCGCAGAGTGGAACCCGTAGCCCAAGGAGGAACGATCATGGGCAAGAAGGCGCACACCGGCCACCACATCCACCAGGACTCCGAGCGCGCGCTGGCGAAGAACACGGCCGCCGAGGCCCGGGCCAAGGCCGCGACCAGGGACGTGCAGTCGTCCGCGGCGAAGACGCGCGGCATGCAGCAGAAGGCCCAGGCCAAGCGCGGTTGAGCCGGCCGGTCCGTAGGCTGGCGCCATGCGGATGATCGTCCGGGGCGCCCGGCTGCTGCACACCTCAGGCCTGTACGACGTCGAGGTCGCGGAGGACGGCCGGATCGCGCGCGTGATCCCGCACGACGACCAGAAGGAACCGCCGGCCACCGGCATCCTCGTCGAGGCCCACGGCGCCCTGCTGACCGCGCCCTTCGTGGAGCCGCACATCCACCTCGACACGGCGCTGACCGCCGGGGAGCCGCGCCCCAACGCCTCCGGCACCCTGTGGGAGGGCATCGCCTGCTGGAGCGAGCGCAAGCGGACCCTGACCCGCGAGGACGTGATCGCGCGGGCCACCGAGGTGCTGCGCTGGCAGGCGGCCCAGGGGGTGCTGCACGTGCGCACCCACTGCGACATCACCGACCCGGCCCTCACCGCCCTGGACGCGCTCCTCGAAGTGCGCGACCGGGTGCGGGATGTCATGACCCTGCAAATCGTGGCCTTCCCGCAGGAGGGCATCGTCTCCTTCCCGGACGGCGAGGCGCTGCTGCGGGAGGCGATCGCCCGCGGGGCCGACGTCGTCGGCGCGATCCCGCACTTCGAGGACACCCGCGAGGACGGGGTGGCCTCCCTGAAGACGGCCTTCGCGCTGGCCGAGGAGCACGGGCTGCGGGTGGACGCGCACTGCGACGAGATCGACGACGAGCAGTCCCGGTTCGTGGAGGTGCTGGCCACGCTGGCCCTGCGCTCGGGCCTGGGCGAACGCGCCACCGCCTCGCACACGACGGCCATGGGCTCCTACAACGGCGCGTACAGCTTCAAACTCCAGCGGCTGCTGTCCCGTTCGGGCATCAACCTGGTCGCCAACCCCTTCGCCAACCTCAACCTCCAGGGCCGCTTCGACGCCTACCCCAGGCGCCGCGGCCTCACCCAGGTCAAGGAGATGCTGGCGGCCGGGGTCAACGTGGCCTTCGGCCACGACGACGTGATGGACCCCTGGAACGCCCTCGGCACCGCCAACCCCCTCCAGACCGCCCTCGTCGGGCTGTACGCCGCCCAGCTCACCGGCGCGGACGAGATCCCGGTGGCCTTCTCGATGGTGACGGACCGTGCGGCGCGCGTCCTGGGCCTGCCGGACACGGAGTACGGCATCACGGAGGGCGCCCCCGCCTCCTTCGTCCTGCTCCCGGCCCCGTCGCCCGAGGAGGCGATCCGCCGTCAGGTCCGCCCCCGGTACGTCGTCTCGCGCGGCACCGTCCTCGCCGAGAACCCGCCCGCACCGGCCCGGCTGAACTGGCCGGGGGAGGCCCCGTCCGAGGTGGACTTCACCCGCCGCCTACGCTGACGCCCCATGACGTGGACCCTTGACACCAACTCGGCCCGTACCGCCCTGCAGATCGCGTCGGAGTACGCGGACCCGGCGCTACTGAACCACTCCGTACGCTCCTACGCCTTCGGTGCGCAGTACGCCGACCAGCACGGCCTGGCGTACGACGAGGAGCTCTTCTACGTGGCGGCCCTGCTGCACGACCTGGGCCTGACCGCGCCCTTCGACAGCCACACCCTCCCCTTCGAGGAGGCCGGCGGCCACGTCGCGCGCGTCCTGACGGCGGGCCTGGGCTGGCCGGCGGCCCGCCGGGCCCGCGCCGAGGAAGTGATCGTCCTGCACATGCGGGACGACGTGACGGCGGCCGAGGACGTCGAGAGCCACCTCCTGCAGGTCGGCACGAGCGCCGACGTCTCGGGCCTGCGCCTGTCCGAGTTCGACCCGGCCTTCACGGCCGCGCTGCTCGCCGCCCACCCGCGGGCCGGCTTCGGCGCCGCCTTCACCGCCCTGGTCGAGGACCAGGCGAAGCGCAAGCCCGACTGCGCGGCCGCCGCCTACGTCGCGGGCGGCGCGGCGGCCCGCATCGCGGCCAACCCCCTGGGGGCGTGAAGGCCGGGGCCCGAGCCGTGACCCCGGCCGCCCTTCCGGGGCGGCCGGGGTCACGCACATCCGCCACCGGGTCGGATAGCGTGCCCGCATGTCGTGGGACGAGGACGGAACGCCGCACCCGCTCGCACTGCGCCGCACCGGCCGCAGCGAACTGGAGCCGGACCGGCTGCCCGAGATCCGGGAGCTGGAGGTGCTCGGCTGGGAGCCCGCGCCCGAGGACCTGCGCTGGGTGTTCCTCCCGTACGTATGGCCCCCGGCGGCCCGGACCTGGATCCCCGACCGCTCCACCCACTGGGCGGTGGACACCTCGCTCGACGGGCACGGCCACATCACCGGCGTGGAGTGCGCCCCGCTCACCGAACCCGACGTGCGCGGCCTCGACCAGGAAGCCGACGCCGCCCTCGCCGGCCTCGGCCTCCCGCCCCGCCCCGGGGGACGTCTCTGGCTGCTCCGCCCGGTCGGCCCCTTCGCCACGGTCGGCGCGGTCCTCGACCACCTCGACGCCCTGGCCGCGCAGCGCGCCGTGCAGGCCCTGCCCGCCGAGGCCTTCCTCGACCTGGTGCGCACCGAACTCTCGGCACTCTCCGCGCTCGACGCCCCCTAGCACGCGGCCCGGCACGCGGCACGGGCCCTCCCGGGCCGTGCCCGGCTCCCGTGGCTACGCTTGACGTGAGGGGGTCACGGCGGGAGGCGGTCTCATGAGGCGGCGCCATCACTTCCACATCGACCACGCCGGGCACTCGGTCAGTGCCACGGTCCAGACCGGTCACACGGCCGTCGTCGAGGTGCTCGTCGACGGCAAGGAGACGGGCTACGCCACGACGCACGCCGACCACCCCGTGACCGTGCACGTCGAGCTGCCGACGGAGCCGCCGACGCCCGTGTCGGTGCGCGCGACCGCCAGCCCGGTGCCCGCGTGCGTCTTCGAGAGCCCGGCCGCCGGCTCCCAGGCCATGACCCCGCGCCCCTACTGACGGCGGCCGGCCCCACGCCCGCACGCGCCGCAGTCCTCCCTCCCACCGGCAGCGAGTTCGCCGGAGGTGAGCCCGCCCGCCAGGGTGATGCGGCTGAGCGCGTACCACTCGGACGCCCAGCCAGTCGACCAGCCGCGTCGATCCCCGTCCCGGCCCTGGAGGCCCGCGGCCTCCGCACCGGCCATGCCGTGCAGCCCCACGGCATCGATGTAGTCCCGGTGCACCAGTCGGCAGGGTCGGCGGTACGTCGTGAGAAGCGAGGGCCCTCATGACCGCACTCGGCCCCGATCAAAGCGGCCACGGACAGCCGAAAACGCAAAAAGGACCCGATCCGCAATGCGGATCAGGCCCTTCCTGTCTTACGAAGTCGGGGTGGCGGGATTTGAACCCACGACCTCTTCGTCCCGAACGAAGCGCGCTGCCAAGCTGCGCTACACCCCGATCGTCGCCTTGCAGCACTTGCTGTCCTGGCGACATCGATTACTTTAGCGGACCTCACGCCGGAGACGAAATCCGGTTTTCGCGGGAGCCGTGCCGCGGGGACTAGGCCCGCGGGGTCAGCGTCAGGAGCGTCGCCTCCGGCGGGCACGCGAAGCGGACCGGGGTGAAGCGGTTGGTGCCGCAGCCCGCCGAGACGTGCAGGTACGCCTGCTGCCCCGCCGCCTCGTGCGTGGACAGGCCCTTCACCCGCTTGGTGTCGAGGTCGCAGTTGGTGACGAGCGCCCCGTAGAAGGGGATGCACAGCTGCCCGCCGTGGGTGTGGCCCGCCAGGATCAGCGGGTACCGGTCGGCGGTGAAGGACTCCAGCACGCGCAGGTACGGGGCGTGCACCACAGCCATCGAGAAGTCCGCGTCCTTCTCCGGGCCGCCGGCGACCATCTCGTAGCGGTCCCGCTTGATGTGGGGGTCGTCGAGCCCGGTGAAGGCCAGCTCCAGGCCTTCCAGCTTCAGCCGCCCCCGGGTGTTGGTGAGGTTCAGCCAGCCCGCCGCGTCGAAGGCGTCCCGCAGGTCCTCCCACGGGTTGTGGACGGCGCCGACGACCGGCTTGTTTCCGTTCAGCCCGTGCCGGCCGTGGGCCTTCTCCAGCAGGTAGCGCCCGGGGTTGCGCAGCCGCGGCCCGTAGTAGTCGTTCGACCCGAAGACGTACACGCCCGGGAAGGACATCAGGGGGCCCAGCGCGTCGAGCACCTCGGGGATGCCCTCGGTGTCGGAGAGGTTGTCGCCCGTGTTGACGACGAAGTCGGGGCGCAGGCCGGCCAGGGACTGCAGCCACGCGCGCTTCTTGCGCTGCCCGCCCACCATGTGGATGTCGGACACCTGGAGCACGCGCAGCGGGCGCATCCCCCGGGGAAGGACCGGCACGGTGACCCGGCGCAGGCGGAAGGACCTCGCCTCGAAACCGGCGGCATAGGCCACACCCGCGGCCCCCACCGCAGCGATTCCGGCAGCCGCTTTCAGGGGTACTCCGTAACGCGCACGCATGGACCCATCGTCGCAGACCCGGAAAACCGGTGAGCGCCACTGCCCCCGTACCTGGCAGACTCACATCCATGACCACGCTCAAGGCCAAGCTCCAGGAAGACCTCACGACCGCCATCAAGGCGCGTGACGAGCTGCACTCGTCCACGCTGCGCCTGACCCTCTCCGCCATCACCAAGGAGGAGGTCGCCGGCAAGGAGGCACGTGTGCTCTCCGACGAGGAAGTCCTCAAGGTGATCGCCAAGGAGGCGAAGAAGCGCCGCGAGGCGGCGGAGGCCTTCGCCCAGGGCGGCCGTGCCGAGCAGGCCGCGCGGGAGACCGCGGAGGGCGAGTTCCTCGACACGTACCTGCCCAAGCAGCTCACCGACGACGAGCTCGTCGCGATCGTGACGCAGGCCGTCGAGGAGGCCAAGGCCGCGGGTGCCGAGGGGCCGCGGGCCATGGGCGCCGTGATGAAGATCGTGAACCCGAAGGTCGCCGGGCTGGCGGAGGGCGGGCGCGTCGCCGCCGTCGTCAAGCAGCAGCTCTCGTAGCGCAGGGAAGCGGAATGAGGGAGGGCCCCAGCCGGAACCGGCTGGGGCCCTCCCTCATGTGGCGCGCCGACCGCTACTGGTCGTCGCGGCCGCCGATCACGCCGCCCGGGTCGATCGTGATCCCGGGGAAGGGGGGCTGCTGCGGACCGCCGCCCGTGGCCGCGCCCGTGGCGCCCCCGGTGGCCCCGGCGGTCTGACCGCCCGGCCGCCCGCCGGGCTTTCCGTCGCCGCCCGGCTTGCCGGGCCTGCTCGGGGTGGTGGTGGGCGGCTTGTTGCCGCGGGAGCCGCCGGACGGAACATTCGATTCCGGGATGCTGACCGTGACGAAGCGCAGGGCCTCGCGGCCGGCCAGCGCGCCCGTGACCGCGTCCTTCCAGATCGGTCCGGGCAGACCGCCGCCGAAGACCTTCAGGTACGGCTTGCCGCCGATCACGATGTTCTCCATCGTGATCTTCTTCGCCCCGCCGGAGCCGACCCACACCGCGCCGGAGATGTTCGGGGTGTAGCCCACGAACCAGGCGTTGTAGCGGCCGTCCGTCGTACCCGTCTTGCCCGCGCTGTCGCGGTCGGTCAGACCGGCCCGCTCACCGGTGCCGGAGTCGATCACTCCGCCCAGCAGGGTGTTGATGGTGTCGGCGGTCGACTCCGACATCGCCCGCTCGCACTTGCTCTTCGGCACCGAGAGGGCCTTGTTGTGCGCGTCGGTGATCGACTCGATGGCGACGGGGGTGCAGAAGACGCCGCGGTTGGCGAAGGTCGCGTACGCGTTGGCCATCGTCAGCGGGGACATCTCCTCCGAGCCGAGCGCGATGGCGGGGCCGTCGGCCAGCTTCGCCCCGCTCGCCGGGACCACACCGAGCTTCGCCGCCATCTCCGACACCGGGCACAGCCCGATCTCGGAGATCATCTCGACGAAGTAGGTGTTGATCGACTTCTCCATCGCCGTGCGCAGCGCGTAGGGGCCGATCTCGTCCTCGGTCTCGTTCTCCGCCGACTCCTTGTTGACGTTGACGTACTGGGACCCGTCGCAGCGGGGGATCCCGCTCGGGTAGTCCATCTTGTTCGGCGCCGGGTACACCTTCGTCGGCGGCAGGCCCCGCTCCAGCGCGGCGGCCGCGATGAACGGCTTGAAGGTCGAGCCGACCTGGAAGCCGAAGTTCGAGCCGCCCATCCGCTTGTCCACGGAGTAGTTGATCTGCGTCTCGTTCTTCCCGAAGCCGTACGGCTTGGACTGACCCATCGCCAGCACCCGGCCGGTGCCCGGCTGGACCATGGTCACCGCCGTGGCGATCGAGTCCTCCTGGTAGACGTGGTCCTTGATCGACTCGTTGGCCGCGTCCTGCGACTGCGGGTCCAGGGTCGTGCGCACGGTCAGACCGCCCTGGTTCCAGACCTTCGCGCGCTCCTCGCGCGTCTTGCCGAAGACGGCGTCGGTCAGGAAGGTGTTGCGCACGTAGTCGCAGAAGAAGCCCGCGCCCTTGACCGCCGTGATGCAGCCGTTCTTCGGCCTGGTCACCTTCAGGGAGACCGGCTTCGCCTTCGCCGCGTCCGCCTCCGCCTGCGAGACGTCCTTGGTGTCGGCCATCCGCTGCAGGACGATGTTGCGGCGCTTGGTCGCCTCCTGGGTGTCGTTCACCGGGTCGTACCGGCTCGGCGACTGCACGACGCCCGCGAGCAGCGCGGACTCTTCCAGGGTCAGGTCCTTGGCCGGCTTGCTGAAGTAGCGCTGGGCCGCGGATTCGATTCCGTACGCCTGCTGGCCGAAGTACGTGATGTTGAGGTAGTTCTCGAGGATCTTTTTCTTCCCGAGTTCCTCCTCGACCTGGATCGCGTACTTCAGCTCGCGGATCTTGCGGCCGAGGCTCTTCTCCTGGGCCTCGCGCACCTTGGTCTCGTCGTCGCCGGCCTCTTCGACGAACACGTTCTTCACGTACTGCTGGGTGAGCGTGGAGGCGCCCTGTGCGGCGCCGCCCTCCTGCGCGTTGCGGTTGACCGCGCGCAGGATGCCCTTGAGGTCGACGGCTCCGTGTTCGTAGAAACGGGAGTCCTCGATGGCGACGATCGCCTTCTGCATGTACGGGGAGATCGCCGTGAGCGGGACCACTTGACGGTCGCGTGAATAGACGGTGGCGATCAAGCCACCCTCGGAGTCCAGAATCGTGGTCCGCTGACTGAGCGGCGGCGTCTTGAGATTGGCCGGGATCTCATCGAATCCCTCGACCGTGCCCTTGGCCGCCAGCCCCAGGGCGCCTGCAGCCGGAATCGCCATGCCGGCCAGCACAACTCCGGAGAGAACGGACACCCCGAGGAACTTGGCGGCCTGCTGGCTCCCCGTGAGCCCGCCGCCCGAGCGCTTCTTTCCCATAGAGGGCAGCCTAATCCGTTGTTAACGGCATTCCGCGGGACCAGGGGTCTCTCGGGATGTTCGAGTACCAGACCGTGACATCCAAGGGCAGCCGGGCCGTCGAGGCCTCAACGTAGACCGGATGCGCGGTCCTGGTGCTCAGGCTGGTGGCGGAAGTGGACGCAGCACGGACACCTCATGATGACCCGTCCCGAGAGGTCTCAACCCAGAGCGGTGCCGTCTGTTGTCCGCCTCCGCCACCGTTGCAGGTCACATCCGCCCCTTCGCTTGCTCGTTGCTGTTGGTGGTGCGAGCCGGCCGCATGGTGACTTCTCGATACGCCCGAGCCCTCAGAGCTCCTGCGCAGACCGAGGCCCGTGGGGTGCGCTGGTGCCACGAACGGCTAGTGAGGTGGCGGCCCGACTGTGGTGCGGTCGAGGCCTGGGATTAGGTCGCTGCGTGGCCCGTATGTGCTCGTAACCAGCGCAAACACCAGCCCATGGGAGGGGAACCTTGATCTACTGCGGTATCGACTGGGCGGAGCGAACCCACGACGTCGCCTTAGTCGACGACACCGGCCAACTGCTGGCTAAGCGGCACATCACCGACGACGCGGCTGGCTACAAGATCCTTCTGGAACTGCTCGCCGAGTACGGCGACACCGAGGAGGACCCGATCCCGGTCGCGATCGAGACCTCCCGCGGTCTGCTGGTTGCAGTCCTGCGGACCGGCAAGCGCAAGGTGTTCGCGATCAACCCGATGGCCGCCGCCCGCTACCGCGACCGGCACAGCGTCTCGCGCAAGAAGTCCGACCCCGGCGACGCCCTGGTCCTGGCCAACATCCTCCGCACGGACATGCACGCCCACCGGCCTCTGCCTGAGGACTCCGACCTCGGCCGCGCGATCATGGTCCTGGCCCGGGCTCAGCAGGACTCTCTGTGGAACCGGCAGCAGCTGGCCAACCAGCTCCGGTCTCTGCTGCGCGAGTACTACCCCTCCGCCCTAGCCGCATTCGCCACCTGGACGAACGGCCTGTGCCGTCCCGAGGCCCGCGAGCTCCTCAAGACCGCGCCGACTCCAGCGTGGGCTGCCCGGCTGACCCGCCCCCAGATCCAGGCCGCCCTCAAGCGCGCCGGCCGTCAGCGCGGCATCGAGGCCGAGGCCGACCGCCTCCGCGAAGTCTTCCGGGCCGACTGGGCCACCAGCCGCCGCTGATCGAAGACGCGCTCGGCAAGCAGATGCTTGCCCTCCTCATCCAGCTGGATGCCGCCTGCACCGCCGCCGACAACCTCGCCGAAGCGGTCGAAGATGCCTTCCCCCAGCACCCGGACGCGGAGGTTCTGCTCAGCTTTCCCGGGCTCGGTATCCAGCTCGCGGCCCGAGTCCTTGCCGAGATTGGAGACGACCGTGCCCGTTTCGCTGACGCCCGCGGCCTGAAGGCCTACGCCGGCTCCTCACCCATCACCCGAGCCTCGGGCAAGAAGTCCGCCATCACCAGGCGGTGGGTGAAGAACGACCGGCTCAACCATGCCGGCTACCTGCGGGCCTTCGCCTCACTGCGGGCATCTGCCGGGGCCAACGCGCACTACCGGCGTCGACGCGAACAAGGGGATTGGCACGCGGCCGCCCAACGCAACCTTTTCAACCGCATGATCGGCCAGCTCTACCACTGTCTCCAGCACGGCAAGGCATATGACGAGACCCAAGCTTTCCCGGTTGCCGAGCCGTCAGCGGAAGCCAGCGCCGCCTGACAGGGTCAGCCGCCGAACGGCGTGAGGCAGGCATCCAGCGCTCTGCGCTGTGCGTCCGGCAGGTGATCACCCAGTGGCTCCTTGCGCGGGCTGTGTTCGCCTGCGCAGATCCAGGCACGCTCATCCTCGTCGAACGACCACGGCGCAGCTCCCCACATCGGGTGCCCCTGGAGAAGGCGGCGGGCCAGTGCCTCGCCGTCGTCCGGGGCTCCCTGAGCGGTCAGTGCCTCCTGCACCAAGGTGACGGCTTCGGTCGGGATGTTCGTGTCGCCCAGGACAGGGAGCAGGAGAAGCAGCCGTGCGTGCGGGTCGGTGACTCCGTCCTCGCCCTCCGGAGCCGGCAGGAGCGCGGCGAGTTCGGCCCAGCACAGGCCCGGGCCGATCCGGTCCTCATCAGTGCTGGCCAGGACCAGGTCGTTCGTCCACCAGTCGGGGTGGACGATGAAGTAGTCGGTGGAGGTGTACTCCTCACCGCTGTTGTAGTGCACGACGATGCCGTGCCCGCCCGCGAGCGGGATCCGGAACATGGGCCAAGCGGCCTTGTCGCTCAGGCGCTCCAGCATGCCCTCGCCGTCCGCCGGATCAACGCCGAAGGACTCAACCTGAGAGCCTTCATACATCTCGACCAGGTGCGCGGCCCAGAACTCCGGCTCTGCCAGCAACGGCAGACCGTCCACCACGGGAGAAGAGGCATACAAGCGCCTTGCCATGACCATGGCCTGATTCTCGCGCTGGATGATCCCGTCCGTTCGGCCACCCCCGCGCCAATCCAAGGTCAGTTTGACGCGTTGGCATCGTGAGGTGTCTACGTTCTCATTCGCCGGACACACGCGAATGCCTTGGCCTAAGCTGTCCCCAACTGTCACAGCAGTGCGGTGCGACATCAACCCTTCGGCTTGATTTTCACCCTTCCCGAATGGGGTGGACGCATGTCCGAATCTCGCCCCTCAGCTGAAGCTCATCCGCCGATTCCACCCGAATTGCCGGAATGGTCGGGCATGTCGTCGGATCACTCCGTCGGGTGATCTGCCGCTTACCCATAGTCCGTTCGGACCATTCAAGATTGGGCCCGTCGGGGGTGTTGCACTGTGCCCGCCTTCCGTAACGTCCTCAACTGGCAGCGGTGAATATGCCGCTACCGCCGTGGGGGAGCCTCGATTCGGGAGAGGACGGCGCCGGGATGGGCTGGGTTACCGACTGGAGTGCGCAGGCAGCCTGCCGCACTACCGATCCGGATGAACTGTTCGTTCAAGGAGCGGCACAGAACAGGGCCAAGGCGGTGTGCACCGGTTGTCCGGTGCGGACCGAATGCCTGGCCGATGCGCTCGACAATCGCGTCGAGTTCGGCGTGTGGGGCGGAATGACCGAGCGGGAACGACGTGCGCTGTTGCGCCGGCGTCCCACCGTCACCTCGTG
Source organism: Streptomyces sp. NPDC029164 (assembly GCF_055563995.1). Lineage (NCBI taxonomy): Bacteria > Bacillati > Actinomycetota > Actinomycetes > Kitasatosporales > Streptomycetaceae > Streptomyces > Streptomyces sp. NPDC029164. Next base: position 136,879 of record NZ_JBVHWW010000015.1, on the reverse strand, counting down.
GCGACGGCTGCTCGAAACCGCCCGTACGGAGTACGAGCGCAGCACGGGCATCCTCACCATGGATGCAGACGCGGAGATCGACGTTCCGTACGAGACATACGCGGCAGTCGGGTAGACCACGCCGACGCCACGACGTACGAACGCCTACGCTCCGGCCGGAACCCCGGCCGCGAGTCGTTCTCCGATGGCCCGAAGCCCGGCGAGGTCGTGCACATCGCCGGGCAGGGCGGCCACTTCGGCCACCGCCACCTCGGGGTGCAGTGAGGTGAACCGATCGCGTGTGCGCTGTTCACGCGCGATCACCTGCATCCGTTCGGCATGCAGGCGCAGCAGTCCTGCCGTGATCCGGTCGACGACCGCGGTATCGCCTTCGGTGCCGGGGGAGCCTGTCTCGGGAGGGTTCGCGGTCTGAGCGGTCTGAGCGGTCTGAGCGGTCCGTGCCGTGTCTGCCGTGTCTGCCGTCGGTGTGTCTGCCGTCGGTGTGGCCGTCGTCCGTGTGGTCCCGGCCGCCTCGCTCGGTCCCGCGGCCGTGTCACGAAGTCCAGCTTTCCCGGACTCCTGATCGACAATGCCGCCTTCTTCAAGATTCTCTGCGGCGGCCAACGCCCGTTCGGCGGACAGCTGGTCGGCGCCGCTGCCGTGCACCCGGTTCAGTACCAGCCCGGCCAGCGGCATGCTCTCCGCGGCCAGCCGCTCGACGAAGTACGCCGCCTCGCGCAGGGCGTCCGGTTCGGGCGCCGCGACCACCAGGAAGGCCGTACCGGGCGCCTGGAGCAGCCGGAAGGTCGCGTCGGCGCGCGTGCGGAAGCCGCCGAACATCGTGTCCATCGCGGCCACGAAGGTCTGCACGTCCTTCAGCAGCGAGGCCCCCATCAGCTTGCTGAGGGTGCCGGTCATCATCGACATGCCGACATTGAGGAACTTCATCCCCGCCCGGCCGCCCACCTTCGCCGGGGCCATCAGCACCCAGATGAACTTCCCGTCCAGGAAGGACCCGAGGCGCTTCGGCGCGTCCAGGAAGTCCAGCGCGGACCGGCTCGGCGGTGTGTCGACGATGATCAGGTCCCAGTCGTCCCGGGCCCGCAGCTGGCCCAGCTTCTCCATCGCCATGTACTCCTGCGTGCCCGCGAAACCGGCCGACAGGGACTGGTAGAAGGGGTTGGCGAGGATGGCCCGGGCCCGCTCGCCGTCCGCGTGCGCCTCGACGATCTCGTCGAAGGTCCGCTTCATGTCCAGCATCATCGCGTGCAGTTCGCCGCCGTCGGCGCCCACGCCCGCCACCCTGCGCGGGGTGTTGTCCAGCGAGTCGATCCCCATCGACTGCGCGAGCCGGCGCGCGGGGTCGATGGTGAGCACGACCGCCTTCCGCCCGCGCCCGGCCGCCCGTACGCCCAGTGCCGCGGCCGTGGTGGTCTTGCCGACCCCGCCCGCCCCGCAGCACACGACGATCCGGGTCTCCGGGTCGTCCAGCAGCCGGTCGACCGCCAGCCGCGGCGGAGTGTCCAGCCCCACGGTGTCCACCCCCTCGCTCATTCGGCCACCGTCTGCTTCCGCAGTTCCTTGGCCAGCTCGTACAACCCGGCCAGATCCACCCCCGCGCCGAGCAGGGGGAGTTCGTACGCCGGCAGGTCCAGGTCCGTCAGTACGGTGCGCTGCGCGCGCTCCAGCTCGACCCGGCTCGCGTGCTCGGCGGCCTGCGTGAGCAGCGGGTCCACCAGCCGCTCGGCCAGCCCGCCGCGGCGCGCGCCGCCGAGGCCCGCCCGGGACAGCGCCCGGGCCACCTCGGCGCGGTGGTCGCCGGCCGCGGTGCGCAGGGTGTCCTCGTCCAGGTGGTGCGGCCGCACCATGTTGACGACGACGCGGCCCACGGGCAGCCCGGCCTGCCGCAGTTCATCGATGCCGTCGGCGGTCTCCTGGACGGGCATCTCCTCCAGGAGGGTGACCAGGTGGACGGCCGTCTCGGGGGACTTGAGCACCTTCATGACGGCCTGTGCCTGGTTGTGGATCGGCCCGAACCGGGCCAGGCCGGCCACCTCGTCGTTCACGTTCAGGAACCGGGTGATCCGCCCGGTCGGCGGCGCGTCCATGATCACGTGGTCGTAGACGTACCGGCCCGCCTTGTCCTTGCGCCGCACCGCCTCGCACGCCTTGCCGGTCAGCAGCACGTCGCGCAGTCCGGGAGCGATGGTCGTGGCGAAGTCGATGGCGCCGAGCTTCTTGAGCGCGCGCCCGGCCGAGCCGAGCTTGTAGAACATCTGGAGGTAGTCCAGCAGCGCCCGTTCGGCGTCGATGGCGAGCGCGAAGACCTCGCCCCCGCCGGGCGCCACGGCGATCTTCCGCTCCTCGTACGGGAGCGCCTCGGCACCGAAGAGCTGCGCGAGCCCCTGCCTCCCCTCGACCTCCACCAGAAGAGTCCGCTTGCCCTCGCGTGCGAGGGCAAGCGCGAGTGCCGCGGCGACCGTGGTCTTGCCGGTGCCGCCCTTGCCGCTGACCACCTGGAGCCTGCTCACAGCGTCCGAGCCTAACCACTCGCCTCCCGGAACACGCATGAGCCTCCCCCGGACCCGGCCCTGGGGGAGGCTCGGCACCGCAGGCACTACCCTCGCTCCCATGACCAAGAAGTTCGAATATGCGACGGTCCCGCTGCTGGTTCACGCCACCAAGCAGATCCTGGACACCTGGGGCGAGGACGGCTGGGAGCTCGTCCAGGTCGTGCCCGGCCCGAACAACCCCGAGCAGCTCGTGGCCTACCTGAAGCGGGAGAAGGCATGAGCGGTGTTGTCGACGCGAAGCTGGCCGAGCTCGGCCTGACCCTGCCCGAGGTGGTCCCGCCGCTGGCCACGTACCAGCCGGCCGTGCGCTCGGGCGTGTACGTCTACACCGCGGGCCAGCTCCCGATGGTGAAGGGCAACCTGCCGGTCACCGGCAAGGTCGGCGCGGAGGTCTCGCCGGAGCAGGCCAAGGAGCTGGCCGCCACGTGCGCGCTGAACGCCCTGGCCGCCGTCAAGTCGGTCGTCGGCGACCTCGACAAGATCGCGCGTGTCGTGAAGGTCGTCGGCTTCATCGCCTCGGCCCCCGATTTCACGGGCCAGCCGGGCGTGCTGAACGGCGCGAGCGAGCTCCTGGGCGCCGTCCTCGGCGAGAAGGGCGTCCACGCCCGCAGCGCGGTCGGCGTGGCGGTCCTGCCGCTGGACGCACCCGTCGAGATCGAGATCCAGGTCGAACTGGTCCCCGGAGCCTGACGCGTTTTCGGAGGGGCCGGATTGCCGCAGGGCAACTCCAGCCCCTCCGGCGTTCGAGGGGCGGGGCCCCGGGCAGCCGGAGCCGCGGGCTCGGACGCGGTGTCGGCGAAGGGTGACCCTCGAACATCGGGCCGGATGGCCGTAGCATCCGGCCATGCCGAATGGTCAGCATGGTCAGCAGCAGCCTCCCGCCGGAGGCCAGTGGTACCCGCCGGAGTGGCCCGACCGCATCCGCGCGCTCGCGGACGGATCCCTCACCCCGGTGCCGCCGCGCCGCGCCGCCACCGTCATGCTCCTGCGCGACACCCCCGCCGGCCCCGCCGTGCACATGCTGCGCAGACGGGCCTCCATGGCCTTCGCCGGGGGCGCGTACGCGTATCCGGGCGGCGGGGTCGACCCCCGCGACGAGGAGCACCAGGTGGGCTGGGCGGGCCCCTCGCGGCAGGACTGGTCGGACCGGCTCGCAACGGACGCCCTGACCGCCCAGGCCATCGTCTGCGGCGCCGTACGGGAGACCTTCGAGGAGGCGGGCGTCCTGCTCGCCGGGGAGACCCCGGACACCGTCGTCGGTGACACCACCGGTGACGACTGGGAGGCCGACCGGCAGGCCCTGGTCGCCCGTGAGCTGTCCTTCGCGGACTTCCTCGACCGCCGCGGCCTGCGGCTGCGCTCCGACCTGCTCGGGGCGTGGGCGCGCTGGATCACCCCCGAGTTCGAGCCGCGCCGCTACGACACCTGGTTCTTCGTCGCCGCCCTCCCCGAGGGCCAGCGCACCCGCAACGCCTCCACCGAGGCCGACCGGACCGTCTGGATCCGCCCGGCCGACGCGGCCGCCGGCTACGACAAGGGCGAGCTGCTGATGATGCCGCCCACCATCTCCACCCTGCGCTCCCTGGAGCCGTACGGGAGCGCCGCCGACGCGCTCACCGCGGCCGCCGCCCAGGACCTCACCCCGGTGCTGGCCGAGGCCGTGCTGGAGGACGGCGAGGTGGTGCTCAGCTGGCCGGGCCACGACGAGTTCACCAAGCGGGTCCGCCTCGGCCGTCCGGGAGGCACCGCATGAGCGACGCCGTGGCACTGCCCGGGCACCCCCGCGGATTCGTCACCTCCGGGCCGGCGACGGCCCGCGCGGTGAACGTCCTGGCCCCCAACGCCTCCGCGATGACCCTGGACGGCACCAACACCTGGCTGGTGTCGGAGCCCGGCTCCGACCTCGCCGTCGTCATCGATCCCGGCCCGCTGGACGAGGTACACCTGCGGGCGGTCATCGCCACCGCCGAACAGGCCGGCAAGCGGATCGCCCTCACCCTGCTCACCCACGGCCACCCCGACCACGCCGAGGGCGCGGGCCGCTTCGCCGAGCTCACCCGTACCAAGGTCCGCGCCGTGGACCCGGCCCTGCGGCTCGGCGACGAGGGCCTGGCCGCCGGGGACGTGATCCGCACCGGCGGGCTGGAGCTGCGGGTGGTCCCGACCCCGGGCCACACCAGCGACTCGCTCTGCTTCCACCTGCCCGCCGACCGGGCCGTGCTGACCGGCGACACCATCCTCGGCCGTGGCACGACCGTCGTCGCCCACCCCGACGGCCGGCTCGGCGACTACCTGGACTCCCTGCGCCGGCTGCGCTCGCTGACCGTGGACGACGGGGTGCACACCGTCCTTCCGGGGCACGGTCCGGTCCTGGAGGACGCGCAGGGGGCCGTCGAGTACTACCTGGCCCACCGCGCGCACCGGCTCGCCCAGGTCGAGACCGCCGTCGAGAACGGCTTCGTGACCCCCGAGGCGGTCGTGGCCCAGGTCTACGCGGACGTGGACCGCTCCCTGTGGCCGGCGGCGGAATGGTCCGTCCGGGCGCAGCTCGAGTACCTTCAAGATCACGGACTGATCCCTGGAGGGCCCGAATGAACACCGTGTTCCTGCTCGTCATGCTGATAGGCACAGCCGGATGGATCACCTCGACGGTGTCGCTGCGCGTGAAGAGCCTCCAGCTGCAGGCGGACCGGATGGAGCGCCGTATGGCCCTCCTGCTGGACCACTTCGGCATCGAGGAGCCGGAGCCGGCCGGCATGGACGAGGTGCGCGCCCTGCTCGGGGAGGACCGGCAGATCTCGGCGATCAAGGCCTACCGCCGGATCACCGGTGCGGGCCTGGCCGAGGCCAAGCTGGCCGTCGAGGCCCTGGCCGAAGCCCGGCAGGCCTAGCCCCTTGCCTTTCCCCTACGCGGCCACCCGCGGGGTCTTCGTGCCGTGCCGGGCCGTGTACTCGTCCGCGAGCCAGGGCCCGAGGTCCTCGACGTACGTGCGCAGCACGGCAGGGTCGGCCACCGGGTCCAGCGCCGCGGCGGCCGCGGCGCGCATCTGGTCCGCGCGCTGCGGGTAGTAGCCGCCGAAGACCTCCGCGGACTCGGTGAGGTCGCTGGTCCAGCCGCCCCACCGCGGCATGACCAGGGTGAAGCCGGTGCGCACCAGGCGCCGTGAGAAGAGCCGGCACAGCCTCCGGTGCTCGTCCGGGGTCGACGCCTCCCGCAGCCGCCGGCGCCACCGGGGCAGTACGTCGGCCAGGTCGCCGTTGGTCTCCCGCGCGAGCAGGCCGTCCGGGCGGTAGCGCGGCAGGTGCTCGGCCAGGTCCGCGCCGAGCAGCGGCGTGCACAGGCAGGCGAGGAACCAGCCCAGGTCGAATCGTTCCGCCTCGCTCAGCAGGGTGTCCTTGCCGTACAGCAGGATGCCGACGCCGTCGACCTCCGGGAAGTCCTCGTCGAGCCCGCGCGCCAGCACCTCGGCGGCGTCGCGGTCCTCGTCCGCGGGCTCGTGGTGCAGGGCCAGCAGGAGGTCGAGGTCGGAGCGTCCGGGCAGGGCGGTCCCGCGCGGCACGGACCCGTACAGGTAGGCGCTGTGCAGCCGCCGCCCGTACGCGTCGCGGATCCGCCCCCGGGCGGCCGCGACGACGCCCGCGAACGCGCCCGGAACCTGCCCGAGGGAGCCCTCGCGCTCGATGTACCCGTCCGTGTCCAGCCCTCTGTGCTCCATGCCTCCACTGTGCCTCGTGCGGCCCCGCCGGTGTCCGAGGCGCGGGGCTTGTCCTGGACATGCGAAAGGGGCCCCGCCCCATCGGGCAGGACCCCTCCGAAGAGCCGGGACCGGCGTCAGCGCGAGCGCTTCGCCAGGCGCTCCACGTCGAGCAGGATCACCGCGCGCGCCTCCAGGCGGAGCCAGCCGCGGCCCGCGAAGTCGGCCAGGGCCTTGTTCACGGTCTCGCGGGAGGCGCCGACCAGCTGGGCGAGCTCCTCCTGCGTGAGGTCGTGCACCACGTGGATGCCCTCCTCCGACTGCACGCCGAAGCGGCGCGACAGGTCGAGGAGCGCCCGCGCCACACGGCCGGGAACGTCGGAGAAGACCAGGTCGGACATCTGGTCGTTGGTCTTGCGCAGGCGCCGGGCGACGGCGCGCAGCAGCGCGGTCGCGACCTCGGGCCGGGCGTTGAGCCAGGGCTGGAGGTCGCCGTGGCCGAGGCCGAGCAGCTTGACCTCGGTCAGGGCGGTGGCGGTGGCGGTGCGCGGGCCGGGGTCGAAGAGCGACAGCTCACCGATCAGCTCGCCGGGGCCGAGGACGGCCAGCATGTTCTCGCGGCCGTCGGGGGAGGTGCGGTGCAGCTTCACCTTGCCCTCGGTCACCACGTACAGCCGGTCGCCGGGGTCGCCCTCGTGGAACAGGGCGTCACCGCGTGCGAGGGTCACCTCGCCCATGGAGGCGCGGAGCTCCGCGGCCTGCTCGTCATCGAGCGCCGCGAAGAGCGGGGCGCGCCGCAGAACGTCGTCCACGAGTCTCTCTCCTATGTCGACCAGCTCACGGGGACCGTGCTCCCCATTTTGCCGGACGGCTCAAACAGTGCGATCAATCACAAGGATGCCGGACGGACGGGCGTGCTGTGCGGCGAGAGGCCAATCGGAGTGGTGTTACCTGAGGTCCGGACGGGTGTCAGCGGCCGGCCTTAGGCTGGTCGGGTGTCCAATAAGCCGGTGAGAGCACAGGCCAAGGGGTCCGCAGGAGTGACGGCGCCCCAAAATTCAGCCGTGGGCGAACAAGCCTCCAAGGTGGCGTCCGCGAAGGGGGCAGCCGCCCCCCAGGGCAAAGTTTCGGCCAAGAAACCGAAGGTGGCCAAGCCGGAATCACGCCTGGCCATGGTGCGCAGGGCGCGACGCATCAACCGCGAGCTGGCCGATATCTATCCGTACGCCCATCCGGAACTCGACTTCCGGAATCCCTTCGAGCTGCTCGTCGCGACGGTGCTCTCCGCGCAGACGACCGACCTGCGGGTGAACCAGACGACCCCGGGCCTCTTCGCTGCCTATCCGACCCCCGAGGACATGGCCGCGGCCGCTCCCGAGCACCTGGAGGAGCTGATCCGGCCGACCGGGTTCTTCCGGATGAAGGCCAAGTCCCTGCTCGGCCTCTCGCAGGCCCTGCGGGACAACTTCGGCGGGGAGGTGCCGGGGCGGCTCGAAGACCTGGTGAGCCTGCCCGGAGTGGGCCGCAAGACGGCGAACGTGGTCCTCGGCAACGCGTTCGGCGTTCCCGGGATCACCGTCGACACCCACTTCGGCCGGCTCGTGCGCCGCTGGAAGTGGACCGAGCAGCAGGACCCGGAGAAGGTCGAGGCGGAGATCTGCGCGATCTTCCCGAAGAGCGAGTGGACGATGCTCTCGCACCGCGTCGTCTTCCACGGCCGCCGGATCTGCCACTCGCAGCGGCCGGCCTGCGGGGCCTGCCCGATCGCCCCGCTGTGCCCGGCGTACGGGGAGGGCGAGACGGACCCGGAGAAGGCGCGGAAGCTGCTGAAGTACGAGAAGGGCGGCCAGCCGGGCCAGCGGCTGACCCCGCCCCCGGACTACCCGGGCCTCCCCGCGCCGCCGCTGGGGGGTGCTCCGGCGCCGTCCTGAGCGGTCCGGGCGGACCCCGCAGTGGCGCCGCACCTGAGGAACCAATCGGTACCCGCACCGCGTTTGGCGGTGTGGGAGATCACGGACGGGGATGCCTATGACGCGCGGTAGCGGTACACGGGACGAGACGGCGGCGGGAGCCCGCGAGGGCGAGGGCGTCGCGCTCAGCACGCAGGACCTGCCCGCCTGGCTCGACCCCGTCGTCGAGGCCGCCCGGACCGTGCAGCCGCGGCAGCTGAGCCGCTTCCTGCCGCCCGAGGACGGTCGCGGGCGGCAGTCCGCCGTGCTCGTCCTCTTCGGGGAGGGCCCCCGCGGCCCCGAGCTGCTCCTGATGGAGCGCGCCGGCACCCTGCGCTCGCACGCGGGGCAGCCGTCCTTCCCCGGTGGCGCGCTGGATCCGGAGGACGGCGATCCGCACACCACCGGCCCGCTGCGCGCCGCACTGCGCGAGGCCGAGGAGGAAACCGGACTCGATCCTTCCGGCGTCCAGCTGTTCGGGGTGCTGCCGCGGCTCTACATTCCGGTCAGCGAGTTCGTGGTGACCCCGGTTCTCGGCTGGTGGCGCACCCCCAGCCCGTTCGACGCCGTGGACCCGGCCGAGACGGCCCGGGTCTTCACGGTTCCCGTGGCCGATCTCACGGATCCCGAGCACCGGGTCACGGTCGTCCACCCGGCCGGCCACCAGGGGCCGGGATTCACCGTCGAATCGGCTCTGGTCTGGGGTTTCACCGCCGGGGTGATCGACAGGATCCTGCACTTCGCAGGCTGGGAGCGCCCCTGGGACCGCACGCGCCAGGTCCCGCTCGACTGGCGCGCATGAGACGGTGGCCCACGTGAACGTGCTGGACATCCTGTTGTTGCTCGCCGCCGTGTGGTTCGCGATCGTCGGCTACCGCCAGGGGTTCGTCGTCGGCATCCTGTCGGTGATCGGATTCCTCGGCGGTGGCCTCATCGCCGTGTCCCTCATCCCGCTGATCTGGGACACGGTGACGGACAACGGCACCCAGGTGTCCACCACCGTCGTCGTCATCGCCGTCGTCGTGATCATCGTCTGCGCCTCGATCGGCCAGGCCCTGACCACCCACCTCGGCAACCGCGTCCGCCGCCAGATCACCTGGTCACCGGCGCGCGCCCTCGACGCGACGGGCGGCGCCCTGGTCAACGTGGTCGCGATGCTGCTGGTGGCCTGGCTGATCGGCTTGCTGCTCGCCGGGACCGCGATACCCACCCTGGGCAAGGAGGTCCGCAACTCCAAGGTGCTCCTCGGCGTGTCGCGGGTGCTGCCCGACCAGGCGAACACCTGGTTCATGGACTTCAGCTCCACCCTCGCGCGCAACGGCTTCCCGCAGGTCTTCACGCCGTTCTCCAACGAGCCGATCACCGAGGTCAGGGCGCCCGATCCGGCGCTCGCGATCAGCCCGGTCGCCGAGCAGGCCAAACGTTCGATCGTGAAGGTCGTCGGCACCGCGCCCAGCTGCAGCAAGGTGCTGGAGGGCACGGGCTTCGTCTTCGCGCCCGGCAAGGTGATGACCAACGCGCACGTCGTCGGCGGGGTCGGCGAGCCGACCGTGCAGGTCGGCGGTGAGGGCAAGCTCTACGACGGCAAGGTCGTGCTCTACGACTGGGAGCGCGACATCGCCGTACTGGACGTGCCCAAGCTGAAGGCGCCGGCGCTGGAGTTCACCGACAAGGACGCGACGAGCGGCGCCGACGCGATCGTCGCCGGCTTCCCGGAGAACGGCGCGTACGACGTCCGCGCCGCCCGCGTCCGCGGCCGGATCAATGCCAACGGACCGGACATCTACCACCGCGGTACTGTCCGACGGGACGTCTACTCCCTGTTCGCGACCGTCCGGCAGGGCAACTCCGGCGGCCCGCTGCTGACGCCCGAAGGCAAGGTGTACGGGGTCGTCTTCGCGAAGTCCCTCGACGACCCGAACACCGGCTACGCGCTGACGGTGGACGAGATCCGCGATGACATCCAGACCGGCAAGGTCGCCGGCCAGCGGGTCCACAGCCAGGGCTGCGCCCTCTGAGCAACCGCGCCCGCCGGGGCCCTACGTCCGTGGATGGCGCAGGCGCGCCGAGACCCAGCGGGCCCGGCGGCGCAGGATGCGCGGAATCCCGAGGCGGAGGTCGTGGCCGTGCCGGCCGGCCCTCTCGTGGGTGCCCGGCGTAGCTGCCGAGCGGCCTTCGTGCGCGGTGTCACCGTAGTCGTGCGTCCAGCTCATACTCCGAGCTGTGCCCGTGCCCCAAGGTCGGTAACCCCGTCAGGGGCGGCCAATTGGCCTATGCGCCAGGCAATTGAATGCTCGTAAGACGAGCGCATGAGCGAACTGCCCGACTTTCACAGGGTGGTCGGGGCCGACCGGGGGGACGGGACGCGGCCGTCGGGAGGACGGCCCGGCCGCCCGGCTCAGCGGTCGGGCCAGCGGTCGGGCCAGCGGTCGGACTCAGCGGTCGGGCCAGCGGTCGGGCCAGCGGTCGGACTCAGCGGTCGGGCCAGCGGTCGGGCCAGCGGTCGGGCTCAGCGGTCCGGTTCGGGATCCTTGAGCCAGTTCACCAGCTCCGTGGAGAAGGCCACGGGGTCCTCCTCGTGCGGGAAGTGCCCGAGCCCATCGAACAGCCGCCACCGGTACGGGGCTTCGACGTACTCGCCCGATCCCGCCGCGCTCCGCGTCCGCATCACCGGGTCGAGCGAGCCGTGCAGGTGCAGCGTTGGAACCCGCACCGGCCTCTTCATCCGCCGGTTGAACTGCAGCCCGTCGGGCCGTGCCATGGACCGCATCATCCAGCGGTACGGCTCGATCGAGCAGTGCGCGGTGGACGGGATGCACATGGCCCGCCGGTACACGGCCAGGTCCTCCTCCTCGGGCGGCCTCGGTCCCGACCAGTCCCGGATCAGGTCCCCCACGAGGGCCCCGCCATCGGCGACGAGCTGACGCTCCGGCACGAACGGCCGCTGGAAGCCCCAGATGTGCGAACTGGCCCGCGTCTGGCCGAAGTCCGACAGCATCGCCGAGCGCCAGCGGCGCGGGTGCGGCATGGAGGAGACGACGAGCCGGCGCACCAGCTTGGGCCGCATCACGGCCGCCGTCCAGGCGAGGTACCCGCCCAGGTCGTGCCCGACGAGTGCGGCGTCCGGCTCGCCGAGGGACCGTACGACCCCGGTGATGTCGAGGGCCAGATTGGCCGGGTCGTATCCGCGCGGGGTGCGGTCGCTGCCGCCCACTCCGCGCAGGTCCATCGCGACCGCCCGGTACCCGGCGTCGGCGAGCGCGGTCAGCTGGTGCCGCCAGGTCCACCAGAACTGCGGGAAGCCGTGGAGCAGCAGCACGAGCGGCCCGTCACCGAGCTCGGCGACGTGGAAGCGGGCGCCGTTGGCGGCGACGTCCCGGTGCGTCACCGCCTGCCCGCCGGGGAGGTCGAGCCGTACCGCCGTGGCAGCCGTGGGGGGAACGCTGGAGTCCGGCGTGGGCGCTGTCATGAGGACGAGCGTGCCACACCCACAGCCTTGTCACTCACCGGCCGCGGGTGCGGCTTGACGGTCCCGACCAGCGCGGCGGTCTGCTTGACGGAGGCGATGGACCTCTCCGGCGGCGTGATCTTCTTGAACTTCCGTACCGCGATCAGCACGAGCACACCCGCGATGAGCAGGAACGCACTGCCCACGATGAGGAAGGACCAGGCGAGCCCGAGCCCGAGGTTGTGGATCCCGTACGCCGCGGCGAAGGTCAGCACCGGGAGCGAGAAGACCGCGAACACACCTGCGACGGCGAGGGAGGCGGAGCCGCTGCCCACGCGCTTGACGTCCTCGCGGATCTCCGCCTTCGCGAGGGCGATCTCGTCGTGAACCAGGGCGGACATCTCGGCGGTGGCCGAGGCGACCAGCTGGCCGAGTGTGCGCTCGGCTCCCTGCGCCTCTTGGTCCACTGCGCTCATCGCTCTCTCCCTTTGTCGTCTGCTGCCGTGCGGCTGTCCTGCGTCGTCAGTCAGATCATGCCGGACGGTCGCCCTCGGTGGTGGACCCGGCCGCGCTTTGGAGCGCCGCGGCAGCCGCGCTCTCGGCCTTGCGGCGGTGTTCCGCGGCCCGCTCCTCGTAGATCCTCGCCATCCGCAGGTGGTACTCGGGGTTGTGCTCCTCGTAGATGTCCGGGATGCCGTCGCGGTCCTCGTCCCGCTCCTCGGCTTCGGTGAGCGCCAGGTACTTGCGGTTGCGGAGCTTGAGCATGACGCCCGCGATCACGGCGGCGATCAGCGAGCCGATCAGTACGGCGGCCTTGATCTCGTCGGTGAGGACCGGGTCGCCGGCGAACGCGAGCTCGCCGATCAGGAGGGAGACGGTGAAGCCGATGCCGGCGAGCGAGGCCACGGCGAGTACGTCGGGCCAGGCGAGGTCGTCGTTCAGTTCGGCCTTGGTGAACCGGGCGGCGAGCCAGGTGCCGCCGAAGATGCCCACGGTCTTGCCGACGACGAGGCCGAGGACGACGCCGAGGGTCTCGGGCCGGGTGAACACCTGCGCGATGGCCTCGTCGGAGAGCGAGACCCCGGCGGAGAACAGGGCGAAGAGGGGCACGGCGAGACCGGCCGAGATGGGCCGGACCAGGTGCTCGATGTGCTCTCCGGGGGACTGCTCCTCGCCGTCCCTGCGGGTGCAGCGGAGCATCAGGCCCATGGCGACGCCGGCGATGGTGGAGTGGACGCCGCTGTTGTACATCAGGCCCCAGATGACCAGCGCGAGCGGGACGTAGACGTACCAGCCGCGGACTCCCCGGCGGAGCAGGAACCAGAAGAGGGCCAGGCCCACGAGCGCGCCGCCGAGCGCCAGGAAGTCGATCTCGCTGGTGAAGAACACCGCGATGATCATGATGGCGAAGAGGTCGTCGACGACCGCGAGCGTCAGCAGGAAGGCGCGCAGGGCCGAGGGCAGGGAGGTGCCGAGGACGGCGAGGACGGCGAGCGCGAAGGCGATGTCGGTGGCGGTCGGGACCGCCCAGCCGTCCATCGCCCCATTGCCGAGGGTGTTGACGACGACGTAGACCAGCGCGGGCACGGCCATGCCGCACAGGGCGGCGATCACCGGGAGGGCGGCCGCCTTGGCGTCGCGCAGGTCGCCCGCGACGAGCTCGCGCTTGAGCTCGATGCCGGCGACGAAGAAGAAGATCGCGAGGAGCCCGTCGGCCGCCCAGTGCTGGATCGACAGGTCCAGGCCGAGGGAGCTGGGGCCGATGTGGAAGTCCCGGACGGCCTGGTAGCTGTCGGCCAGTGGCGGGGTGTTCGCCCAGATCAGCGCGGCGACGGCGGCCGCGAGCAGGAGTACGCCGCCGACGGTCTCGGTGCGCAGGGCATCGGCGACGAACCGGCGCTCGGGCAGCGAGAGCCGGCCGAGCAGCTTGCGGCTCTGGTGGTCGGTGGGGCTGGGCGCTGCCACGAGGTGACACCTCCGGGGTCGGTTGGACGGCATGGCGAAGCTCATTGCCGACCAGACTTCCCGGCGCACCCTGGGTATTTCCTTACGCTTTCAATATTTTACAGGGTGCACGCGAGGGTGAATCAGGTGATCGTCACTTTATGTGCGAAACGGGCACCCGGCGCGTCGCGCCGGGTGCCCGTTTCGGTGTGTCGTGCCCCTGGGGTCGGTGGGCTCCCTGAGGTCAGTCCTCGCTCGCGGCGGCGGCCGGGAGCTTGCTCTGGATCAGATCCATGACCGAGGAGTCGGCGAGCGTGGTGACGTCACCGACCGCGCGGTTCTCCGCCACATCGCGCAGCAGACGGCGCATGATCTTGCCCGAGCGGGTCTTCGGCAGCTCCTGGACCGGCAGGATCCGCTTCGGCTTGGCGATCGGGCCGAGCGTGGCGCCGACGTGGTTGCGCAGATCCGCGACCAGGCCCTCGGTCTCGGACGCGCTGCCGCGCAGGATGACGAAGGCCACGATGGCCTGGCCGGTGGTCTCGTCATTGGCGCCCACCACGGCAGCCTCGGCGACCGAGGGGTGCGAGACCAGCGCCGACTCCACCTCGGTGGTCGAGATGTTGTGGCCGGACACCAGCATCACGTCGTCCACCCGGCCGAGCAGCCAGATGTCGCCGTCGTCGTCCTTCTTGGCGCCGTCGCCCGCGAAGTACTTGCCCTCGAAGCGCGACCAGTAGGTGTCGATGAACCGCTGGTCGTCGCCCCAGATGGTGCGCAGCATCGACGGCCACGGCTCGGTGAGGACCAGGTAGCCGCCTCCGCCGTTCGGGACCTCGTGCGCCTCGTCGTCCACGACGGTGGCGGAGATTCCGGGCAGGGCGCGCTGCGCGGAGCCCGGCTTGGTGTGCGTGACGCCCGGCAGCGGGGAGATCATCATCGCGCCGGTCTCGGTCTGCCACCAGGTGTCCACGATCGGGCAGCGGTCGCCGCCGATGTGCTTGCGGTACCAGATCCAGGCCTCGGGGTTGATCGGCTCGCCGACCGAGCCCAGCACGCGCAGGCTCGACAGGTCGAACTTCGCGGGGATGTCGTCGCCCCACTTCATGAACGTACGGATGGCCGTCGGCGCCGTGTAGAGGATGGTGACGCCGTACTTCTGCACGACCTCCCAGAAGCGGCCCTGGTGCGGGGTGTCCGGCGTGCCCTCGTACATCACCTGGGTGGCGCCGTTCGCGAGCGGCCCGTAGACGATGTAGGAGTGCCCGGTCACCCAGCCGATGTCGGCGGTGCACCAGTAGACGTCGGTCTCGGGCTTCAGGTCGAAGACCGCGTGGTGGGTGTACGCGGCCTGGGTGAGGTAGCCGCCGGAGGTGTGCAGGATTCCCTTCGGCTTACCCGTGGTACCCGAGGTGTAGAGGATGAAGAGCGGGTGCTCGGCGTCGAAGGGCTGCGGGATGTGCTCGGCGGACTGCCGGCCGACCACCTCGTGCCACCACACGTCGCGGCCCTCGGTGAAGGCGGTGTCCTGGCCGGTGCGGCGTACGACGAGCACGTGCTCGACCTGCGGACACTTGGCGACGGCCTCGTCGATCGCGGGCTTCAGGGCGCTGGGCTTTCCGCGGCGGTAGCCGCCGTCGGCGGTGATGACCAGCTTGGCGTCGGCGTCCTGGATGCGGGAGGCGACGGCGTCGGCGGAGAAGCCGCCGAAGACCACGGAGTGCGCGGCGCCGACGCGGGCGCACGCGAGCATCGCGACGACCGCCTCGGGGATCATCGGCAGGTAGACGGCGACGCGGTCGCCCGCCTCGACACCCAGCTCGGTCAGGGCGTTCGCGGCCTTGGAGACCTCGTCCTTGAGCTGGGCGTAGGTGATCGCGCGGCTGTCCCCGGGCTCGCCCTCGAAGTGGATGGCGACGCGGTCGCCGTTGCCGGCCTCGACGTGACGGTCCACGCAGTTGTACGCGACGTTCAGCTTGCCGTCCGCGAACCACTTCGCGAAGGGCGGATTCGTCCAGTCGAGCGTCTCGGTCGGCTCGGTGGCCCAGGTCAGCCGCCGGGCCTGCTCGGCCCAGAAGCCCAGCCGGTCCGCGTCGGCCTGTGCGTACGCGGCCTCTGTCACATTGGCGGCGGCGGCCAGATCGGCAGGCGGTGCGAACCGCCGCTCCTCCTTGAGCAGATTGGCCAGGCTCTCATTGCTCACGACATCTCCCTTTCCCAGGGTGTCCGTTGTGTCCCCGGGCATAGCTCATCAGTCAGCGGCCCAGGTGACAAGGGGTAGCCGAGAATTGGTTTAGACCTATATCACGATCGGCCCGCACGAGAACGGCGTGCGAATGGCCCCCTCCCGCTGCAGGGTGCGGGAAGGGGCCAAACGATTGCACGGATAGGGGAGGGTATCGGTTCAGGCGTGCTGGCCCACGGTGTCGAAGACCCGGCAGTCGAAGAAGTCCTCGCCCTCGGACAGCAGGTAGGCCTGCGCCTCGCCCACGTGGAAGTACATGCCGTGCAGTTCCAGGGTGCCCTCGGCGAGCCGCCTGGCCACCGATTCGTGCGCCCGCAGGTGCTCCAACTGCTGGACCACATTGGTCAGGCACAGCTGCTCCACGGCGTCCGCCGGGAGCCGGCCCGAGATCCGGGCCCAGGCGTGGTGACGACTGGCCATCCGCTCCAGGCTGGGCAGCCCGTGCCGCAGCCAGCGGCGCAGCGGGGTCAGCGGAAGTCCGGGCGCGGAGCTGAGCAATGCCTGCATGGCCCCGCAGCCCGAGTGACCGCACACGGTGATGCTGTCGACCTTCAGCACGTCCACGGCGTACTCGATGGCCGCGGCGACGGAGTCGTCCGTGGACTCCGCGCCGGGCAGCGGGACCAGGTTGCCGACATTGCGGACCGTGAACAGGTCGCCCGGTCCGCTGGCCGTGATCATGCTGGTCACCAGGCGGGAGTCCGCGCAGGTGAGGAAGAGCTGCGAGGGCCGCTGCCCCTCGCGGGCCAGCCGGGCCAGCTCGTCCCGCACGTGTGGGGCGGTGTCCCGCTGGAAGGCGCTGATCCCGCTGGCCAGTTGGCCGGCGCCGCGCCGCCGGGGCGCCGGCGGGGCCTCGTCCGCGGGGGTCTCGTCCGCAGGGGCCCCGTCCGTCTCGGCGGCCGCTGCCGCCATGGCCGCGGCCGTGGGCGTACGGGTCCCGGCGGGGCGGTGGTCGCAGTGGTTCTGCCAGGGGGTCCAGGGCCGGCAGCACTGGTGGACCCCGCGCTGGGCCGTGCGCCGGGACCGCTCGGCGCCGTGGGCCGCGTGGATCTCCTCCGTGGTCACCGCGCGGGAGCCGCCAAAGCCCCCGAAGCCGTCCGAGCCGTCCGGATCGTCGGCCGGGTCGGTGCCGGAGCTCAGGCTCGTCGAGCCCGAGCGGCCGGTGACCTCCAGCGAGCCCCCGTGCGCCAGGTGGGACTCCTGCCAGTCGTGCAGCGTCTCGTAGGCCGCGTGGTCCATGAACGAGCCGTCCAGCTCGATCACCGCGTGCCCGTCGTGCGGAATCTGGTTCAGCACCCGGCTCAGCCGCGGCACCGCGAGGAAGGTCAACTGCCCGCGCGCCCGCACCTGGTGGACCCCGTTGTCGAGCCGCTCCATGGTGATCCGGGTCCGGGCGAGCCGGTGCAGTGCCAGCGCGACGGCCACGGCGATGCCGATGGCCACGCCCTCCAGGACCCCGCCGAGCACCACGGCCACGATGGTCGTCGCGTAGACCAGGATCTCCCGGTGCCGGGTGACACTGCGCAGGTGCGTAATGCTGACCATCTGCACGCCCACGGCCATCACCAGCGCGGCCAGTGCGGCCAGCGGGATCAGGTCGAGGACCGGGACCAGCAGCCCGGCCGCGAGCAGCACCCAGAGGCCGTGCAGCATGGCCGACTTCCGGCTGGCCGCGCCGGACTTGACGTTCGCCACGCTGCGGACGGCCACGCCCGTGATGGGCAGTCCGCCCAGTGCCCCGGAGACGATGTTCGCCGCACCCTGCCCCCGCAGCTCCCGGTTGAGGTCGGCTCGCGCAGGCCGGTTGCCCGTACGCCGTTCGGAGGCGATCAGCTTGTCGGTCGCGACCGCGGAGAGCAGGGACTCCACACTGCCGACCAGGGTGATGGTCAGTACGGCGGCGATGAGGCCGAGGATCGGCCCCTCGGGCAGCTCGGGCAGGGCGTGGCTGCGCCAGGACGGCAGGTCCACCCGGGGCAGGCTCAGTCCGGCCAGCGCCGCGAAGGCCGTGGCCGTGGCGACGGCGGCGAGTGCCGCCGGAACCTTGCGCAGGGCGCGGCCCGTCCGCCCGGGCAGCCGCGGCCAGCCGAGCAGGACGATCAGGGTGAGCACGCTGATGCCGAGAGCGACCGGGTGCAGGTCGGCCAACTGGCCGGGCAGACCCTGGACGTTGGCCACGGCGGAGCTCTGCGGTGTGCCGCCGAGCACGATGTGCAGTTGGGCCAGCGCGATGGTCACGCCGATGCCGGCGAGCATGCCGTGCACGATGGCCGGGCTGACCATGAGCGCCGACCGGGCGGTGCGCAGCGCGGCGAGGCCGAGCTGGCAGACGCCGGCGAGCACGGTGATGGCGCAGGTGGTGCGCCACCCGTAGTGCTGGATCAACTCGGCGGTGACCACGGTGAGTCCGGCGGCGGGCCCGCTGACCTGGAGCGGGGCGCCGCCGAGCCGCCCGGCGACGATTCCGCCGGCCGCCGCGGCGACCAGCCCCGCCTGGAGGGGGGCGCCGGTGGCCAGGGCGATGCCGAGCGAGAGCGGCAGGGCGATCAGGAAGACGGCGATGGAGGCGGAGAGGTCCGCGGGGAGATCTTTGCGGATCTCCCCGGTCTCTCGGGTCGGGCGCGTGCGGGAGGTGGCTGTCATAGGTTCCCGTCTCCTCTGGGGGAGGGATGAAGCGGCGGGAGTCTCAACACTCGGTAAATGGATGGTAATGGAGAGTAAAGGTGGGCGGTGAATAATACGGGCAAATGGCCTCTAAATTAGCACTCAAGAGTGATTAAGCATTTTGTACGGCTTGTCATACCTTCCTCAAAGCTGACCGCGTGGGACGTTGCGGCGCGGAAGTCCTGCGATGGAACTGCGAGGGAGAGGTGGGGCGGATGATCGCCGCCACGAAGAAGATCGCCGGTGGTCTGGTCGCCACGGCACTGGTCCTGGGAGTCGCCGGGTGCAGCGGCTCGGGGCCCGCCAAGTCACCGGCTCCCGGGGCACCGAACGTACGGAAGGGTGCCGGGGCCGTGGCCCCCGGCAGCGTCAACCGGCCCATCGGTGACGGTTCGACCGCGTACACCGGCCCCCAGCCGAACGTGCGGAAGCCGCAGAAGCTGAAGCCCGGCGAAAAGCCACCGCAATTCGTGGTGTTCTCCTGGGACGGGGCCGGCGAGGACAGCCAGAAGCTCTTCTCGCACTTCCGCGAGGTCGGGAAGCAGTACAACGCGCGCATGACGTACTTCCTCAGCGGCGTTTACATGCTCCCGGAGGAGAAACGTTCCCTCTATACGGCGCCGCAGCACTCGCCCGGCCGCTCCGACATCGGCTTCGGCGACCTCCAGGGCATCAAGGACACCGCCACCCAGGTCCGCGCGGCCTGGCTGGAGGGCAACGAGATCGGCACCCACTTCAACGGGCACTTCTGCGGGCCCGACGGCGGCGTCGGCACCTGGTCCGTGGACGAGTGGAAGAGCGAGATCAACCAGGCCAAGTCCTTCGTCAAGAACTGGAAGACCAACGCGGGCCTGAAGACCATGGAGGCGCTCCCCTTCGACTACGACAAGGAGCTCATCGGCGCCCGCACCCCCTGCCTCGAAGGCCAGAAGAACTTCATGCTGGCGGCGAAGACCATGGGATTCCGCTACGACTCCAGCGGCATCAGCAAGCAGATCTGGCCCAAGAAGACGGACGGGCTCTGGGACGTCCCGCTCCAGCTGGTGCCCATGCCGGGGCGTGCCTTCGACACCCTGAGCATGGACTACAACTACATGGTCAACCAGTCCGGGACGACCTCGCAGGGAGACCCCTCGCAGCACGCGTACTGGGGCGACCAGATGCGCGACGGCCTGCAGGAGGCCTTCGACCGCGTCTACCAGGGCAACCGCGCGCCGCTGATCATCGGCAACCACTTCGAGTCCTGGAACGGCGGCACCTACATGCGTGCCGTCGAGGAGTCCATCAAGAGCATGTGCACCAAGCCGGAGGTCCGCTGCGTGCCGTTCCGCGAGCTCGTGGACTGGCTGGACGCCCAGGACCCGAAGGCCCTGGAGTGGATGCGCACCCTCGACGTCGGCGAGGCGCCGAAGCAGGGCTGGGCGAAGTTCCTGACCGCGGGGCCGCCGGCGCCGCCGGCCGCCCCCGCGGGCGTCAAGCCGGCTGCGGAGCCGGCTGATGAGAGTGCGGACGAGGGCTGACGAAGGATTCGCCCGCGGCGGTGCTCGCGACGCCCTCCCGCAGGGTGAAATCGGGGTCGACCTGATCCGCCAGGTCGACCCCGGTCTTGGCGTTGCCCCAGCTCTCCGCGTTCTTGAGGTGGAACCGCACCATCTGCTCCGTGTACCGGTCCCAGTCGCGGTGCGCGTACGAGTCGTCGGCGGCGTCCTGGAGCGCCTGGAGGGCGAACCGGTTGGTCGCCTCCAGCAGCTCGAAGGCGGCCGGACGGCCCTTCTCCATCGCCCGCACCCAGTCGGAGTGCCCGACGGTGACCAGCAGGTCCTCGCCCACCTCGTCCTGGAGGAACTCGATGTCCTCGGGGCCCTGCACCTTGTTGCCGATGACCTTCAGCGTGACCCCGAAGTCCCGCGCGTACTCCTTGTACTGGCGGTAGACAGAGACGCCCTTGCGGGTCGGCTCGGCCACCAGGAAGGTCATGTCGAATCGGGTGAACATGCCCGAGGCGAAGGAGTCGGATCCGGCCGTCATGTCGACGACCACGTACTCGTCCGCCCCGTCGACCAGGTGGTTGAGGCACAACTCGACCGCCCCGACCTTGGAGTGGTAGCAGGCCACGCCGAGGTCGGCCTCGGTGAACGGCCCGGTGGCCATGAGCCGTACGGGCTCCCCGTCCAGCAGGAGCGTGCGTGCGCAGGCCTCGTACACCGGGTTGTCCTCGGTGACCCGCAGCAGGCGCGAGCCCCGGCCGGGCGGGGTGGTCTTGATCATCGTGTCGGCGGACGCGATGCGCGGGTTGGAGCCCCGCAGGTACTCCTTGATCAGGGGCAGGTGCGCGCCCAGGGCGGGCAGTTCGGCGGCCTCGTCCTCGCCGAGACCGAGCGCGGCGCCCAGGTGCTGGTTGATGTCGGCGTCCACCGCGACGACGGGGGCCTCATTGGCGGCGAGGTGGCGGATGAAGAGGGAGGACAGCGTCGTCTTGCCGCTGCCGCCCTTTCCCACGAAAGCGATCTTCATGTTCACCAAGCGTAGTGGGTAAGTAGCGCAGGGTTGTCAAGGTGAGTGAAGAAGACCACTCCAAGGAGGGGTCGGTGCTAGCGGTGCGCAGTGCGTAGGCTCCCTACTTATGAGTAACGCTTCTGACCCGTTGGTCGCCCTGGGCGGGCTGCCGGGTGTCGCCGAGTCCGTGGATTCCGTACGCAAGGCCGTGGACCGGGTGTACGGGCACCGGGTGATGCGTCGCCGCAGCGGTGAGATCACCTCGGAAGCCGCCCTGCGCGGGGCCCGCGGGAGCGCGGCGCTCTCCGGTGCGGACTGGGCGCTGGAAGAGGTGCGCCGCCGCACCGACTTCGGATCGGAGCCGGAGGCGCTGACCGTGGGCGCGGCCCTGCGGCTCACCGCGGAGGCCGGGCAGCTGCTGAGCATCTGGCGCCAGTCGCCGCTACGGGTCCTCGCGCGGCTGCACCTGGTGGCGTCGGGGTCGACGGCCGAGGGGGACGTGGTCGGCCGCCCCCGCCTGGCGGGCGAGCAGGTGGTGGAGCCCCTGGTGGATCTTCCGCTGCCGAGCGCCGAGGAGGTCGCGGGCCGGCTGGACGGGCTGTCCCGCCTGATCATCGCGGGTGGCTCCGCCCCGGCCCTGGTCACAGCGGCGGTGGTGCACGGCGAGCTGCTGGCCCTGCGCCCGTTCGCCTCGTACAACGGGCTGGTCGCGCGGGCGGCCGAGCGCATCGTCCTGATCAACAGCGGTCTGGACCCGAAGGCGATCTGTCCGGCGGAGGTGGGTCACGCGGAGCAGGGGCGCGAGGCGTACCTGGCCGCATTCGAGGGCTACGTCTCCGGAACCGCGGCGGGGATGTCCGCGTGGATCGCCCACTGCGGGCGGGCGATCGAGCTCGGGGTGCGCGAGTCGACGGCGGTCTGCGAAGCCCTGCAGCGCGGCGCGGCCTGACGCGGGGCGGGAGGCGGGGGGCCGGGCTCCGGGAGCCGGATCGGCCCCGGGCATGGGTTGCGGCGACACCGTCTTGCTTTGGTGTCGCCGCTGGCATTCACGCCCAGTTACCAAGCGTCCTCGATAGTTGCCCATCAGGTCGGGGACTTTGCCCGTCACCTGGTGCGGCTGGCCCGTAATCGACGGGTCGACGTCGCGTGGGTGCTCGGCGTTCATGCTTCGGTCCGTGGGCCTTACTGCGTTTTAAAGATGATCCTCTCGGATGTTCTTTGGTCTCGCGGGCCGTTGCTTTATTTGTACTCCGCTTGGGAGCCATGCGAAACCCCTGGCTCCACTTTTTACTATCCGGGACGACTTCGGGTGAACCGGACAGCCCGAATCGGAGCAGATCGGAACATTCAGGCAGACGTGCCGGCGGCGAGCGCATGGGCCCGGCGCCGGCTCGCGTACCAGACCAGCCCCGCCGTGGCGGCGGCCGCGCCCACGGCGGCCGCCGCGACCAGGGCCGGGCGCGCGGGCATGGACAGCCCGGGCAGCCGCTGCTTGAGTCGCACCGGCCGGTTGAACACCAGGACCGGCCATTCCCGGGCCACGGCTTCCCGCCGCAGCGCCCGGTCGGGATTGACCGCGTGCGGGTGCCCCACGGCCTCCAGCATCGGGATGTCGGTGGCCGAGTCGCTGTAGGCGTAGCAGCGGGCGAGGTCGTACCCCTCGGACTCCGCGAGCTCGCGCACGGCCTCCGCCTTGGTGGGCCCGTAGGCGTAGTACTCGATCTCGCCGGTGAAGCAGCCGTCCTCGCCCACGACCATGCGCGTGGCGACGACCCGGTCCGCGCCGAGCATCTCCCCGATGGGCTCGACGACTTCCGCGCCGGAGGTCGACACGATCACCACGTCGCGGCCCGCGGTGTGGTGGGCCTCGATGAGCGAGGCGGCCTCGTCGTAGATGATCGGGTCGATGAGGTCGTGCAGGGTCTCCGCGACGATCTCCCGTACCTGCTGCACGTTCCACCCCTTGCAGAGGCCGGACAGGTACTCCCGCATCCGTTCCATCTGGTCGTGGTCGGCGCCGCCGGCCAGGAAGATGAACTGCGTGTACGCCGTGCGCAACACGGCTCGCCGGTTGATCAGGCCGCCTTGGTAGAAGGACTTGCTGAACGTCAGGGTGCTCGACTTCGCAATGACCGTCTTGTCCAGGTCGAAGAAGGCTGCGGTGCGAGGCGAGGAGTGCGGCAAGGGCTGATTTTCCACGCCCCGAGCATATGCGCCCACCATTCGGCGTAAGGTGTGGCGCGTGGGTTTGCCTGAGAGGGCTCTCGGGTACACCATGGAAGTCACGGATCGTTCGCGACCGTGCTAACCCGGTCTGGCTCCTCCCCCCCCGAGTCGGACCGTGGGGACGACCCCCGCTCTCCCCCCCGGCGGGGGTCGTCGCATGTCCGGACGCGGTTCGCGTCCCCGCCTTCGGGCCCAAGTGACCATCTCTGCGGCCCTCCTCTTCTGCCGGGCCGACGCGGCGAAGGCCCTCACCCCCTCAGACTCGTGACGGTGCGTAGTGGTTCCGCCGCGCTCCGGAACTCACCTGGGAGGGTGACCGGGTTATTCACAATCGGTGGGTTGTCCACAGTTATCGAGCAAGATCCACTTCTTTTTCCCGATCGCTGCACGGTGATTCCAGCCGCGAAGTCCGCGGTGCTGGATTTGCAGTGAGAAGGGGGCGGAGATCGTGGCTCGATCGAAGTCGTGTGAAACGCCGGAGTCCGTGGTGGCGGGGGCCGGAGCGGGGGCCGTGGCCGCGCCCGGTGGCGGCCGGCCGCTGATCATCACCGAGGACCCCGTGCTCCTCGACGACCTGCTGAGGCTGTGCGCCGCCGCGGGCGCCGAGCCGCACGTGCACCACGCGGTGCCCGAGCAGGGCGGCACGAGCGGTGCGGACCGCACAAGTGACGGGACCACCGGCGGCGTCGGCTGGGATTCCGCCCCGCTCGTGCTCGTCGGGGACGACGCCGCGAGGCGGGTGCGAGGGGCGCCGCGCAGGACCGGTGTGTTCCTCGTCGGCCGGGACCTGGACGACCCCCTCGTGTGGCAACGCGCGGTGGAGATCGGCGCCGAGGAGGTGCTGCGCCTTCCCGACGCCGAGAGCCTGCTCGTCGACCGCATCGCCGACGTCGTGGAGGGGGCCGGACGGCCCGCCCTCGCCGTCGGGGTGATCGGAGGTGCCGGCGGCGCCGGAGCCTCCACCCTCGCCTGCGCGCTCGCGGTCAGGGCCGCCCGCGCCGGGGAGCGGACCATCCTCATCGATGGTGATCCGCTGGGCGGGGGCATGGACGTGCTGCTCGGCGGCGAGAGCGCCGAAGGGCTGCGCTGGCCGGACTTCGCGGCCTCGCGGGGGCGGGTCGGCGCCGGAGCCCTGGAGGAGTCCCTGCCCGAGCTGCACGCCCTGCGGGTGCTCAGCTGGGACCGAGGGGACCGGGTGGTGGTGCCGCCCGCCGCGATGCGGTCGGTGGTGGCCGCCGCGCGCCGCCGGGGCGGGGTCGTGGTGGTCGACCTCCCGCGGCGGGTGGACGAGGCCGTGGCCGAGGTGCTGGCCCAGCTCGATCTGGTGCTGATGGTGGTACCGGGCGAACTGCGGTCGGTGGCCGCCGCGGGCCGGGTGGCGGCCGGAGTGCGGATGGTGGCCCGGGACGTGCGCGTCGTCGTACGGGGCCGCTGCCCGGGCGGTCTGGATCCAGAGGCGGTGGCAGGGCTGCTGGGGGCGCCGCTGGCCGGTGAGGTGCCGGTCGAGGTGGGGCTGCCGGGGCGGGTGGCCGAGGGGGAACCGCCGGGGGCGCAGGGTCGGGGCGCGTTGGCCCGCTTCTGCGACGGCTTCTGGCAGCGGGCGCTCGGTCCGGCTCAGGGGGTGCCGGCATGAGCGCGGTACTGCTGGACGCGGTGCGCCGGCGGCTCGCCGAGAGCGGGGCGGAGCCGACCCCGGCGCGGGTGGCGGCAGCTCTGCGGGCCCAGGGCCGGCTGCTCGGGGATGCCGAAGTGCTGGGTGTCGCCGCCGAGTTACGGTCCGAGCTGGTCGGCGCGGGTCCGCTGGAGGCGCTGCTGGCCGACCCGGAAGTCACCGATGTGCTGGTGGCGGCCCCCGACCGGGTGTGGGTGGACCGTGGTGGCGGGCTGGAACTGACCGGGGTGACCTTCGCCGACCCGGAGGCCGTGCGCAGGCTCGCCCAGCGGCTGGCCGCCGTGGCGGGGCGGCGCCTCGACGACGCCCGGCCCTGGGTGGACGCCCGGATGCCGGACGGCACCCGGCTGCACGCCGTGCTGCCGCCGGTGGCGGTCGGCTCGGCCTGCCTCTCGCTGCGGGTGGTGCGGCCCCGGGCGTTCACGCTGGAGGAGCTCGTCGTGGCGGGCACACTGCCACCCGGCGGACACCGGATGCTCCGGGACATGGTCGAGGCCCGGCTGTCGTTCCTGGTCTCCGGGGGCACGGGCACCGGCAAGACCACCCTGCTCAGCGCGCTGCTGGGACTGGTCGGGCCCGGTGAGCGGATCGTGCTGGCCGAGGATTCGGCCGAGCTGCGCCCCGACCATCCGCACGTGGTGCGGCTGGAGACCCGGCCGGCCAATCAGGAGGGGGCGGGTCTGGTCACGCTGGCGGATCTGGTCCGGCAGGCGCTGCGGATGCGGCCCGACCGGCTGGTGGTCGGCGAGGTGCGGGGCGCCGAGGTGGCGGATCTGCTCGCCGCACTGAACACAGGCCACGAAGGGGGCTGCGGCACGGTCCACGCGAATGCCGCCGCCCATGTCCCGGCCCGACTGGAGGCGCTCGGGACGGCCGCCGGGCTCGACCGGGCCGCCCTGCACAGCCAGTTGGCCGCCGCGCTGACCCTGGTGCTCCACCTGGTCCGGGACCGGGAGGGGCGCCGCCGGCTGGCCGAGGTGCACGTGCTGGAGCGGGACGCCGCCGGACTGGTGGTCACCGTACCGGCGCTGCGCTGGGCCGCCCGCGGATTCGTGCGGGAGCGGGGCTGGGACCGGCTGCGTCCGCTGCTGCGAGGTGTCCGGTGAGCGCCGCGGCGGGGCTGCCGGTGCCGGTGTTCGCCGGGGTGCTCTGTGCCGGGGCGGCCGCCTGGGGGTTCTCCGGGGGCGACCGCGTGGGCCGGCGGGTCCGGTTGGTACTGGCCGCGGGCGCTCCGGCGGTTCCGGGCGGGCCGCTGCACTGGGAGCGGCTGCTGATCGCCGTACGGGTGCGGGCGGCGCGGTGGCGGGAGTGGGCCTGCCTCGGGGCCGGTCTCCTGGTCGCGGTGCTCGGCGGGTCGGTGATCCCGTTGCTGGCGGGCGCGGCCGCGCTGCCGCTGCTGCGGCGGTGGCTGCGGGTACGGGCGCGGGAGCGGGCCCGGGCGGCGCGGGCCGCCGAGGTGGTGGCCCTGTGCGGGGCGGTGGTGGGCGAGCTGCGGGCGGGTGCCCAGCCCGGGCAGGCGCTGACGGCGGCGATGCGGCGCACCGTCGCGGTTCCGGGCGGGCCGCGTGCGGCGGAGGCGGGGGTGCTGGCCGCCGCGGCGTTCGGCGGGGACGTGCCGGGAGCGCTGCGCCAGGCGGCGAAGGAGCCCGGCGCGCAGGGGCTGGCCGGGATGGCCGCCTGCTGGCGGGTGTCGGTGGACGGCGGTGCGGGGCTGGCCGCCGGGCTGGACCGGCTGGAGGGCGCCCTGCGGGCGGAGCGGGACCGACAGGAGTCGCTGCGCGCCCAGTTGGCGGGGGCGCGCTCGACGGTGCTGGTGCTGGCCCTGCTGCCGCTGGTGGGCCTGCTGATCGGCACCGGACTGGGGGCGGATCCGCTGCGGGTGCTGCTGCACACCCCGATGGGCTGGGGGTGCCTGCTGGCGGGCGGGCTGCTGGAGGCGCTGGGGCTGCTGTGGTGCCGGCGGATCGTACGGGCGGGGGAGCGGTGATGGACGGCGTCCTCGTCCACAGGCTGGGGATCGCGCTGTGCCTCGCGGTGGCGGGCCTCTGGGTGGTGGGGTCGGCGGTCGGGCGGGTCCGGGAGCGGGCGGCCCGGCGCAGGATCGCGGTGCTGCTCGGGGTGGAACAGGGTCCTCGCGGGCCGGTGTTCGCTTCCGCCGCGCGGGGTGTGCTGGCGGCGTGGGCCCCGCCGGCCGGGGCGCTGTTGGCGGGCTGGGTGCTCGTCGGCGGGCCGGTGGGTGCGGTGGTCGGCGGGCTGGCCGCGCTCGGTGTGTGGCGGTGGCGGGCCAGGGCGCGGCCGCCGGCCGAGGTGGATCCGGGGGAGGTGGAGCGTCAGCTGCCTTTCGCCGCGGATCTGTTGGCCGCGTGTCTGGCGGCCGGGGCGGGACCGGTGGAGGCCGCCGAGGTGGTCGGGGAGTCGCTGGGCGGGCCGGTGGGCGAGCGGCTGGCGCGGGCCGGGGCGGAGCTGCGGCTCGGCGGCGAACCGGGCGCCGGGTGGGGGAGGCTGGCGGAGATACCGGGCGCCCGGGCGCTCGCGGAATGCCTGGAACGGTCCGCCCGGACGGGGGCGCCCGCGGCGGAACCGGTCTCGCGGCTCGCGTCGGGCCTCCGGGAGGACCGGGCCCGCAGTGCGGGAGCCAGGGCGCAGCGGGCGGCGGTACTCGTCACCGCGCCGGTGGGGCTGTGTTTCCTCCCCGCTTTCCTCGCGATCGGGGTGGCGCCGGTGGTGATCGGAATGGCATCGGGACTTCTCTCGAACACCTGACGTCGCATTGACCACACGCATCAACAACGGAAATCCACAGGAGGTTTGCCATGAGGATCATCTGGTTTCGGCTGCGGACGGCACTGAGCGGCCGCGGGGGCGACGCGGGGATGTCCACCTCGGAATACGCCATGGGCACGATCGCGGCCTGCGCATTCGCGGCCGTTCTCTACAAGGTGGTGACGAGCGAAGTGGTCGCGACGGCCCTTCAGTCGACCATCGGGAAGGCGCTCGATGTGCCGTTCTGAGGGGAAGTCGCCGGGGCGCCGGAAAAGGGGTGACCGGGGATATGTGACGGCCGAGGCCGCCCTGGTGATCCCGGCGCTGGTGCTGTTCGCGGCGCTGCTGGTGTGGGCTCTGATGGCGGCGGCCGCGCAGATCCGGTGTGTGGACGCGGCACGGGCCGGCGCCCGGGCGGCGTCCCGCTCGGAGCCGGCCGAGGTGGCCGTGGCGGCGGCCCGGGAGGCCGCCCCGGCGGGGGCGCGGGTGGAGCTGGAGCGCGAGGGCGACCTGTGGCGGGTCCGGGTGGCGGCGCCGGCGCCGGGGCCGGGCGGGTTGCCCGTACGGCTCGGGGCGCAGGCGGTGGCATTGGCGGAGGACAGCGTGGGGCCGCCGCCGTGAGCCGGGACCGGGGCTCGGCCACGGTCTGGGCGGCTCTGGTGGCCACGGTGCTGGGCGCGGTGTTCGGCGGGGTGCTGTTGCTCGGCCAGGCCGTGGTGGCCCGGCACCGGGCGGCTTCGGCCGCCGACCTCGCGGCGCTCGCGGCGGCGGCCACCTGGGCGCACGGACCGGAGACCGCCTGTGCCACGGCGCTGCGGGTGTCCCGGGCGCAGGGGGCGGCGCTCGCCGGGTGCCGTGTCCACGGCGAGGTCGCCGAGGTGACGGCCCGGGTGACGGCGGGCCCCTTCGCCCCCGCCGTCGCGGCCCGTGCGGGCCCTCCTCGGGCGTCGCCGGACTGAGGCCGGGCCAGGGGCCCGGGCCGGACCTCAGGAGGTGTCAGGGCCCCGATCAGGGCCCGGGTCAGGGCCGGTGGGCGGAGTGGGCGGAGTGGGCGGGGATTCGGCGAGGAGCCGGGTGAGGAGGCGGATGGCACCGCGTTTGTGGAGGGGGTCGTTGCCGTTGCCGCATTTGGGCGACTGGATGCAGGAAGGGCAGCCGGCCTCGCACTCGCAGGCGGCGATCGCGTCACGGGTCGCCGTAAGCCAGGCGGCGGCGGTGTGGAAGGCGCGCTCCGCGAAGCCGGCGCCGCCGGGGTGGCCGTCGTAGACGAAGACCGTGGGGAGGAGGGTGTCGGGATGCAGCGGCACGGAGACGCCGCCGATGTCCCAGCGGTCGCAGGTGGCGAACAGCGGAAGCATGCCGATGGAGGCGTGCTCGGCGGCGTGCAGGGCTCCGCCGAGGATCTCCGGATTGATCCGGGCCTCGTCGAGCTGGTCCTCGGTCACCGTCCACCACACGGCCCGGGTGCGCAGGGTGCGGGGCGGCAGGTCCAGTTTGGCCTCGCCCAGGACCTCGCCGGTGATCAGTTTGCGGCGCAGGTAGGAGACGACCTGGTTGGTGACCTCGACGGAGCCGAAGCAGAGCCGGGCCGAGCCCCACGGGATCTCGGTCTCGGTCTCCAGGATGGAGATGGAGGTGGTGTCGCGGGCGGTGGTGGAGAAGGGCGGATCGGCCTCCTCCACGAGGGCCGCCGAATCCTCCAGGTCCAGGTGTTTCACGAGATACGTGCGGCCCTGGTGGAGGTGGACGGCCCCGTCGTGGACGGCGGTATGGGCGGCGGACTCGTCGACCGTGCCCAGCAGCCGGCCGGTGGCGGCCTCGACGATCTGCACCGGGCGGCCGCCGCCGCCCCGGATGTCGGTCAGGTCCGAGGCCCGTTCCCGGCGGGTCCAGTGCCAGGCGGTCGCCCGACGGCGCAGCAGCTTCGCCGCTTCCAGCTGGGGGAGGAGTTCTTCGGTCGCCGGGCCGAAGAGGTCCAGGTCGGCGTCCGTCAGCGGCAGCTCGGCCGCCGCCGCGCACAGGTGGGGGGCGAGGACGTACGGGTTGTCGGGGTCCAGGACGGTGGCTTCCACCGGTTGGCGGAACAGCGCCTCGGGATGGTGCACGAGGTAGGTGTCCAGTGGGTCGTCGCGGGCGATCAGCACGGCCAGGGCGCCCTGGCCGGCCCGCCCCGCGCGGCCGGCCTGCTGCCACAGGGAGGCCCTCGTGCCGGGGTACCCGGTGATCAGTACGGCGTCCAGGCCGGAGACGTCCACGCCCAGCTCCAGGGCTGTCGTGGCGGCCAGTCCCAGCAGCTCGCCGGAGTGCAGGGCCCGCTCCAGGGCCCGGCGCTCCTCGGGCAGGTACCCGCCCCGGTAGGCCGCGACCCGCCGGGCCAGGGAGCGGTCCACCGCGGCGAGCCGCTCCTGGGCGATCACCGAGATCAGCTCCGCGCCGCGCCGGGAGCGGACGAAGGCGACCGTGCGGACCCCCTGGACCACCAGGTCCGTCAGCAGGTCGGCGGTCTCTGCGGTGGCCGTACGGCGCACGGGCGCGCCCTTCTCGCCGCGCAGCTCGGTGAGCAGCGGCGGCTCCCACAGGGCGAAGACCACCTCGCCGCGCGGAGAGGCGTCGTCGGTGATCTCGATCACCCGTACGCCGGTCAGCCGGGACGCGGCGGCCGCGGGGTCGCTGGCCGTGGCGGAGGCCAGCAGGAAGACCGGTTCGGAGCCGTAGCGGGCGCACAGCCGCCGCAGCCGGCGCAGGACCTGTGCCACGTGGGAGCCGAATACCCCGCGGTAGGTGTGGCACTCGTCGATCACGACGTAGCGCAGGGCGCGCAGGAAGGAGGACCAGCGCGGGTGGGCCGGGAGGATCCCGCGGTGCAGCATGTCGGGGTTGGTCAGGACGTAGTTCGCGTACTGGCGCACCCATTCGCGTTCCTCGACGGGCGTGTCGCCGTCGTAGACCGCGGCGCGGACGGCGTTGCCCAGCGGGGCGGCCAGTTCCCGTACGGCGCGCCGCTGGTCGGCCGCCAGGGCCTTGGTGGGGGCCAGGTACAGGGCCGTGGCGCCCCTGCCGTTCGGGGCCTCGGCGCCGTCCGCGAGGGCGGAGAGCACGGGCGCGAGGTAGGCCAGGGACTTGCCCGAGGCGGTGCCGGTGGCGACGACCACGGACTCGCCGTCCAGGGCCTGCTCGGCCGCCGCGGCCTGGTGCTCCCACGGATGGTCGATGCCGGCGGCCTGGATCGCGGCCACGACATCCGTTCGGATGCGATCGGGCCAGACTGCATGACGGCCCGCTCGAGGGGGCAAGTGCTCCGTATGGGTGATGCGCGCAGCTCGGGAAGGCCCCCGTGACAGGCGGTCCAGGACCGTGCCGGGAGTGGGTCTTGGGTCCACGGGTGGCTTGGGCCGTCCGGGACCGTGAGTATTGGCCATTGGAACCGAGTGTGTCACCGGCGTGCGGGACAATGGTCCGAAGGCGTCGTGCGCGCCTGCCGGTAAGTGATTGAATGCCATCGCGGCAGCCAATCCCTCGCCTACCTTCGGGTGGGGAGGCCCCTAGGGGGCGCCGCTCGATAGCAAGGTGCTGGAGGATCCGTGGACCTGTCCCTGTCGACTCGCACTGTCGGCGACCGTA
The DNA here is from genome assembly GCF_055563995.1 of Streptomyces sp. NPDC029164. NCBI lineage: Bacteria > Bacillati > Actinomycetota > Actinomycetes > Kitasatosporales > Streptomycetaceae > Streptomyces > Streptomyces sp. NPDC029164. Next base: position 105,604 of record NZ_JBVHWW010000015.1, on the reverse strand, counting down.
CGGTCGTGGAGGTCGGTGGCGAGATTGATGTGTATACCGCGCCCAAGCTGCGCGAGCAGTTGGTCGAGTTGGTGAACGACGGCAGCTACCACCTGGTTGTCGACATGGAGCGAGTGGACTTCCTCGACTCCACCGGACTTGGTGTGCTCGTGGGAGGTCTCAAGCGCGTCCGTGCGCACGAGGGTTCGCTACGCCTGGTGTGCAACCAGGAGCGCATCCTGAAGATCTTCCGCATCACCGGTCTGACCAAGGTGTTCCCGATCCACACCACGGTGGAAGACGCCGTCAACGCCACCGACTGACGTCTCCAGGCGGCTCCCGGCAGCCTTCGGGCGGCCGGGAGCCGGCAAGGAGAGCGGGGGTACCGGGCCATGGATGGCCGGGGCCCCTGTCAAGGCACGCCCGTAGTCCGAGGGGGACGCGCATGGCCACCGTTGAACTGCGCTTCAGCGCCCAGCCCGAACACGTCCGGACGGCCCGCCTCGTCGCGGCGGCCGTGGCGCGCCGGGCCGGTGTGGAGGAAGCCGTCCTCGACGAGGTCCGCCTCGCCGTGGGTGAGGCCTGCTCGCGTGCCGTCGGACTCCATCGCAGCTACGGGCTGACCGCGCCCGTCCGGGTGGTCCTGACCGAGGAGGACAAGACGTTCTCCATCGAGGTCGGCGACGAGGTGCCGGGGCCGGGCGGCGGCGCCGGCGAGGCCGTGTCCGGACTCGACGCTGCCCTTGACCCCGACGCCGAGACGGAGGACGAGATGGGTCTCGCCGTGATCAGCGGGCTCGTCGACGACGTCGAGGTGACCAGTGGGGAATCGGGCGGGACGATCCGGATGAGCTGGCCCGTCTCCGGGTCCTCCGACCTTCCGTAAGATCCACCGGGCGTACAGCCCGTCATATCTTCCGATCTTTATCAAGGCCCTGCTGAGCAGGGCCTTTTCCATTTCCCTAGATCAATGACCGGACGTCAATGCCTTTGCCCCATTACCACTTTCGAGGGTAATGGAGTGACGCGATCCATTGCTGAGGAGCAAGAGCACGCCAATTGCGTTTCCTGCGCACTGTTTTGATCCGGGCGCGCTCCCTACAATCCGTCCACATCTTGAGCTCATCACGTCAAGGAGGACGAATGACGGGGCTCTTCACCCCTATCGCGCCGGATCGCACCACAGATCTGGCATCCGCAGTACTCACCGATGACAATCGGCTCATCGTGATCGTCATTGCGGCCGTGGCACTCGCCGCACTCGTCGTCGCGCAGATCCTGGTCCGCCAGGTCCTCGCGGCCGACGAGGGAACCGAGAGCATGAAGGAGATCGCCGCGGCCGTCCAGGAGGGCGCCAACGCCTACCTCGGCCGGCAGCTGCGCACCCTCGGCGTCTTCGCCGTCGTGGTCTTCTTCCTGCTCTTCCTGCTCCCCGCAGACGACTGGACGCAGCGGGCGGGACGTTCCGCCTTCTTCCTCGTGGGCGCCATCTTCTCGGCGGCCACCGGCTACATCGGGATGCGTCTCGCGGTCCGCGCCAACGTTCGCGTCGCCGCCGCCGCACGGGAGGCGACCCCCGCCGAGGGAGAGCCCGCCAAGGACCTGACGGAGGTCTCCCACAAGGCGATGAAGATCGCCTTCCGCACGGGTGGCGTGGTCGGCATGTTCACCGTCGGCCTCGGCCTGTTCGGCGCCTCCTGCGTCGTACTGGTCTACGCCGCCGACGCCCCCAAGGTCCTTGAGGGCTTCGGGCTCGGCGCCGCCCTGATCGCGATGTTCATGCGCGTGGGCGGCGGCATCTTCACCAAGGCCGCCGACGTCGGCGCCGACCTGGTCGGCAAGGTCGAGCAGGGCATTCCGGAGGACGACCCGCGCAATGCCGCGACCATCGCCGACAACGTGGGCGACAACGTCGGAGACTGCGCGGGAATGGCGGCCGACCTCTTCGAGTCGTACGCCGTCACCCTGGTGGCCGCGCTCATCCTCGGCAAGGCGGCCTTCGGCGACCTGGGTCTCGCCTTCCCGCTGATCGTCCCCGCGATCGGCGTTATCACCGCCATGATCGGCATCTTCGCGGTCTCCCCGCGGCGCTCCGACCGCAGCGGCATGACCGCCATCAACCGCGGCTTCTTCATCTCCGCGGTGATCTCCCTGGTGCTGGTCTCGATCGCCGTCTACGCGTACCTGCCGGCCACCTACAAGGAGCTCGTCGGCGTCGAGAACCCGGCGATCACCAACCACTCCGGTGACCCGCGCGTCCTGGCCGTCGTCGCCGTCGCCATCGGCATCGTGCTCGCGGCGCTGATCCAGCAGCTCACCGGCTACTTCACCGAGACCAACCGCCGTCCCGTCCGGGACATCGGCAAGTCCTCCCTGACCGGCGCGGCCACCGTCGTCCTCGCCGGCATCTCCGTCGGCCTGGAGTCCGCCGTCTACACGGCGCTGCTCATCGGTCTCGGCGTCTACGGCGCGTTCCTGCTCGGCGGTACGTCGATCATGCTCGCGCTGTTCGCGGTGGCCCTGGCCGGCACCGGCCTGCTCACCACCGTCGGTGTCATCGTCGCCATGGACACCTTCGGGCCCGTCTCCGACAACGCCCAGGGCATCGCCGAGATGTCCGGCGACGTCGAGGGCGCCGGTGCGCAGGTCCTGACCGACCTGGACGCCGTGGGCAACACCACCAAGGCCATCACCAAGGGCATCGCCATCGCCACGGCCGTGCTCGCCGCGGCCGCGCTCTTCGGCTCGTACAACGACGCGATCGCCACCGCGGTCAGGGAAGTCGGAGCCAAGGCCGGGGAGATGAACCTCAGCCTGGACATCGCGCAGCCCAACAACCTGGTCGGGCTGATCCTGGGCGCGGCGGTCGTGTTCCTGTTCTCCGGCCTCGCCATCAACGCGGTCTCCCGCTCCGCGGGCGCCGTGGTCTACGAGGTGCGCCGCCAGTTCCGCGAGCACCCGGGGATCATGGACTACACCGAGAAGCCCGAGTACGGGCGCGTCGTCGACATCTGCACCAAGGACGCGCTGCGCGAGCTCGCCACGCCCGGCCTGCTCGCCGTCCTCACCCCAATCGCCGTGGGCTTCTCCCTCGGCGTGGGGGCGCTCGGCTCCTTCCTCGCCGGCGCCATCGGCACGGGCACGCTGATGGCGGTCTTCCTCGCCAACTCCGGCGGCGCGTGGGACAACGCGAAGAAGCTCGTCGAGGACGGCCACCACGGCGGCAAGGGCAGCGAGGCCCACGCCGCGGTCGTCATCGGCGACACGGTCGGAGACCCGTTCAAGGACACCGCCGGTCCCGCGATCAACCCGCTGCTCAAGGTGATGAACCTGGTGGCGCTGCTGATCGCACCCGCCGTCGTGCAGTTCAGCTACGGCCCGGACACCAACCCGACCGTGCGGGCGATCGTCGCGGTCCTCGCGATCGCCGTCATCATCGGCGCGGTGTACGTCTCCAAGCGCCGCGGCATCGCGGTCGGCGACGAGACCGAGGGCGGAGCCGCCGAGCGGGTGGCCCAGCCGGCCGACCCCGCGACGGTCTCCTGACCCGAGGTCCCGGCAGCAGGACGGGCAGGGCCGGGCAGGGCCGGCCGTACGCCCGAAGGGCGGACAGGCAGCGCGGACTGACGCGCCGTCTGTCCGCCTTTGTGCGTACCCGGATGGCAGACGTGTATCTTCCGGGCCGAGAGCCTTCGAAGGGACCAATCCGGTGAACAAGAAGCTTGCGGCCGCATTGTCGGGCGGTGCGGTGCTGATGCTCGTCCTGTCCGGCTGCGGCGGGGACGAGACCGACGAGAAGGCCAGCGCCTGGGCCAAGAAGGTCTGCGACAAGTGGCAGCCCGAACTCAAGAAGATCGAGACCGCCAACGCCGAGATCAAGCGCGTGGCGACGGAGAGCAGCAAGCCCGAGGAGGTCCAGCAGACCGATTCCGCGGCTTTCGCGACCATGTCGGAGTCGTACAAGACCATGGGGGCCGCCCTGCAGTCGGCGGGAGTTCCGCCGGTCAAGGACGGCGCGGCGACCCAGGAGGCGGCCGCCAAGGGCTTCGAGGCGACGTCCAAGGGGTACGCCGACCTGAAGGCGAAGATGGACGCTCTTGACCCCAAGGAGCAGACGAAGTTCGCCGACGGCCTGAAGGAGGTCGCCGGCGGCCTCCAGGAGGCGACGAAGGGCGGCCAGGACGCCCTCGCCACGCTCAACGCGGGCGGCCTGGACAAGGCGATCAACGCCCAGAAGGGCTGTCAGGTCGCGGCGCCGTCGCCCACGGCGAAGTAGGGCGTCCGATCAGGGCGGCCGGGGTCCCGGAGGGGGCCGCGGCCGCCCTTTCGTACGTACGGGCCCCGGCTGATCGGCAGGACGGGCCTCAGCGGACACAATGGACGCGTGAGTACCACCAGCCTTCCCACGTCCGACCATGCCGCCGAACTCCGCAGTGCCCTGCTGGCCGCCGGTTTCACCGCCGACGGGCTGCTCGACCTGCTCGGCGCCCCCGCCTACGCCGCTCTGGCCCGCAGTGAGACGGTCCCCGCCCTGCGCGCCACCCGTGCCGCCGGCGACGGCCCGCTCGCGAGCCTGGTCCGGCTGTTCCTGCTCCAGCAGCCCGAGCCGTACGTGCACGCCGCCGCCGCACTGCCCGTCGACGAGGCCCTGGCCGACGGCTGGCTCCGGGTAGAGGGTGACGAGGTGCACGCGACCGTCGACGTGCGCCCGTACGGCGGCCCGGACGGCGAGGACTGGTTCATCGTGTCCGACCTCGGCTGCGCCGTCGGCGGGGCCGGCGGGATCGGCAGCCGCGAGGAGGGCGTGGTCCTCGGCGTCGGCGGTGCCTCCACGACGCTGGCCGGGATCACCGTCCGCACCCCCGTCGGCTCGGCCCTCGACGTCGGCACCGGATCCGGCATCCAGGCGCTGCACGCCTCCCGGCATGCCACCCGGGTCACCGCCACCGACGTCAACCCGCGCGCCCTGGACTTCACCCGTCTGACGCTGGCCCTGTCGGGCGCCCCGGAGGCGGAGCTGCTCACCGGGTCCCTCTTCGAACCGGTCGGCGAGGCGACGTACGACCTGATCGTGTCGAACCCGCCGTTCGTGATCTCCCCGGGCGCCCGGCTGACGTACCGGGACGGCGGAATGGGCGGCGACGACCTGTGCCGGACCCTGGTCCAGGAGGCCGGAGCACGGCTCAACCCGGGCGGGTACGCGCAGTTCCTCGGCAACTGGCAGCACGTCGAGGGCGAGGACTGGCGCGACCGGCTGCGCTCCTGGGTACCGCGCGGCTGCGACGCCTGGGTCGTGCAGCGTGACGTGCAGGACGTGACGCAGTACGCGGAGCTGTGGCTGCGCGACGCGGGCGACCACCGCACCGACCCCGAGGAGTACGCGAGGCGGTACGAGGACTGGCTGGACGAGTTCGAGGCGCGCAAGACGAAGTCCGTCGGCTTCGGCTGGATCACCTTGCGCCGGTCGGACGCCGCCGAGCCCTCGATCGTGGTCGAGGAGTGGCCGCACACGGTGGAGCAGCCGCTCGGCGAGGCCGTGCTCGCCCACTTCGCCCGCCAGGACTACCTGCGGGAACACGATGACGCGGCCCTGCTGGAGGCCTATTTCGTGCTGGCCGAGGAAGTGGTGCAGGAGCAGGTCGGCGCGCCCGGCGCGGAGGACCCCGAGCACGTCGTGCTCCGGCAGAACCGCGGGATGCGGCGCGCCACCAAGGTCGACACGGTCGGTGCGGGCTTCGCCGGAGTGTGTGACGGCTCACTGACCGCGGGCCGGATCCTGGACGCGATCGCGCAGCTGGTGCAGGAGGATCCGGTGGTGCTGCGGGACCGGACGCCCGAGTCGATCCGGATGCTGGTCGAGCAGGGTTTCCTGGAGCCCGGGCGGGGCCCCGCACAGTAGCGGCGCCGGGATGTAACCCCAGGTTCGCCCGCTGTTCCCCGGGGGCTGCCAGGCTCCTGCGCAGCGGGGTTCCGGGGGGAATCCCGAGGGTGGCCCGGGGGTAGGGGGAGCGGCGTGGAGAACGGTCCGGCGATCTTCGCGACGGCCGTGTTCCTGCTGTTCGGGGCCGCTCTGCTGGTCTGGACGGGGGCGCGCGCCCTGCACCGCGAGCCGGTGGCCGAGGGCGTGCGCCCCGTCGTGGCGGTTCCGCTGATCCTGCTCGCCGGCGGGGGCTCGCTGGCCCTCGGGGCGTGGTGCATCGCCCGGCTCTGACACCGGAGTGCGAGAGTCCGTACGGGGGTCCGTACGAGAGCCCGGTCCGGCCCCGATCCGGCCGGGAAAGCCGACGTGGGACGGGGTGCGGGACCGGGGCCAGACGGCCCCGCGGCCACCCGGCCCGGTGATCGGGAACGCTCCGGCGCGGCATCCGGGCGGCAGAAACGCCACTTGTCGGGTTACCGTTCGAGTGGCCGTTGCGGGCTTCTGCCGTTTGACACGGGGGCGGGTTGTACCGTCACACTCCGCAGCGTCGCCGTACCGCGACCGAGTGCCGACCGGAGAGAAGAGCCAAGTTGTCCCCGACTAGCGAGACCGCAAAGGGCGGCCGCCGACTCGTCATCGTCGAGTCCCCAGCCAAGGCGAAGACGATCAAGGGCTACCTCGGCCCCGGATACGTCGTCGAGGCGAGCGTCGGGCACATCCGCGACCTCCCCAGCGGCGCGGCCGAGGTTCCCGACAAGTACACCGGTGAGGTGCGCCGTCTCGGTGTGGACGTCGAGCACGACTTCGCGCCGATCTACGTCGTCAACGCCGACAAGAAGGCCCAGGTCAGGAAGCTCAAGGAGCTGCTGGCCGAGTCCGACGAACTCTTCCTCGCCACCGATGAGGACCGCGAGGGCGAAGCCATCGCGTGGCACCTGCAGGAAGTCCTGAAGCCCAAGGTCCCCGTCCACCGGATGGTCTTCCACGAGATCACCAAGGACGCGATCCGCGACGCCGTCGCCAACCCGCGCGAGCTCAACCAGCGCATGGTCGACGCCCAGGAGACCCGCCGCATCCTCGACCGCCTCTACGGCTACGAGGTCTCGCCGGTCCTGTGGAAGAAGGTCATGCCGAAGCTTTCGGCGGGCCGCGTCCAGTCCGTTGCCACCCGCCTCGTCGTCGAGCGGGAGCGCGAGCGCATCGCCTTCCGCTCCGCCGAGTACTGGGACCTGACCGGAACCTTCTCCACCGGGCGTGCCGGTGACGCGTCCGACCCCTCGACGCTGGTCGCCCGCCTGAACACGGTGGACGGCAAGCGCGTGGCGCAGGGCCGTGACTTCGGCTCGAACGGGCAGCTCAAGAGCGAGGTGCTGCACCTCGACGAGGCGAACGCCCGGGCGCTCGCCGCCGCGCTGGCGGACACCTCGTTCGCCGTCCGCTCGGTCGAGTCCAAGCCGTACCGCCGTTCCCCGTACGCCCCCTTCCGTACGACGACGCTCCAGCAGGAGGCCTCGCGCAAGCTGGGCTTCGGTGCGAAGGCGACGATGCAGGTGGCGCAGAAGCTGTACGAGAACGGCTTCATCACCTACATGCGTACCGACTCCACCACGCTGTCCGACACCGCGGTGTCGGCGGCGCGGGCGCAGGTCACCCAGCTCTACGGGGCCGACTATCTGCCGGAGAAGCCGCGCGTCTACGCCGGCAAGGTCAAGAACGCGCAGGAGGCGCACGAGGCGATCCGGCCTTCGGGTGATCGTTTCCGCACGCCGGCCGAGACGGGTCTGACAGGCGACCAGTTCCGCCTGTACGAGCTGATCTGGAAGCGGACCGTCGCCTCCCAGATGAAGGACGCGGTCGGCAACAGCGTCACCGTGAAGATCGGTGGCCGGGCGGCCGACGGGCGCGATGCCGAGTTCACCGCCTCCGGCAAGACGATTACCTTCCACGGCTTCATGAAGGCGTACGTCGAGGGCGCGGACGACCCGAACGCCGAGCTCGACGACCGCGAGAAGCGGCTGCCGCAGGTCGCGGAGGGCGACGCGCTCGCCGCCGAGGAGATCACGGCGGACGGGCACTCGACCAAGCCGCCGGCCCGCTACACCGAGGCCTCGCTGGTCAAGGAGCTCGAAGAGCGCGAGATCGGCCGCCCGTCGACGTACGCGTCGATCATCGGCACGATCCTCGACCGCGGATACGTCTTCAAGAAGGGCACGGCGCTCGTGCCGTCCTTCCTGTCGTTCGCCGTGGTCAACCTGCTGGAGACGCACTTCGGCCGGCTCGTCGACTACGACTTCACCGCGAAGATGGAGGACGACCTCGACCGCATCGCGCGGGGCGAGGCCCAGTCCGTGCCGTGGCTGAAGCGGTTCTACTTCGGCTCGGAGGACGCGACCGAGGTCGTGCCGGCCGAAGGGGACCACCTCGGCGGTCTGAAGGAGCTGGTCACGGACCTGGGCGCGATCGACGCCCGGGAGATCTCCTCCTTCCCGGTCGGCGAGGGCATCGTGCTGCGGGTCGGCCGCTACGGACCGTACGTGGAGCGGGGCGAGAAGGACGCGGAGGGCCACCAGCGGGCCGACGTGCCCGACGACATGGCCCCGGACGAGCTGACGGTCGAGTACGCGGAGGAGCTGTTCGCGAAGCCGAGCGGCGAGTTCGAGCTCGGCAAGGACCCGGTCAGCGGTAACGAGATCGTCGCCAAGGACGGCCGCTACGGGCCGTACGTGACGGAGATCCTGCCCGAGGGCACCCCGAAGACGGGCAAGAACGCGGTCAAGCCGCGCACGGCCTCCCTCTTCAAGTCGATGTCCCTCGACACGGTGACCCTGGACGAGGCGCTGAAGCTGATGTCGCTGCCGCGCGTGGTCGGCGCGGACGCGGAGGGCGTGGAGATCACGGCCCAGAACGGCCGCTACGGCCCGTACCTGAAGAAGGGCACGGACTCGCGGTCCCTGGAGACCGAGGACCAGCTCTTCTCGATCACGCTCGACGAGGCGCTCGCGATCTACGCGCAGCCCAAGCAGCGGGGCCGCGCCGCGGCCAAGCCGCCGCTGAAGGAACTGGGCACGGACCCGGTGAGCGAGAAGCCGGTGGTCGTCAAGGACGGCCGCTTCGGTCCGTACGTGACGGACGGCGAGACGAACGCGACGCTGCGGCGGGACGACGACGTCGAGACGATCACGCCGGAGCGGGGCTACGAGCTGCTCGCGGAGAAGCGCGCGAAGGGCCCGGCCAAGAAGACGGCGAAGAAGGCCCCCGCCAAGAAGGCCCCGGCGAAGAAGGCGACGGCGACGAAGACCGCCGCCGCGAAGAAGACGACGGCGGCCAAGAAGACGACCGCCAAGAAGACGACCGCGAAGAAGACGGTGGCCAAGAAGGCCGCCGTCGCCCCCGCGGACGAGTAGTCGGACAGAGAGCCCCGTGCCCCAGGCGCGGGGCTCTCGATTTCAGCCCCGCCGGCGTTTGAGGCTCGGGGGCTCGGGGCGCGGCCCCCGGAAGGTGGGTCCGGAGTCACACCGGGCCTTGTCCACAGGCTTCCGCACCCGCGAAGCGCAGCGGATAGGCTGGGCGGATGACGCGAGCCGAGCAGCCAACGGTCGTGACCGCCCCGGCGAACCCCACCTACGACGAAGCCCTAGCCGCGGATTCCCGCGAGCGTGCGGTGCGCGCCCTGCTGCGCACGCCCAGGCTGCGCCGGCTGTGGAGCACCCAGCTGGTGAGCGGCATCGGAGACGCCCTCGCCCTGCTGGTGCTGGTGCTGCTGGCCCTCCAGGCCGCGGCCACGGAAGGGGCGTTCGGCGGCGGATACCGCGGCGCGGCCCTCGCCGTCGCCGCCGTCTTCGGGGTCCGGATCCTCGCCACCCTCCTCTTCGGCGCGGTCCTCCTCGGCCCGTTCGCCGGGCTCCTCGGCTCGGGCGGCAAGCTGGACCGCCGCTGGACGATGATCGGCGCCGACGGACTCCGCATCGGCCTCTTCGTCGTCGCCCCGCTCTGGCTCGACTGGATCCCGGCCCACGCGCTCACCGCGCTGCTGGCCACCGTCTTCGTCTCCGGCGCCGCCGAGCGGCTGTGGACCCTGGCCAAGGAGAGCGCGGCGCCCGCCCTGCTGCCCGCGCCGCCGCCGGAGGGGGCGACCGTACGGCCGCTCCCGGACCACCTGGACGCGCTGCGGCGGCTGACCCTGCGTACGGCTTTCGCGGCGCTCCCGATCGCGGCGGCCGCGCTGCTCGCCGCGACCCTGGTGGGCAAGGCGCTCGGCCTCGGCGTGGACTGGTTCGCCGCGAACCAGGCCGCTCTCGGTTCGTACGTGGCCGCGGGCCTGTTCGCCGCGTCGGTCTCGCTGCTGCTCCCGCTGGTGCTGCCCACCGGGGCGACCCCGCGCCCGCGTTCCCCGCTGGAGGGCCTGCGCGCCCCCAAGGCGGGCGACCGGCCCGACAAGGGCCGTACGGGCGCCATCCCCCTGCTGGTCATGAGCTGCGCCGCGGTCGCCGGAGCGGTGTCCTGCGCCGTGGCCGTGGCCGTCCTGCACGCCTTCGACCTGGGCGGCGGGCCGGCCGCCTTCGCCCTGTTCGTGCTCGCGCTGGTCGGCGGCACCGCCGTCGGCATCCGCGCCACCCAGGCCGGCAAGGTGCTGCCCGGCCTGTCCCGGCGCCGGCTGCTCGCCCTCGCCATAGCGGTGACCGGGCTCGCGCTGCTGCTCACCGGGCTCGTCCCGGACACCGCGACCGTGCTCTTCCTCTCGCTGCTCGCCGGCACCGCCGCGGGTATCGCGGCCAGCGCCGGCCACACGCTGCTGGACCAGGAGACCGAGGAATTCCGCCGGGCCCGGGTCACCGAACACCTCCAGGCGGTCGTACGGGTGGCCGTGGCGCTCGGCGCCGTCGGCGCCCCTGCGCTGGCCGCGGTGATCGGCCCGCACCGGCTGACCGGCGCCGAGGTCGTCTTCGCGCACGGCGGCGCCGCCTTCACCCTGATGCTGGTGGGCGCCCTGCTGCTGCCGGTCGCCGTGGTGGTGCTCACCAAGGCCGACGACCGCGGCGGCGTACCCCTGCGGCGCGACCTGCGCGAGGCGCTGCGCGGCGGGGAGCCGGTGCAGGCCGCGTCCGACACCGGGTTCTTCATCGCCCTGGAGGGCGGCGACGGCGCCGGCAAGTCCACCCAGGTCGAGGCGCTGGCCGCCTGGATACGGGACAAGGGCCACGAGGTCGTCGTGACCCGCGAGCCCGGGGCGACCCCCGTGGGCAAGCGGCTCCGCTCGATCCTGCTCGACGTGTCCTCCGCCGGCCTCTCGAACCGCGCCGAGGCGCTGCTGTACGCCGCCGACAGGGCGGAACACGTGGACACCGTGGTGCGCCCGGCCCTGGAGCGCGGCGCGGTCGTCATCTCGGACCGCTACATCGACTCCTCGGTGGCCTACCAGGGAGCCGGCCGCGACCTCTCCCCGACGGAGATCGCGCGGATCTCGCGCTGGGCGACCGACGGGCTCGTGCCGAACCTGACGGTCCTGCTCGACGTGTCGCCGGAGGCGGCGCGGGAGCGGTTCACGGAGGCGCCGGACCGGCTGGAGTCGGAGCCGGCGGAGTTCCACCAGCGGGTGCGGTCCGGGTTCCTGACGCTCGCCGCGTCCGACCCCGGGCGCTACCTGGTGGTCGACGCGGCCCAGGACCCGGACTCGGTGACCACCGTCGTACGCCACCGCCTGGACCGGATGCTCCCGCTCTCCGAGGCCGAGGTGGCCGCCCAGGCGGAGGCCCGGCGCCTCGCCGAGGAGGAGGCCCGGCGCAAGGCCGAGGAAGAGGCGGCCCGCAAGGCGGAGGAAGCGCGGCTCCGGGCCGAGGAAGAGGCACGGCTGGCCCGCGAGGCCGAGGAAGCACGGATCAAGGCGGAGGCCGAGGCGGCGCGCAAGGCCGCCGAGGAGCGGCAGCGCGCCGAGGAGGAGGCCCGGGCCAGGGCCGAGGCCGAGCGGCTGCGGCTGGAGGCCGAGGAGAAGGCCCGTGCGGCGGAGGCCGAGCGACTGCGCCGGCAGGCCGAGGAAGAGGCCCGGCTGCGGGCGGAGGCCGAGGAGCGGCGGCTGGAGAAGCAGCGTAGGGCCGAGGAGGCCCTGCTGAAGGCCGAGGAGGCACGCCGGCTGGTGGAGGCCGCGTCGGCCGAGGCGGCGGCGAAGGCCGCGGCCGCCGCTGCCGCGGCGGAGGCCGCTGCGGCTTCGGCCGCTGCTCCGGCGCCCGCTCCCGCTCCCGCTCCCGCTCCCGCTCCCGCTCCCGCTTCGGCTTCGGCTCCGACTCCGGCGCCTGCTCCCAAGGTGCCCATGACGAAGGAGCCGCACCCGGACGACGCGGTGACGGTCGAGACCCCTGTGGTCAAGCGGGTGGTCCAGCCGGACGACGTCACCCAGACCGTCCCCGTGCCGAAGGTGGACCGGGCGTCCGCCGACGAGACGGCCGTGCTGCCGCCCGTTCGCCCGGCCGACGAGACGGCCGTGCTGCCGCCGGTCCGCCCGGGGGCCGCCCCGCAGGGCGGCGGCAGCGGCGCCGGCGCCGGTACCGGTCGGGCCCGGTCCGCTTCGCGGCCGACGGCCCGGCGCCCCGAGGAGAACCCGGCCGACCGGGTGCCGTCGGGCATCTTCCGGGACTCGACCAATGACCGGACGCGGGAGCTCCCCGTGCTCGGCGAGGACGGCCGGCCGCAGCGGCCGCGCCCGGACTGGGCCGAGGAGACCCCGCTGGACGACCTGCCGACGCTGGCCGACGAACTGCTGGGCCGCCACCGGGACGACGAGGACGACGAGGGCGAACGAGGACCGCGCCGCCGCCGCTGACCTCGGCGGGACCGGATTGTCAGTGGCGCCCGCCACAATGGGTGCACGGAGAGTGAAAGGTGGTGGGCGGCATGCCCGTATGGGACGACCTGGTGGGACAGGAGCGGGTCCAGACGCAGCTGTCCGCCGCCGCCCGCGACGCCGATGCCCTGGTCACGGCCATCACGAACGGGACCGCCCCGCCCGCGGCGTCCAAGATGACCCACGCCTGGCTGTTCACCGGCCCGCCCGGATCCGGGCGGGTCACCGCCGCCCGGGCCTTCGCGGCCGCCCTGCAGTGCACCAGCCCCGACCGCGCCCTCGGGGGTGAGCCCGGCTGCGGGTTCTGCGACGGCTGCCACACCACGATGGTCGGCACGCACGCGGACGTCTCCACCGTCGTCGCGGTCGGCAGTCAGATCCTCGTCGCCGACATGCGGGACACCGTCCGCAAGTCCTATACGTCACCCGCCACCGGCCGCTGGCAGGTCATCCTCGTCGAGGACGCCGAGCGGCTGAACGAGAAGTCCGCCAACGCGGTCCTCAAGGCCGTGGAGGAGCCCGCGCCCCGGACGGTCTGGCTGCTGTGCTCGCCCTCCGTGGAGGACGTGCTGCCGACCATCCGCTCCCGCTGCCGCCACCTCAACCTCAGCACCCCCTCGGTCGCGGCCGTCGCCGACATGCTGGTGCGGCGGGACGGCGTCGAGCCGACGCTCGCCCTGGCCGCCGCCAGGGCCACCCAGGGGCACGTCGACCGCGCCCGTCGGCTGGCCACCGACGAGGAGGCCCGGTCGCGCAGGGCGACGGTTCTGAAGCTCCCGCTCCGGGTGGACGACGTCGGAGCCTGCCTCAAGGCCGCCCAGGAGCTGGTGGACGCCGCCGCCGAGGACGCCAAGCAGGTCGCGGAGGAGGTCGACACCAAGGAGACCGAGGAGCTGAGGACCGCGCTCGGCGCCGGAGCGGGCGCCGGCAGCCGGATGCCGCGCGGCACCGCGGGTGTGATGAAGGAGCTGGAGGACCGGCAGAAACGCCGCCGCACCAGGACCCAGCGCGACACCCTCGACCTTGCGCTGACCGACCTCACCGGCTTCTACCGGGACGTCCTCGCCCTGCAGCTCGGCTCGTCCGTGGCCATCGCCAATGAGGAGATACGGCAGGACCTCGACCGGATCGTGCGGGCCTCGGGTCCCGAGCGGACCCTGCGCCGGATCGAGGCGATCATCGCCTGCCGGGAGGCCCTCGACCGCAACGTCGCCCCCCTCCTCGCGGTCGAGGCGATGACGATGGCGCTGCGCGCGGGCTGACCACCGCCGGGGCCACGCCGGGGCCTCCGCCGGGCCGGGCCTCCTCCGGGCGGCCGTCTGTCCGTTGCCCGGCCGCCGCCCGGGTCCACACCCGGTTGACGGGTTCACCCGTATGGGCGGACCGGCCGCCGTGGCCGGGACGGACCCGGTCCGTGCCCTGCCCGGCGGGGGCCACGGAAGGCCCGCAGCCGTCCGCCGCGGAAGAGCCTCCCGGCCTCCTCCGGCGGCCGTACGCTCCGGGGATGGACACCAGTCGCGTGCTGCGTACGACCGGGACCGTGATCGCAGCCGCCGGGCTGCTGCTCTCCGGGTGCACCTCGGGCGGTCTGGAAGCCCCCCGGGCCGCCCCGGGCGGATCGGAAGCAGCGCGCGCCGCCGAGTCCTCCGGAGCGGAGTCCGGCAGTCCGTCGGCGCGGCTGTCCCCCGACGCGGCCGCGCTGCGTCCGTACTACGAGCAGAAGCTGACCTGGCGCGAGTGCGGCGTCCCCGGATTCCAGTGCTCCACCATGAAGGCCCCCCTGGACTACGCGAACCCGCGCTCCGGCCAGGACATCGACATCGCGGTGGCGCGCCGTGTGGCCACCGGTCCCGGCAAGCGGCTCGGCTCACTCGTGGTCAACCCGGGCGGCCCGGGCGGCTCGGGCATCGGCTACCTGCAGGCGTACGCGGGCATCGGTTACCCCGCGCCGGTCCGCGCCCGGTACGACATGGTCTCCTTCGATCCGCGCGGGGTGGACCGCAGCAGCCCCGTCGAGTGCCTGACCGGCCCGGCCATGGACGCGTACACGCAGGTGGACCAGACGCCGGACGACCCGGCGGAGCGGGCCGAGCTGGTGGCCGCCTTCAAGAAGTTCGCGGCCGGCTGCCAGGAGCGCTCGCAGCGGGTGCTGCCGCACGTCTCCACCGTCGACGCCGCCCGCGACATGGACCTGCTGCGCGCCGTGCTCGGCGACAAGAAGCTCACGTACGTCGGGGCCTCGTACGGGACTCTCCTCGGGGCGACGTACGCGGACCTGTTCCCGGACCGCGTCGGCCGGCTGGTCCTGGACGGTGCGATGGACCCCTCCCGGTCCGCGATCGACCTGAACCGGGATCAGACGGCCGGGTTCGAGACGGCCTTCACCTCCTTCGCCAAGGACTGCGCGAAGCAGCCCGACTGCCCCCTCGGCAAGGGCGACCCGGACGCGGTGGCGGCGCGCCTGAAGGAGTTCTTCCGCAAGGTCGACGCCCAGCCCGTGCCCAGCGGGGACGCGGACCGCCCGCTCGGCGAGTCCCTCGCCACGACCGGGGTGATCGCGGCGCTGTACGACGAGAGCGCCTGGCCGCAGCTGCGCGAGGCGCTCACGTCGGCGATGAACGGCGACGGATCGGGCCTGCTCAGCCTGGCCGACAGCTACTACGAGCGCGACGCGGACGGCAAGTACGCCAACCTGATGTTCGCGAACGCCGCCGTGAACTGCCTCGACCAGCCCCCGGCCTTCAAGGACCCGGCGGCGGTCGATGCCGCGCTGCCCTCCTTCGAGAAGGCCTCCCCGGTCTTCGGCGCGGGTCTGGCCTGGGCCTCGCTGAACTGCGGGTACTGGCCGGTGGCGGCCACGGGCACGGCGGAGAGGCTGACCGCGAAGGGCGCCCCGCCGATCGTGGTGGTGGGCACGACGCGGGACCCGGCGACCCCGTACAAGTGGGCGCAGGCGCTGGCCGGCCAGCTCGACTCGGGCACCCTCCTCACCTACGACGGCGACGGCCACACGGCGTACGGGCGCGGCAGCGACTGCATCGACACCGCGATCAACCGCTACCTCCTGGAGGGCAAGGCGCCGGCGGACGGCAAGAAGTGCTGATGCCGCTGGCGGGCTGAACGGGCGATCGGACCCGGTCAGTGCGCGGACCCGGTGGTCTTGAAGGTGCCGGGCACCATCCACACCACGAGCACCAGGACCACGGCCGCGATGCCGATCGAGACGTACGAGGTCGTGGTCAGGGCGCTGTCGAAGGCGTCGCGGGCCCGCTCCACCAGCCCGGCCGCCTCGGCCGGCCGCCCGGCCGGCAGGCTCTCGGCGTACTCCTTCGCCCCGCCGATCGACTCGGCCGCCTGGGCGGGCGCACCGGCCATCTGCGCGGCGTACGCGGCCGCGTGGACGGAACCGAGGAGCGCCACGCCGAGGCCCACGCCGAGCTCGTACGAGGTCTCGGACACGGCTCCGGCCTGGCCGGCCCGCTCCGCGGGGACCGCCGAGACGAGCACCGAGGCGGCGGTGGTGACGGCGAGGCCGTCGCTGAAGCCGAGGGTGACCAGGAAGACGGCGATGTAGGCGTACGAGGTCGGCTGCGGGGCCAGGGCCAGCAGGGTGAACCCGGCCACCAGCCCGGCCAGGCCGATCGCCATGCAGGCCCGTACGCCGATCCGGTGCATCAGCGTCGGCGTCAGGAGCGAGCTGCCGAGCATGGCGAGCGCGGTGGGAAGGGTGCGCAGGCCGGCTTCGAAGGGGGAGTAGCCGTGGACGTACTGGAGCCACAGCGAGACCAGGAACAGCGCGGCGCCGGCGGCGAGCATGGCCATGAGGGTCACGAGCGCGGCGGCGGTGAAGGGCCGATTCCGGAAGAGCCGTACGTCGAGGAGCGGATCCTTCAGCCGCAGCTGGCGGCGGGCGAACCAGGCGAGCAGCCCGATCCCGACCGCCAGGACCAGCAGGTCCGCCGCCGCGGGGCGGCCCTTGGCCACGTGCTTGATGCCCCAGGCGAGGGCGACGATGCCGGCGACGGAGAGCACGGCGCTGAGCAGGTCGAGGGCGTGCTGGCCGGGGTCCTTGAACTCGGGCAGCAGCCACAGGCCGGCGACGACGGTGACGACCACGATGGGGACGTTCACCCAGAAGGCGGCGGACCAGCCGTACCGCTCGACCAGCAGCCCGCCGACGACCGGCCCGATCGCGGCGCCGACGCCGGCGACGGCGGCCCAGATCCCGATGGCGAGGGCACGTTCGTGGGCGTCGGTGAAGATGTTCCGGATCAGCGAGAGGGTGGACGGCATGACCATGGCCCCGCCGACGCCGAGCAGCACCCGCCCGGCGATGAGCTGCGCCGAGCTCCCGGCGGTCGCGGCGACCACGGAGGCCACGCCGAAGAGCACGAAGCCGATCAGGAAGAGCCTCCGCCGCCCGAACCGGTCACCGACGGCGGCGGTGGTGACGAGCAGCCCGCCGAGGACCAGCCCGTAGATGTCGATGATCCACAGCTGCTGCACGGCGCTGGGGCGCAGGTCGTCGATGAGAGAGGGGAGCGCGACGTTCAGGATGGTGGCGTCCATCGCGACGAGCAGCAGGCTGGCACACAGCACGGCGAGCATCGCCCAACGCCCGGCAAGGGCCACGGGACATCTCATCCCTTCGTGGGACGCACAGCAGACGATGCCCCGAATACGGCGCATCCGTCCCAGTAGGTGACCTCCGCCGCACCCCCGCAGAACCCGGTTCGGGGCACCCGTCCACACCCTGTAGACTTGGCGCCGCTGCTGATGAGCGCCCCTCTTCGAGGGAATACTTGTCTGACCAGCGGTGCCGCCTTAGCTCAGTTGGCCAGAGCAACGCACTCGTAATGCGTAGGTCTCGGGTTCGAATCCCGAAGGCGGCTCGGATTAGCCCCAGGACTCACTCGCCGTGACCTGGGGCTTTTTCATGCCCTTTACCCGAGTGGGCATGCGGCGGCCGAGGTCTGGAGCCCCGTGCGTGAGCGCTGCGTGAGCGGACTGCCGAAGAGCTGAGGTCCGCCCGGAGGTGGGGCGCGGTGTGCCATGCCTCGCGCCTTCGGTCAAGCGGGAGTGTGCCAGTGGTGCCCTGACTAACCGCGCCGGACGTGCGCGTGATGGGTGCCCGAGTGCGATCCGAGCGTAGGGGAAGCCCGAATGCTTCCTCGCTCCGAAGTGGCCTCAGGTCTCCGACCTGAGTGGGCTTCGTCAGGCGTCCTAGAGGGGGCGCTGCCGCTCCCAGCCCCAGACCGGAGGTGGGTCCGACTTGGACCGAACTTGAAGCGCCGAAGGGCCTTCCTGCTCGGGCCGAAGTCGGTGGGTAGCTCTCGGCTCCCAGGGGTGAGACGTCTCGCCGAAGGCCAGATCGCCGTGGTCGGCACGTCACCTCTTCGGCGGCTCGCTTCGGACTGGCCGGCTCCCTGGCGCCTCGGCGATTCGTGTATGGGTGTAAAAGGTGCTCGCTATAAAGATGTCGAGGCTCTCATACCCCATGAGGCTATGCACATTAATAACCCCCTTGTGCCGTGGGCTGGTTGTGGCGACATTGGGTGACGTCCAGCAAGCCTCATCTGTCCTCGGAGCACTGATGCAACCCATCCACCACATGGCCCCCAGGAGGTATCCGTGCTTCCTCGACCCGATGCCGGAGGACCGGTTCTGTGCCATCGCGGCCCGAGGGCGGCGGGGGTGAGCGTTGGCGGCTCGGGCATCCCGAGGCTTCAGGACCTTGCCTACATCGAGGTTGCCGTAGGCAATGTCGCGGCGGGAGCGACCTTCGAACAGGTGCGGCGTGCTCTCGTCGACCGGGCCGCCGCGGTAGCGCGCGATGGCGATACGGACGGCTCGTACTCTGCTCGGAAGTGGGAGCTGGCACGGGCGGACATCAAGAAGCATGTCCATAACACCGTCGACGTCCTCAAGGAGCTTATGCGCCTTGGATGGGTCGAGAGGCACGTCCTGCCGTCTGGCCCTAACTCCGCCTATGCCCATGCCGATTCGGTGTTCATCTTGACTCCCGCAGGAGAGAGATGGGCGATGCTTGTTGCTGGTGACCGTCGTGCTGCCTACAACGCACTCACCGGCGTACTGCTTGACACGCATCCGCAGTTCGAGGGGTTCCTGCGTCTCGTTGGTGCTCGAACGGACAGTGGCTCCCGGCGGCATCTGACCATCCCGCTACTGAAGTTCAGTTCGGCGGAGTACCAGACCAATGGTGCCTACCTTGACGCATTCGTCGAGTTCGCCGCGGCCGCAGCCGCGCATGGATCACTCGGCTGGACGGCGGAACACGCCGTCATCAGTGCAAATATCCGCAGCTACGTCAGTCGGTTCGAGGAGCGGGCGCGCGCTCGGCAGAAGGAGATCAGTCGGAAGCAGTTCGCGACCACGTGCGAGGAGGCCATGGCTCGCGTCGCCTTCGGTGCGGCGGGTTGCCCGCTGGACTACATCAGTCTCGAACTGCTGCGTAGGTGGACCCGATTTCTTGGCTTGGCCAACTTCAGCTACTACGCGCCGGGTCCGCCGGCCATGCGACTCTGGCCCACCGCCACGGTTATGGGCAGTGGTGCGAGTGTGGCGATCAGTCGCCGAGTCGGGAAGGACGTTCGCCGGGCGGCACTCGACACCCTCTGGTCAGTCTGGCGTGAACAGCGCGCCGACGCGGGTGGTGGCATGTACCTGCCCGTCTGGCAGTTGAGAGCTGCTGTCTGCTGGAAGCAGCGGATCAGTGACGACGAGTTCGATCTCGCGCTGCGGGAGGCGCTGGCAGGCGATCACCGCGGGCTCGGGTTGAGCATCCACCTTGATCAGGCGTCGTTGCGGGCTGCCCCTGCCTCGACCAAGCCACTGATCATCCCCAATGCCAGCGGCCTCCGACGTGTGTTCAACGTGATCAGCATCACCCCGGAGAGCCGTACCGATGCTACGGCCAATAACGCCAAGGAGACCCAACAGCGATGACTGCCTCTACCCGTACAGCGGGCCCCGTCTGGCTGAAGAAGCAATGGGGGCTGATCAACAATCCCTTCCCGACCACCGGCATCGCCCGACTTGGCGGCAACGACCAGCGCGAAAATGGGCTCCTGTACGAGCCGGACGTCAACGCGGACAAACTCGAAGAAGCCGTCGAGAAGTTCGTACTCGGGGCCGCCTTCTCGGGCCTTCGGTTCGGTTATTTGTGGTCCACCGGCACTGGTCCGGGAGACTCTGACGCCCGTGGTTTCGGCAAGTCTGTGCTCATGCAGCACCTTACGGGGAGCCTCAACCAGGACTTCGGCCGCGCCGCTTACCTGAGCTGCGGGCTAGACGAGGACGATGCCGCCGAGGCGCCGATCTGTGGGCTGCTGACCAGCTTCGACACGGCCCAGATTCGGTCCCTGAGCGCAGCGTTGTTTACGGCCGTTGAATACGCAACGGACTTTCGCGCTGATGACGCGAGCCTCACCCTCGTCCAGCGCCTGCGCGTGGCACTGGTCGAGCGGACCGCTACCGAAGATCCGCAGAGTCTCGCGAAGTTCGTGGTCGAACAGCATCGGGACCTGCGCGGTCGCACCCTGGGGCCGCCCGACGACAAGCTCATCCTGGCTCTGTGCGACGCCGACCCGATCGTTGCCCGAGAGTACCTGGACAAGGTCAAGCCCGCTTCGCGGACCCGCAACGGGGCGGTGTATCTCGCGACGTTTCTCCTCTTCGCCGCGGCTGCTGGAATGAAACACGTCCTGCTCTGCTGCGACCAGCTGGAGGACCTGGCAAGCACCACCACGGCCAAGGCGAAGCGCGATCTGGAAACCGAGCGGTTCCGTGACATCATCCTGGAAACGCTGCCCATGGCTGACATGCTCAGCGTCGTCGTGACCATGCACCCCCGGGCCGCACTCACGATCGGCACTGCCTGGGAACTTGCGGACCTTCCGACGTTCGAGGTTTCGGAAGCCAACAAGCACAGGATCGTGGTCCTGCCGGCCCTTCGTGACCTGGGATCGGCCGTCAAGCTCCTCTCCAAGTATCTCGATGCTGCCCGCAAGAAGGCGGATCGACCGAGCGGAGACGTCCACCCGTTCACGATGGACGCCGTAGCCGCATTGTTCGGGCGGTCGAACAGGAAGCCGCGCGATGTACTGCGCAAGGCACACGGACTGATCGAGGCCGCGTCTGGCGACAACCTGGAGAGCATCGACGAGCAGGCCGTCGCGCGCTATCTCGATGCTGTCGGCCCTGACATCGAAGAGGACATTGGCCCTGTCGTGGCCGGTTCGGTGACGATGTCCCCGGACTGGAGCGAAGGGTGATGCCTTTACTCTCAGGGGCTGGAGAGGTGCCATGGCGGTAGCCGTCTGCGGCGAGTGCCAATCCCCTCTGTCGCCCTGGGAAAAGGGGCGCTGTGGATGTGGTGGGCCACGCAGGGGGGGTAACGCGGAGGTCATGTATGCGATCGCTTGCTCGATCCGAGCGCCCATCCATGTGCGTGACTTCGCTCGCCTGGCCTACCGCGACTACGGACGCAAAGTCAGTCAGCCGACCGCAAACGCAGTGCTCTCACCTGATCGGCGCTTTTGCTGGGCTGGGCAAGGCACGTACGCCCTGTACCGGCACGGCCCGCTGCCTGGCCCACGGAACCTGGAAGAGGCCAGCCGCTTGGTCCTCCTCGCAGCCGGCGAGCCCATGACGGTTGACGCTTTGGACTACTGCTTGAAACAGCTGGGCTATCGGTACAACGTTGCCTCCCTAAAGAATGCGATCAGAGGGTCCAGGAAGATCAGTTGGCAGCAGGATGGCCGGTGGGCGCACTCGGTAGGGGGTGATGCCGAGCGTGAGCTTGCCCGGCAGATAGCCGTCGTTCCGGAGAGGCAGCACGCTGCATGGGCGGTTGTGCGTGATGCCTTGGCCCAGCGGGTCCTGGGTTTGATCGCGCAGCGAGCCGAGCGGCTGCGTCACCTCGGTCGTCCCCATCGTTTCGGCCTTGATTGGGGTGAGGAGCCAGGTGCCGTGATGCTGATGACCTAGCGTTTCGAATCCCGAAGGTGGTTCCGAGAAGGGCCAGGTCAGATACCTGCTGACCTGGCCCTCTTGCTTCCGGTGACGGTTCAGGGCACGTGGCGGCCCGGGGTGCTTTGCCCCGTCTGCGAGCAAGACGGGTGTCCGCCATTGGAACCGGCCTTATTGACCTTGTCCCTCTTCCCCTTGACCTTCGCCTTCTCGGCCCGCTTGGCCTGCTTGGCGGCCTTGCGGGCCTGCTTCTCCTGCTCCGCCTTGCGTTGGAGGGGGACCAGCTTGGCCGTGGCCTCGGCGGCGCTCTTGCCGACGTGGGGGAGCACGCTCTGGTAGATGTCGCGCGTGATTCGGGTGTCACTGTGCCCGAGGGTGTCCGACACGATCTTGATGTCGATATCGGCGGCCAGCATGAGCGTGGCCGCGCCGTGCCGGAGGTCGTGCAGCCGGATCGGCGGCAGCCCGGAGGTCGACACGAGCCGCTCGAAGAGATCGGTCACCTTGCCCGGGTGGAGCCAGGAGCCGTCCTCCTGCGTGAAGACGAGCCCCGTGTTCACCCAGGCAGCCCCCCACTCGGCGCGGTCGGCCTCCTGCTGCTTGCGGTGCCGTTCCAGGACGCCGACTGTGTCGTCGTCGAGTGCGACGACCCGGAAGCCGCTGTCCGTCTTCGGCTCGGACGCCTCGACCTCCCAGCCGTCCTGGACGAGCTGCCCCGTCACGGTGAGGGAATGCCGGTCGAGATTGGTCTCCGACCACGGCTGTCCGCACGCCTCACCTCGCCGGAGGCCCCGGAACGCGATCAGGTGCCACATCGCGTACAGCCGGTCGTCGGCGACGAAGTCGAGGAAGGCGCCTGTCTGTTCCGGCGTCCAGACCATCACCGGGGAGGGCTTCTCGCCGGTCTGCTCCCACTTGGCGACCCGCTCGTCCGTCCACACCAGCGCCTTCGGCTTGCGCACCGGATCGATCTCGACGTGGGCCGCCGGGTTGAACGTGATGATCTGCTGCCCGATCGCATCGTTCAGGGACGCGCGGAGAGTCGCCTTCACGTGCTGGCGCGTCGCCGGACCTGTCACTCGGCGGAAGGCCGGCATCGCGTCGAGCGCGGCCTTCAGCGCCTTCCGGCGAGCACGGTTCTCGCCGCCCTTCCACGGGATCGTCGCCAACTCTTCTACGGCAGCACGTCGCTGGGCGTTCTGCTCCAAGACCTCGGCGTTGCCGTCGGCGATGGCCGTGAACATCTCGCTCAGGTGGCTGACCCGCAGCCGGTCGAGGCGCCGGTGCCCGATGCGCGGCTTGAGGTGCACGCGGATGTCGGTCTCGTACCGGCTGATGCCCGACTTCCGGATTCGCTTGCCCGCCAGCCAGCGGTCCAGCCACTCGGCGACGGTCAGGCTGCCGACGAGGTCCTGGCCGGCCTTGAGCCGCCGCCGGGTCTCCTCCACCTCGGGCAGGGGCAGTTTCTCGCCGCTGACTTCGGCGAGCATCTCGGCGACCAGCTGTATGCCTTCGGGGTCGTCGGCGTCTACGAGTCCCAGGAGGGCTCGTACCTGGTCGAGGTCGGCCTGGGCCGCCTTGAGGCTGCTGTACCCGCCACGGGCGAAGGATCGCCGGCTGCCGTCCTCGTGGGGCGGCAGCTCCTGGCGTATGGAGTAGGTGCAGTGGTTCCTGCTGTTGCGCTTGGGGCAGGAAGTGCCGAGTTCCTTGCCGGTCTTGGGGTCGCGGCAGGAGCAGCGGCGGTAGGTGGAGCCCTTCAAATGTCGTCCTCTTCGTCGGTGCCGGTGTCGGGTGGGTCGATGTTGGTGAGTGCTGGTGGCAGTTCTGGCGGGGTGGCGCCCTCTTCGCGGATGTCCTCGCGGACGCCAAGGAGACTCCATTTGGCCTCGTCGGCACGCTTGGCGTAGTCGTCCTTCCTGCGTTCGGCTTCCTCGCGCTGGGTGGGTGTGGTCGCCGTCTTCGCTGCGAACTCAGCCCGCTCCGTCTCGCGTAGGGCCTCCTCGACGGTGCGGACCAGGCTGGCGTGGCGGTTGAAGTCGGGGATCAGTCCGGAGTCGAGGACGTCGTGGCTGGGCTCCTCGGCGGTGAACTTCCGCATGGCCTCCCAGGTCGGGATGAGCTCGTGGAAGGGAAGTTCCTGCGTCTCCTCGACGTAGCCGACGGGGAAGATCAAGCAGATCGGGGATGTGTACAGGGCGGCGGCCAGGATCATGACATCGACCAGGGGCAGGTTGGCCCTGCGGCCTGACTCCAGGTTGGCGATCACGTTGCGCGGGATGGGGTGGCCGAGCTCTTCGCACCGCTCCGCCAGTCGCTGTGCGCTCCAGTGCATCTCCTTCCTCCGTCGCCGGACCTCGCTGGCGACGTTTTGCTTGATCCGGTCGACCCATTCCGGGAAGTCGTCCTCGTCTTCATCATCGAAACGGTGTTGTGTCATGCAGACACAATATCTTTTTCATCATGGAACTCATACGCCTGGAGCCGGATGCGATGACGTGTTCGCCGTGGGCTGTGACAAGAGGGGCGCCGAGTGCGCGATAACCCGACTGGAACCGGGCCGAATGGGATGAGCCGGGACCAGCTTCTGGCCCTACCGGTGTCCATTGACCTGGAGACGGGCAACCGTGCTCTGGGGATCGGACGGAGCAAGGGCTATGAGTTGGCGAAGCGCGACCAGTACCCGTGCAAGGTGCTCCGGGTGGGCAACGGGTACCGCGTGGTGACGGCGGACCTGCTGAACCTGCTGGGTCTGGCCGCTTGAGGGCGAGGGAAGGTATCAGGGCGTTCTGCGTTGAGCTGACACAGAAGCGCTGGACTGTGCCCGGGGTCGTACGTACCGTTCGTGTTCCCCCGGCGCGGTCAAGTGCCCCTGGGGAATGGGTGAGCCCCCGACGCGCCAACGTCGGAGGCCCTGGCAATACCCACACACGCGATCACACGGTCGACCCGAGTGGCCTGCATGCACGCGGCCACAGGAGAAGGAGCTGCCTCTTGAAACCTACGACATCCACGCCCCCTGCCGCACCCGCCGAGGCGAGCTGGCCCGTGACCGCAATCCCCGGTCAGCCGGGCGCCCATCTCGCCTCGATGGAGCAGCCGGACACCACACCCGAGGCGCCCCTGGTCGAGCAGGACGCTGCCTCCTTCGGGCCCCGTCCCGAAGGTGAACAGGTCCTGGATGACCTGGCCGCACAGATCAAGCGCTACGTCATCCTGCCCAGCGGCGAGGCCCTGACAGCAGTGGTCTTGTGGGTGGCGGCCACCCACCTGCAGACCGCGTGGCAGCACGCACCGCGCCTGGCTGTGGTCGGTCCGGCGAAGCGGTGCGGCAAGTCCCGCCTGCTGGATGTGGTCACCGAGACGGTCCATGATCCGCTGGTCACGGTGAACGCCTCGGCTGCCGCGATCTTCCGGTCGATCACGGAGGCTCCGCCCACGCTGCTGGTCGACGAGGCGGACACCCTGTTCGGCTCGGCGAAGGTGGCGGAGAAGAACGAGGAGATGCGCGGCCTGCTGAACGCCGGCCATCAGCGCAACCGGCCCACGCTGCGGGTGTCCGGCCCCAACCATGAGGTGTCGAAGTTCCCCACCTTCGCCATGGCCGCCCTCGCCGGCATCGGCGACCTCCCCGACACGATCATGGACCGGTCGGTCGTGATCCGGATGCGACGGCGCAGGCCGGGCGAGAAGGTGGCGGAATTCCGCAGCGCCCGCGACATCCCCGCACTCAACACCCTGCGCGACCGGCTCGTGGGCTGGCTGGCCCCACTGCGCACCGCCGCGATGGAGCTGACGCCCGCCATGCCGGTCGAGGACCGGGCCGCCGACACATGGGAGCCACTGGTCGCCGTCGCCGACCTCGCCGGAGGCGGCTGGCCTGAGCGTGCCCGTACCGCCTGCCGGGCGATGACGAAGCATGAGGCGGAGCAGGACCAGGACAGCAGCGGCCTGGGCATCCGGCTGCTGGCGGACATCCGCCGCGCCTTCGAGAGCGAGGGCAATCCGCCGGTGATCCGCACCAGCCGTCTCCTGGACATCCTGAACAAGGACGAGGAGACGCCCTGGCCGGACTACACGGCCAGTGGCCTGACGCCGCGTGGTCTGCAGATCCTGCTGAAGGACTACGGCATCAGCTCGGCCAACCGCCGCTTCCACGGCGACGTCCAGGCCAAGGGCTTCACCCGCCTGCAGTTCACCGACGCCTGGGCCCGCTACTGCCCTGCCCCGCAGCCGGAACCTGCCGCCGGGGCCTGACCTGGCACCACCCGTCGCGACCCGTCGCGCCGCAGGTCAGACCGGTTACGAGTCGCTGGCCCGCAACGAGTCGACTCGACATCACCGCCCCACCCGTACCTGCCCTGACCAGGCCTGCGACGAGTCGCAACGGGTCCACATCCCCCACGGGCGGCCACGCCCTGCCATCCCTGTCCTTGCCGTGGCGTGGCCGCCCCCTGCCCTCCCCACTGCCCTTGGAGTACATCCGCTTGTCCGCACCCGCCACCCCAGCTACCAGCACCCGGGGCCTCACCGCGATCCGCGTAGGCATCGCCGTCATCGGCGTCACCGGCTTCGCCCTCTCTTACGCCGCCCTGCGTCAGATGGCCGTCGCCACCAACACCCCCGGCCCGCTCACCTACGCCTTCCCCATCCTGATCGACGGGTTCATCGCCATCGGTACCGGCGCCCTCCTCCTTATGCGCACCGCGCCCTTGCGGGCCCGGCTGTACGTGTGGTCCCTGGTCGGCGTCGCAACTCTGACCAGCGTCTGGGCCAACGCCCTGCACGCGATCCGCCTCAACCAGCAAATCCGCCATGAAGGCATCCGCCTGGATGACGTGACCGTCGGCGCCCTTTCCGCCATCGCACCTCTCGCACTGGCCGGAGCGGTCCACTTCTACCTGCTCACCCGTCACCACCAAGCCCGCCACGAGCTACCCGCACACCCGGCGCAGCAGCCACCGGCGGAACTCCCCACGCCCCAGGTCGACGGCGGCGGTATGGCGGAAAGCCCTCCCGCTGTCGCGGACGTCCCGACCCCGACCTCGGCCCCGCCGACGACCTCTACGGCCAAGCCCAGGGGCCGGCGTCCCAGCGCCAGCGTGGACCAGCTCGTCGCGATCGGACGCACGGTCCCACGAGGCCCAAACGGACTGATCCAGCGCACCAAGTTCGAGGCCGCAGTCCGGGGCGAGGGCCACCCCGTCGCCAAGGACCGCCTGGTCGAGGCCATGGACATCATCCACGCCGAAACGGGCACCACGGCCGACACGCCTGCCTGACCGACCCGCCTTGCCTGCCGGGCCGCCCCCGCACGGACCCGACACGGGGGCGGCCCCTCGTTCACGGCCTCCATCGCCGTGACCCCACTACCCCATCCCAGACCTGCCCAGGAGCTTCCCCATGCACGACCACTCGAACCAACTCCTCACTCTCTCCGGACACATGCCCTCCACCCCAGCCACAGATCAGGCAGCAAGGTATGGCGTTGGACCGTCCAAGCGCCGGTCCAACGCAGCCTCCGCCCCGGGGGCGGCGGAGGAGCTCCGGCGCGAGGGCGCACCGGAGCGGGGAGGGGCGAGCGAACCCGTCGGCGTTACCGCCGTCGTGCGTGCTGCTGATGAAGCCGCGCTGTACCGCGTTGCCCGCCGCCGTGCCCGCGAAGACGTCCAGCGCATCCAGCGCGTCGACGTCCGCTACAGCGTCACCGAGAAGCAGTCGATCCTTGCCGAAGCCCAACGCCTGGGCCTGGCCGCCGCGCACCTCGTCGGCGCGATCGTCATGGCTTACCTCCACGGCCACTTCGAGATCCCCGGCCAGCGCACCTCCTTCGACGACCTCATCGACGAGCTCGCCGCCCTTCGCTCGGAGATCGCCCCGATCGGCAAGAACGTCAACCAGATCGCCTTCAAACTCAACTCCGGCGGCCATCCCCACCCTGTGGACAGTGCCGTCCTGGCCCAGGCCGAACGTCTCCTCGCCCTCGCCCGTACCGCAGCCGCGGCGATCGACACCGCCTCGTACCAGGCGGCCGTAGCGAAGCAGGCGGCCTGATTGATCGCGAAGATCGGCAAGGCCGGCGCCAACACCCGTGGCGTCTTGAACTACCTCTACGGGCCCGGCCGCGCGAACGAGCACACGGACCCCCACCTCGTGGCCTCCTGGGACGACTTCGCACCCGACCCCGGCCGCGACGAGACCGCGACACTCGCCCAGCTTGCCACCGCCCTCGACCTTCGGGTGAAGCAGGCAGGCGACCGCGCCCCAGATCAGCACGTGTGGCACTGCTCGGTCCGGGCCGCACCCGAAGACCGAACCCTGTCCGACGGCGAGTGGGCAGCGATAGCCCGCCGCGTCCTGAACGCCGCCGGCATCGCCCCCGCCGGCGATCCCGACGCCTGCCGCTGGGTCGCGGTCCGCCATGCCGATGACCACATCCACATCGTCGCCACCAAGGTCCGAGGCGACCTCACCCCACCCCGCAACTGGAACGACTACGTGCGCGCCGACAAGGAATGCGCCGCGATCGAGAAGGAGTATGGCCTGCGCCAGGTCGTACGCGGCGACGGCACGGCCACCAAACGCCCCAGCCGCGCCGAGCAGGAGAAGGCCCGCCGCACCGGCTCCGCCACAACCCCGCGCGAGCGCCTGCGCACAACCGTCCGCACCGCAGTCGCGGCGGCCACCGACACCGAGGAGTTCTTCACCATCCTCCGCGGCACGGAAGTGCTGGTGGACATCCAGCGCTTTCCCTCCGGCGACATTCGCGGCTACAAAGTCGCCTTCCCTGGCGACACGAACGCCCAGGGCGAGCCGGTGTGGTTCTCAGGCTCCACGCTCGGCCCCGACCTGTCCTACCCCAAGATCAGCGAGCGCCTAGCCCCCACCGAGCCCGCCACCATGGACGGGTACTCCGGCCGTCGGCGTACGGCATGGCAGCAGGTCTCCGACGCCGCATACCGCCTCCCTGACGTTCTCGACCAGGCCGACGACGCCGTCGCCCAGGCGCACATCACCGTGCTCGCCGAAACCCTCGACGCCCTCCCCCTCATTGCCCCCGCCGGCTACAAGCCTCAGCTGGCCCAGGCAGCCGCGGCATTCGAGCGGGCCAGCCGCTCCGGCATCCGCGCCCGCCACCAGCAGGCCCAGGCCACACGACGCGCGATCAAGGCGATCGTGCGTGAACCCGCACCCAAGGACGGAGCCCTCCTCGCGATCCTCCTCGACGCCCTCCTCCTGGCCGTCGTTGCAGCCCAACACTGGCACCACACCCGCCACCACGACCAGCAAGCCGAAGCCGCCCGCCAGACCGCCGACCACCTACGCGCCGCCTACCACGCAGCCGCCATCCAGCCCCTGACCGTGATCCACCAGCGAGGACTCCGCCTGACGGTCACGGTGCAGCAGCGGCAGGCCACCCTGCTCCGCCAAGCACTGCCGGACCTGGCCGAGCAGATCCTCACGGAGCCCGGCTGGCCCGCCCTCGCTGCCGCCCTCACCGACACGGCAGCTGCTGGTCATGACCCGGCAGTCCTGCTCGCCGAGGCCACCCGACGCCGGGAACTCGACACGGCCACCTCGATCAGCGAGGTCCTCACCTGGCGGCTCCACCGGCTCGCCGGCCTCGACCCGCAACCCGCTATGGGCGCCGCACCCACGCCCACCCCGTCCCGGGCCGCCAGGCCCGCCGTCCCCACCGACCGCCCCCGCAGGACCCGCTGACACCAGCAGCTCCACCGCGCCCCTCAGCCCGTGCTCCCCCAGCCACCGCAGACCTCAGCCCACACCCGCCGCACCTCCCGGGCCCGCGGAAACACCAGCCGACAAGGAGCCACCCCCTGAAGATCCACCCCTACGCCGACACCTTCCCGATGCTCACCGAAAGCGAACTGCACGACCTCGCCGAGTCCATCAAGACCGACGGCCAACTCAAAGAGATCACCCTCGACCGAGACGGCGTTCTCCTCGACGGCCGTAACCGCCTAGCCGCCTGCAAACTCGCCGGCGTCGAACCCCGCTTCACCACCTACGACGGCAACAACCCCACGGCCCTGATCTTCAGCAACAACGTCGTCCGCCGGCACATCAGCAAGGGCCAGCAGGCCATGCTCACTGCCATGGCGTGTTCCGTTTCGGGACACTCCTTGCGGACCCAGGCCAAGCTCCACGACATCACCCGCAGCCGTGTCTCCGCCGCCAACGTCGTACTGAAGCACGCCCCCGACCTCGCCGAACGAGTACGCCTCGGCAAGCTCGGCCTTGATGCCGCTTACGACCAAGCCCGCGAACGCAAGGCCAGGATCGAAGCCCTCCTCGCCCAGCACGAACGCCTGCGGCAGCATGCCCCCGACCTCATCGAAAAGGTCGTCGAGGGTCTCCTTACCCTCGACGCCGCCATCACCGCCCTGGACCAGCGGCTCGAAGAGGAACGGCTCCGGCAGCTGGTCAAGGAATGCGACGCCATCGGCCTCGCCGACGGGGACACCGCACCCGCCCTCACCCAGCTCGCCGAACGCGGTGAAATCACCTGGGACCAAGCAGCCCAGCGCGCCGAGGAACACCGCGCCCACCGGCACGAGGCCATCCTCCGCACACAGCAGGCCTTGCAACTGATCGCCGAGAACTGGGCCATCGTCCACGACCTCGCAGCCCGGCGCGGCACCCCGTACGCCAAGGAGATCCTCGACGGCCTCACCCCAGAAGCACACGCACTCGCCACACACCTGACCACCAGGGCCGCCTGACACCGCTAACGCCTCGGGGCCAACGCAGAATCGCGTTGGCCCCGAGGCTGTTGCACTGTCCTGGCCGGGTCATTTCCCACCGGGGTCCACGTGCCCTGGCCGAGACATCGCTGCTGGCGAGTCAGCGGTGAGCCGCGACGCCTTCGACGGTGATCGCCGCGGTACGGCGGCCCTCAAGGCTCTCGGCATCGGTGCGGATGACGAGGGTGATGCGCTCTCCCCGCGTGATCGGTCGCACGCCGTGGATGTGGTCGCGGGTGGCAGGGAAGGCGACCAGGGTGCCGCAGGGAGGCTTGATCTCCTGGGCGGGGTTCTCGAAGAACAGCTCGCCCCCGGCGTAGGAGTCCGGCGTGTTGAGCCAGACGAGCAGGGTGAGGTCGCCTCCGACGATCGGCTGTCCGTTGGTCCGGGCCCGCTCGCGCTCGACGTCTGTGACCTCGTCGTGGTGCGCCACGAACCCGACGCCAGGACCGTAGCGGTAGACGACCGCCGGCTGGGTGGGTATCCGCTTCGGAACGGCCTGGAAGTGGTTGCGGATGTAGGGGACGCAGTGGGAGATGACCGCTTCCTCCAACGTCGGCGGGATCTCCACGTACTCGCTCTTCCGCAGCGTCTCGTCGATGACGCCCTGGAAGGTGCGCGGCCGGGCGGTCTCGCTCTTCACGTGGTCCATCAGGGCGCCGCAGAGGCTGAGGGGGATGATGCTCTCTGCGAGAAGGGGTAACCGGTTCTTCCAGGTCATTGGGTCTTTTCCTTCCACCAGCGGGTGCCTTCGGGCGAGTCTTCGAGGGTGATGCCCTGCTTGATGAGCTGGTCGCGGATCGCGTCGGCCTCGGCGAAGTTCCTCGCTGCGCGAAGCCGGTCGCGTTCCTTGACGAGGTCGTCGACAGCGGTGTCGCCCTGGTCGGCGTCGGCGATGTCGAAGGTTCCGAAGAGGTCGTTGACGTCCTGGATCAGCCGCAGGGAGGCCGGCCCGGACGGTTCCTGCGTGCGGTTCTGCTCGCGGATGAACTGGAAGAGGACGGCGAGGGCGCCTGGGGTGTCGAAGTCGTCGTCCAGGTGCTCGCGCATCTCCTTCCATGTGTCGGTCGCACGTGAGGTGTTCGCCGGGCTGTCCGTGTGCGCGGGGTCGATGGTCCGGGCGAAGTTCTCGATCCGCCGGCGTGCCGCACGGGCCTGCTCCAGCGTGGAGTCGTTCAGCTCCATGGAGGAGCGGTAGTGCTGGGAGAGGAACGCGTACCGCAGGGTGCGGGAGTCCGTGCGGGCGAGCGCGTCGCGGATGGTGAGGAAGTTCCCGGTGCTCTTCGACATCTTGTCGCCGTCGACGCGCAGGAGACCGGTGTGCATCCAGTAGCGGGCCAGGGGCTCGATGCCGGAGGCGGCCTCCATCTGGGCCACCTCGGCTTCGTGGTGGGGGAAGATGAGGTCGACGGCGCCGCCGTGCAGGTCGTAGGAGGGCCCGAAGAAGGTCTCCGTGATCGCGGTGTCCTCGATGTGCCAGCCCGGTCGGCCCGGCCCCAGTTCGGTATCCCAGAACGGTTCGCCGTCCTTGCGTCCCTTCCACAGAGCGAAGTCGCCCGGGCTGCGCTTCTTGGAGTGGTCGTCGATCCGCGAGACCGAGTCCTCGGGGCGCAGGTCGGTGCGGCCGGAGAGCTTGCCGTATCCAGGGAACGAGGCGAGGTCGAAGTACCAGCCGTCATCGAGCTGGTAGGCGTGGCCGCGGGCGATGAGCCTCTTGACCTGGTCCACGATCGCGTCGATGTGGTCGTGGGCCCGTGCGTGGATGTCGACGCGGGTGTTCCCCAGGGCGGCCATGTCCTCCAGGTACTGCTTCTCGAACAGGGCCGCGATGTCCTCCGGAGGTACGTTCTCCTCCCGGGAACGCCGGATGATCTTGTCGTCCACGTCGGTGATGTTCTGGAGGTAGGTGACCTTGTAGCCGCTCGCTTCCAGGTACGCGGCGATGAAGTCGAACTGTGTGTACGTCTTCGCGTGGCCGACGTGGCTGGGGCCGTAGACGGTAGGTCCGCACACGAACATCCGCACCTCGGTCTCCCGCTCGGGGCGGAAATCCTCCGTCCGTCCGGTCAGTGTGTTGTGGACCTTGATCGCCATCGTTCCTCCTGGGTGCGTGGATCACGCAGCGTACTGACGTGCTGACAACAGCGTCTAATTGGAATCGTCGTACTCACCTCACGAGACGAATCGGGGGAAGGGGCGGTCAGCGAAGACGGATGCGTGTTCCCCGAGGATGTGGTGGTTGGCCCGCTGGTACGCCTTGCGCACGGTCTCGATGGCCCGGGTGCTCAGGTCCATTCCGGCCGAGCGGCAGAATGCCTCCAGGGCCTCGCACCGGCGCTCCAGGTCGACCATCGACAGGGGGTCGCACTGCTGGGCCTCGATCAGGAGGTTTTCCTGCTCGGTGCTGATCAGGCCCAGTGCGCCGAGGGAGTGGAGCTTCCACTTCATGTTCGGCAGCAGCCGGCCCGAGCGGGCGTACAGCCAGTCCACGATCTCGTCCAGGGCGCCCGACAGGACGAAGTGGCCGGTGGGTGTCCCGACGCGACGCGCCATGCGCAGGGGGATCTCGCGCACGTCCCAGGTGATCCGGTTGTGGAGCCGGTGGGTCTCGCCCTCCAGCCGCCAGAGCTGCTCTTTTGTCTTGCGGAGGATCAGCGCCTCGAAGGCGTTCTCGCGGTCGAGCAGCGGTTCGCCCTTGTTCGCGTAGGCGTCGCACTTGTCGCTGTTCCACGTCGTGCGCGGGTCGGCCTCGTACCGGAACAGGAGCTGGTGGACGTTGACCTCCATGCGCCCCCAGGGAACCGGCAGGTAGAAGCTGAACTCGGGGACCCAGGCGGGGAGCCGTTCGCGGACCAGGGCGTACGTGTCCGCCGGGGAGGGCCTCCACTCGTCCTCCTTGAGCGGGACGTCGAGGACGACGGCGAGGTCGAAGTCGGAGTCGGTGCTGAACCGTGTGACGTTGTTGGGCGCGTCGGCAGAGGAGGAGAGGACGTAGAGCGCTTGGATCTCGGGCATGGACTGGAGGGTGTCGAGGAGGCCGGCGGCTGCGGCGCGGGCCTGCATTTTCAGGTCTTCCACGAGAACTCCCTTGTCAGATGATCGGGCGATCCATCACGGCGCGGAGCGCCGGGACGAGATCCGGAGCGACACCGCCATGGGTGCGCTGGATGTGTGCGAGCGAAGGGCTGCTGTTCCCCTCGATGACAACCGGGCCCCCCGGAGTGACTGCGATGTCCCAGCCGATGAAGGGGACCTGCGGGAACAGGCGGGCGCAGCGGGCAGCCAGCTCGCGGACCTCGCCGATGTGGGAGACCTTGTGGCCGGCGAACGGCACGGTGCTGGCCTGGTGGCGCGTCTGGGCGTTGAGGTACCGGTCGTAGCCGTGGCGGTCCAGTGCCCCGTCGGAGTGCACCCGGATCTGCAAGCCGCCGTCGGCCGAGTTGTCCGTCGTGCTGTCGACGCCGCCGAGCTTCAGCATCGTGTACAGCACCTTGGCGGTGCCCTCGGTCAGCAGGGTGATGACCCGGAAGGTGTTGAGCGCGTACGGGTTAAGCACGTCCAGGTCGTGGTGCTGCGGTACGTGGTGCTCGACCAGCCAGGTGCCCCACCGCTGCGCGTAGACCGCGAGATCGAAGCCGTCCTCGCCGGGCCGCACGATCACGACTCCGGAGCCGCCGCTGGAGTAGCGGGAGGGCTTGACCACCACGCGCCCGGAGCCGGAAGCGTGATCGAGGACGGCCTCCAGCGAAACCTCATCGCCCTCGGAGGTGACGCCTGCACGGCCGTTACCGCTCGCGATCAGTGGGGGCTGCGGGATGCCGGCGGAAGCAAGAATCTTCTTGCAGACCACCTTGTCGTCCAGGTCGATGGTGTCCCGGTTCACGCGGGGAAGGAGGCGGTGGAACAAGGCGGTCTCCGGCAGGTACGCACACGCCCGCTCGGAAGACACCTCCCGCCGGTACCCGCCGTAGCGGAAGTAGTGGAAGGGCAGACAGCGCCAACGCGCGGAGACCATCACCAGATCCCCGGCGATACGGGCCATGCTCTTCCGGCCGCTGTCGCGCAGCATCGTGGGGAGGTGCTCGCGGCTCATCTGCCGTACCTGGTAGGGGAGGAACCGTAGGCCGGATACACGGGGAAGAACCCGGGTGCGGAACCACTCCTCGCTCATCGCCTGCCGGTGGTTGAAGCCACGGTTGGCAGTGCGGGTCATGTCGCTCCTCCGATGTCTCAGTAGTCCGGGGTTCCGGCGATGGCCAGGGCAAGGACCAGGGCGGTGACAGTGATGACGTAGGCCAAGACCGCTAAGTACTGCTTCATCGGGCAGGCCCGATGTCGCCGGCCGCGGTCGACCAGAGGCGCCCGGCGTTCACGAGGTGTCTGCCTGTGGCGTGTCGCCCCACGGGGACCACCCCGAGGAGGCGTCGGTGATGTCGCGGCGGCGCTGCAGCTCGCCGGGGGTGCGGCGGGGCAGGGTGTCGGCGGCGTGCACGAGGAATCCACCCCTGTCGCGGATGAGAACTCCGAGGCCGGCGAACTGGGCCGCGTCCGCAGCGACATGGGAGGAGGCGCCCACGATGATTCCCCGGATCATTCCGGTGGACAGGGCGGACGCTATGGCCTGCCAACCGGGGCGCTCGTCAAGAGGCACCGCCGGGTCGAGATCGGACCACGCACCGGCAACGTGCCAGTGCCGGGCGCCGGCGTAGTGGCGGCAGCGTCTCTCACCGTCTCGGACGGCGACAGCGGTGGGAGCGCAAGCGTAAACGGCGACGGGTACGTGCCCGAGGCCGCCGATCGGGTTGTTCGGCATGCCCATAAGGCTGCTGCGTACCGGCACGCGGGCCCAGACACGGCCCGTGGCAGCGCCGACAGTCCGTGCCGGGTTTCGGTGCCACGGAGCGTGGCAGTGGGGGGTCCGGCTGTCGAGCATGTGCAACGCCCCGTAGCAGTCAGGCAGGTGGCGGCCTGCCGACTGCTACGGGGCGTGGCAGTCGGGTCTCGGGTCAGCGCACCCCGAGGGGGACCCCGGCGACGCTGGCGAGACCGCGGAGACGCCCGACGGAAACTCCGGCGAGCCGGCCGATGATGACGCCAGGGAGCATCTGATGGCGCACCCAGCCGGGGGCCATCGTGCAGACGGCTTCGAGGGTGTCGGCGGCAGCATCCCAGCGACGGCACTCCACGTGGGTGAGGGCAACGTCCAAGCCATAGCGGGCGCGGGTGGCCAGCGGCACGGAGCCGTCCAAGCGGACGGTGTCCATGAGGCGCAGCGCGCCGGAGGTGTCGCCGAGGGCCACGGCGATGCTCATGGCCTGTGTGGCGGCGTACATGGGCCCGTAAGGCTGGGCGTGGTCACCGCGGGCGTGCTCATCCCCTATGCGGGCGGCCACGGCGTGGGCCTGGGAGAGGTACTCGCGGGCGCTGTCCGCGCTCGCACCACCTCGGGATGCGGCCACGGCGGCGTTCGTGACGAGCTGCCCGTACACGCTCAGCCGGTCGGGGTCGTGCTCGCTCATCTTGGGCTCGATCCGGTCGGCCTGCGCTGCGGCAAGGGCGAACCCCTGCGTGGTGCGGCCATCGCGCAGGTTGACCCACGCCGTCGTGGCGGCCAGATGGGCGTCGCGGAGGTCGTCCCCGGCCTGCACAGCGATCTGACGGCCGTACGTCAGCGCCGCGTAAGCCAGATCGCGGGAGCCCAGCACGTTGGCGGCCATGCCCGCCGTCTGGAAGGTGTCGATCAAGACACCGCCAGCGGCCTCCCGCTCAGCGTGGTCGGCGGCATCGAAGCGGGCCTTCGCTTCGGGGAGGAGCTGGCCCAGGAGCGTCCCGAGCTCGGTGTACCGGCCTGCCCAGTAGGCCTCGTCCGCCCGGCGGACGGCTGCGCGCAGCTCCTCAACGGTGCCCGGCTCGACGTCGGCGGGGATGCCAATGGCGGCGTCATGGGTAGCCGCGGACACCATCCGAAGCGCGGCCCGCTCATCGCGGTCCATGGACCGGCGGGGTGCCTGCTGGCCGAGGAGTACGGCGATGTCCGTGCCGAGGGCGTCGGCGATGGACAGCAGCGACGGGAGCGACGCGGTACCGCCACGTTCCAGCTTGCGGACCACGCCCACGGACACGGCGGCAGCCTCCGCTAACTGCTCTTGCGTCATCCCGCCGCGCAGCGTCTTCAACCGTTCAGAGGTGGTGTACTCCGACCACTGCATGCTCCAGCACCTCCGTGTGATTGGCCTCATACGGACGGTACTGGCAGGAGCGGTGGGGCCGACAGCCCTTGATCAGCCGGAAGTTGCGGTCACGCGGCGAGGACCGCACTGACGCCCAGAAGGGCCTCAAGCTCCGCAACGGCCTCGTCCTCACCGGTGGCGTGGACGGTAGTGATGCCCAGCTCTGCGGCCGGCGGAAGGTTCACAGCGTGATCGTCCACGAACACACACCGCTCGGCCGGCAGACCGATGCGGTCCAAGGTCAGCCGGTAGATCGCCGGATCAGGCTTAGCCATGCCGACCAACTCGGAGACGACGTGCACATCGAACAGATCCCAGATACCGACGTGTTCGTACGGGTTGAACGGGTCAAGGCCGAAGCTGTTGGACAGCAGGGCGACCCGATGACCAGCCGCCCGTGCCGCACGGGCGAGGGCAGCCATCCGGCGAGCCGCGGGCACTCCGGCCCACGCCCGGCCCATCAGGTTCACCGGGTCCACGTGCGCACCCAGCAGAGGGGCAGTCCCCTCGTTCCACTCCGCCTGACCTATCTCCCCGACCTCCAGGGCCGCGTACAGACGCCGGCCTTCTGGGTCGTCGTTGAGAGTGCTGCGCCAGGCTTCCGGCGCCAGCCCTTCGGATGCGCACCACGCACGGTGGACAGCGAGAGGGCTGGCTGTGAGCACGCCGGCAAAGTCGAGGATCAGGCCGAGTTGTTCACGTCCGGCGCTGCTAGTGCTGTGCGGCATCCAGTGACCGTCCCTTCCGCGATTGGTCTCACAGAGGACGCTACCGCGCAGGAGCCACGGACCGTACGGGGAGGCCCTACCGTCCGGGGTGCCGCTCTTCGGCCACGTACGGTCGATCCCCTCCCAGGAGTGATCAAGGCTGAGCCCTGCCCCGAGAGCAGCCGCTACTCAGCGCAGCGAGGCTGTCGGATTCTTGCCGCTCTGGGCCTGCTTTACGCGGTCCACCACCATCCTGGTGATGCTCATGAGCCGGTCCGGCACCTCACCGCCCGGAGTCCAGGCGTACTCGACTTTCGCGATGACCGAGCCTTGCCGCACAGTGATTCCACGGCCCGTCCACCCGGCGTCTCCAGGCGGCAGCGCGTAGCCGTCGATGGCGTCTCCCGGAGGGTTGGCGCCGAGATCGTCCTCCGTGCCCGTCCCCTTGAAGAAGCCCTCGGCTGCGGCCACGTCGTTGAACGAGATCATCTGAACGATGACGTTCTGCGTGCGGTAATCGGTGGCACCGCCCGCAGCCACCGCGATGCCCTCGGCGCACATCTCTTCTCGCCAGCCGTTGGACTGGCAGATGGCGGGATTCGACATGTCCCAGCTGTGCGTGCTGCGCTCCTCCAGCCCCCGTGGCATGTTGATCCCCCTGGGGATCGCGGCCTCCAACAGCTTCGGATACATGACCAGGGCCGCAGGGCTGCTCATGGCTGGGGCGGGCACTCCAGCGCTGCCCCCCTTGCCCAAGGAACCGCCAGTAGCCTTTCCAGCGCAGCTGGCCGCCAGTACGCAGATGAAGGTGGCGGCCAACAGACGCCCGGCGCGCTCCCCGAAGGCTCGGCTATCAGTCACGACGCGTGGTGCTCCCGTCTCCGTGAGGTATGGCCGGGTGATCATACGGCCCAGTTGCGGGTTGGCCGGCCAGTTGCGAACCAGGTCCAAAACGCCCTACGAGAGCGCCAACTCCCGCCGCTACAAGGAGAAGCCTCCCGAACGGCCGGGGAGGATCTGGGTCTCACCGCGCAGCGCCCAACTCGTCAGGAACTTAAGACTGTTCGAACATCAGGGGCCACCCGCACGGAAGTGGAAGGTCAGGATCCTCGGCAGTCTGACAAAACGCCAAACTAACCGGTTCGCGGCGTTAGACTCCCCGCACGAGGGCGGCTAGCCACGGACAAGACGGAGGACAAAGATGAGCGCGAGCGGGACCCGCACTTGCTCTTGGTGCGGTGAGGGAGGGCACGACAAACGGACGTGCGACGTCTCTCCCAACGCTGGGGAGTGCAGCGTGTGCCACTACCACGGGCACGACAAGCGCAATTGTCCGAGTAAGTGAGCCCTGAGCAGTAGAGCCCCCGCCACATCGCCTTGGGTCTAGTGGCTGTCGCAACCCACAAGCGCAGGGGCTGCGATGGGCTTCGATATCCGGAAGGTTCGCAAGGCTCACGGGCCAATGAAGTTGCGGCGGTAGCGGGAGGAATACTTCCGGCTCATGCAACAGGGCTTCAGCAGCAAGAAAGACATCCAGGCTGGTGGGCGTCAATATACGGACGGGCCGTCCATTCACGCTGGCGTCGGAAGCAAGACCCCACCACTACATGAGCCGAGATCTGGTCATCGGCTGGATTCACGGTACGGAGGCCGGCCGTCCCATCCCGGGGCCGACATGGCCCGAAGGCTCCACATCGTCGCTGGCGGCTAGAGTCGAATCCGTGAGCGAGAACGAGCACGAAGCGAAGATGGCCCACCCCCGCATGGCCGCCGGCGCTCTCTTCTTCGACGAAGCTGATCGAGTCCTGCTCGTCGAGCCCTCCTACAAGGACTACCGAGACATCCCCGGTGGTTACGTCGAGCGGGGCGAGTCGCCTCTGCAAGCCTGCGTGCGCGAAGTTCACGAGGAGCTGGGCATCAAGCCCACTATCGGTCGCCTGCTCGTCGTGGATTGGGCACCGAGTCCGGGAGAGGGAGACAAGGTCCTCTACCTATTCGACGGGGGCCGCCTCACCGTAGACGAATGCCAGCACATCGCCCTACAGGCCGACGAACTCCGCGGCTATGCCTTCCACGGCGTCGGAGCACTGTTGGAACACACTATTCCTCGCCTCGTACGCCGTATCTCTGCTGGCGTCGAGGCCCGTGCTAACGGTGTGACTGCATACCTGGAGCACGGGCTGGCACCGCGAGCAGTGCGCTGAACCAAAGGTGACAGTGCTGGTTCGCTCGGCAAGGACTGTCCCGACACGCACCACCTGCCCGACAATGGTCAACGGGACCAGATGTCCCCTCGTTGTCCCATACGCCTTGATGCTCTTGGAGCTCTCGCTGTGACGCTCTCCGTCCCTCCTTCGCCTACCGCGCTCGAGACCGTGTTCAAGCGGGTCATCGAGCGCAAGGCTGTCCGCGCTGAAGCGACACTGCAGGCGGACATCCGCCAGTTCCTGCTGGATGCGGACCTGAATCTCGGTGAGCAGGATCTCCTGACTCCCGTACTGGAAGCGCAAGTGGGCGGTGGCACGGGTCACCGGATCGACATCGAGATGGGTGCGACCGTCATCGAGGTCAAGAAGGACATCAGCCGCCCAAAGATCCGCAAGGACGCGGTCGAGCAACTGGCGAAGTACGTGCGGGCCCGGACAGAGCAGCGCGAGCGGCGTCACGTCGGCATCCTCACCGACGGAGCTGAATGGCGCGCCTACGCGCTGGTCAACAATGAGCTGAATGAAGTGAACCGTCTCGATGCGCGGGAGCGCAACGGCAACGCTCTGGACCTGGTCCGTTGGCTCGAAGGCGTCCTAGCGACGTCCGAGGGCGCGGCACCCACGCCAGATGCCATTGCGACCCGCCTTGGAGCGGACAGCGTCGCCCACTCCATCGACAAGGCGGTCCTGGCCGCGTTGTACGAGGAGAACAAGAGTCTGCCGACCGTCCGGTTGAAGCGCGATCTGTGGGCGCGTCTGCTTCGCGACGCCCTAGGAGCCCAGTTCGAGGACAGCGACGATCTGTTCATCGAGCACACGCTGCTGGTGAACACGGCCTCGATCATCGCCCACGCGGTGATGGGCATCGATGTGAAGGACACCTCACCCGCCTCATTGGTCTACGGTCAGCTGTTCGCGCAGGCGAGGATCTCAGGTGTGGTCGAGTCGGACTTCTTTGGCTGGCCGCTGGAGACAGAGGGCGGCGGGGGCTTTGTCCAAGATCTGTCTCGTCGCCTCGCCGGCTTTGACTGGTCAAGGGTCGAGCACGATGTGTTGAAGGTCCTGTACGAGTCGGTGATCACCGCCGAGACCCGTAAGAAGCAAGGGGAGTACTACACGCCGGACTGGCTTGCGGAAGCGACGGTGGCCGAGGCTGTCTCCGATCCGCTGAACCAGCGGATCATGGACCCGTCGTGTGGTTCTGGCACGTTCCTCTTCCACGGCGTCCGACGCTACCTGGCCGCCGCGCAGGACGCCGGGTTGCCCTTGCGCGAAGCATTGGACGGCCTGCACGACCATGTTGCTGGTATCGATCTCCACCCTGTCGCGGTGGCGCTCGCCCGCGTCACGTACCTCCTCGCCATCGGCCGCGAGACGCTCACTTCCGAGGAGCGCGGCTCAATAAGCGTCCCCGTTTACCTGGGCGACAGCGTCCAGTGGGGGCAGCGTACTGACCTCATCGACCACGGCCACCTCGTCATCCAGACCGGCACAGGCAGCCAGCTCTTCACCAATGAACTGCGCTTCTCCGAAGCCTTGCTGCAGGACGCCAGTCGTTTCGACGCGATCGTCAACGAGCTCGCCGACAAGGCGGCCGACCCGCACCGGGCCCAAGGCAAGTTGCCCTCCCTCCAGGCCGTCTTCAACCGGCATGGAGTCACAGACGCGGACGACCGGGACGAACTGACCGAGAACTTCCGCGTTCTGTGCGACCTCGTCGACGAGGGCCGCAACCACATCTGGTCCTACTACGTCCGCAACCTGGCCCGCCCCATGTGGCTGTCGCGCGCTGAAAACCGCGTAGACGTTCTCATCGGCAATCCGCCCTGGCTCTCCTATCGGCACATGTCGGCCGACATGCAGAAGACCTTCAAGGAGATGATGCAGGCCCGTGGTCTGTGGAGCGGCTTCGAGGTCGCCACCCACCAGGACCTATCTGGCCTGTTCATCGCCCGCGCGGTCCAGCAGTATCTGCGCGAAGAAGGCACGTTCGCCTTCGTCGTCCCCAACCCGGTCCTGGACCGCCCCTACTGGGCCGGCTTCCGGAGCGGAGATTGGGCTGACCCCGACCACCCTGTCAAGGTCAACTTCACTAGCTCCTGGGACCTGCGCCGACTGCGCCCGCACTTCTTTCCCCGTGCTGCAGCCGTCGTCTTCGGCAGACGGCGACCCCTTGCCATCGGACAGCAAGGCAATAGCGCCGTCGCACTATCCAAGCAGACCGAGATCTGGACCGGGAAGATCTCCAAGAGCGCCGCTCGCTGGGAACAAGCAAAGGGCTGGATCACCCGGAAGCCAGGTGAGCTGCGCTACCCCAAGGAAGGTCTAATCAGCTCGCCCTACCGGAACCGGTTCGGGCAAGGGGCAACCGTCGTCCCAAAGGTCCTCTTCTTCGTCAAGGAACAGGCTGCCAATTCGCTCGGCCTCGGAGGCGGTCGAGTCTCAGTCCGCTCTCAGCGGAGCAATCTGGAGAAGAAGCCCTGGAAGGAACTCCCCGACCGGGAAGGATCGGTCGAGAAGCAGTTCGTCCGGCCCGTTTTGCTCGGCGAGCACGTCGTCCCCTATCGGGTCCTGGGTGCCGATAAGGCCGTTTTGCCCATCGAGGGGACGAAGACCCTCATGGACGGTGAGCATGACCACCTCGACCGATACCCAGACCTGGCGAAATGGTGGCGCGACGCAGAACGGCTCTGGGATGACAACCGCTCCAGCGAACGGCTCTCCCTGACCGAGCAGCTCAACTTTCGGAAGAAACTGACCGAGCAGCTCCCCGGCGCGCCCCTGCGGGTGGTGTACGGCGCATCCGGAATGCACGTGTCCGCCGCGCTGGTGGATGACCCAAACGCGATTATTGAGCACGTCCTCTACTGGGCTGCGGTTGCCACCCGGCAGGAGGGCATGTACCTCCTTGCGCTACTCAACGCCCCACGCCTCACGGAAGCCGTGCGCCCGCTGATGTCCTATGGCAAGGACGAGCGGCACATCGACAAGGCTGTGTGGGAACTGCCCATCCCAGACTTCGACCCGTTGGACGCCAAGCATGTCCGGATTGCCGAGCTGGGGGAGGCGGAAGCGTTGCGGATCGCGGAGCTGAAGTTCGACGGGGACAGCAGCTACATCAAGATCCGGCGCACCTTGCGCGACTTCCTTCTTACCTCCCCCGACGCCGAGGAACTTGATCAACTGGTCACGGAACTGCTCGGCTGAGGTGGGCCCCGCATGCCAATCGTTCGCCTCCCTTTCCTGCCTATGGAGGGCAGTAAGGGAGGGGGCACGGGTCTGCAGCTGGCTCGTTTTGCGTGAGCGGTGCGTGAGCGGACGGGGTGGCACGGGGTGGATTGGGCGGCACGCGGGGGCCAGGCTCTGCCTCGCTGACGTGGGGAAACAGGATTCTGTGGCACGGCCCGGCACCAGTCGGGATGATCTTGTGGGGCCTCGTAATGCGTAGGTCTCGGGTTCGAATCCCGAAGGCGGCTCTGTAGAAGCCCCAGGACTCACTCGCCGTGACCTGGGGCTTTTGCTATTTCTGCCACCTGGACATGTTCGGCATGTCGGCGTGGGGTCTTACCTGAGGGCGGTGTGCTTCCTCGTCCTGTGGGACTGCCGGGCCCAGCGGGCGAGCCCGCCGACGGCCAGGGGGGCGATGATGGCGCCCCAGTCGATGTACGCATGCCTTGCCGTAGCGGGGAAGCGTCTGGGGCTGGTTGTCGCGCATCGGGTGGATCTCGCACTCGGTGTGCGATTTTCCGGGTGAAGTGCGGTAGATCTTGTTGTTGGTGTCCGCGTAGGTGAAGTCGATGCGCCAGTAGCAGAAGCCTGCGTTGAGGGCTCCGACGAAGCCGCAGTCGACGTCGGCGTTCTGGTGGGTGGTCTTCTTGCCGTCGCCGCGGACGACGTGGGTGAAGTGCAGCTGTCGGAATGGTCATGGTGCTACCGCCGACTTGCTAGTCGAAGCCGGCGACGGGCGTTGAGCCGATGGCGCCGGCGTGCGCCTCGGCGGGCGGTAAGACGGCCAGCGTGGCCGTTGTGGCGAGCATGGCAATGACCCGGACGACGGCGAACTTCCCTATGGGTGTCCCTTCTGGCGGAGTGTGTCCGCCGATCGGAACTCCTCCAGTTCGCTCGGAGGTTCTGCCCCGGGAGGTAGTCCACTGCGAAGAGCGATCAACAGATGGGCATGCTGACC
The DNA here is from genome assembly GCF_055563995.1 of Streptomyces sp. NPDC029164. Classification (NCBI taxonomy): domain Bacteria; kingdom Bacillati; phylum Actinomycetota; class Actinomycetes; order Kitasatosporales; family Streptomycetaceae; genus Streptomyces; species Streptomyces sp. NPDC029164. Next base: position 61,787 of record NZ_JBVHWW010000015.1, on the reverse strand, counting down.
ACCCGTAACCGCCCTCCTGGAACGCTGATCTCGGGCGTCAGCCTCGTGATACGTGTCTGCGGCGATGGTCGGGCCCGGTTGCGCCTTCGGCACCCTGAGCGGCGTGACCGTCGGCGAAGCCGTGCCGGGGGAGGGGGGTGATGAGGGGATCGTCGCCGGGCTGAGGCGGCACCTTGCCTCGGTTGGCGACGATCAGTAGGCGTCGTCCTGGGTCATGGGGTGGGGGTGGGGGTGGCTGTGGGGGGTGTGAGGCGGACCGTGCTGAGGATGCGCATGATCAGGGAGTCGGGGATGGCGCCCGGGACGCCGGTGCGGCCGTAGAAGTCCCAGGCCGCGAAGGCGCCTTCGGAGTTCTTGAAGCCGAAGACGATCGCCTGGCCGTCGCCGGCGCAGCGGTTGGGTTGTTTGGCGCCCTGGGAGCGGGCTTTGACGTAGGTGCCCTTGAGGCCGGTCTTCGTCGTGTACTCGACGGGCTTGTCCCACTTCACGACGCTCTTGTCGGGCTGGGTGAAGGCGGCGTAGACCCAGGTCGGGGCGTTCTTCTCGGCGATCTCGGTGGTGTCCTTGGCGCCTTCGGCCCCCTTGGTGCCGACGCTGCCGAGCGGGAAGTCGGAGACCACGCCGTCGCCGTTGGCGTCGATGCTGCACCACTCGGACTTGTAGAAGGCGGGCGCCGTGTGTCCGATGAGGATCTTGTCCGGGTCCTTGTCGTCCCCGTGGCCGCTGAAGACGTCGGGGGAGAGGACCTCCCAGTCCGGCGGGACGTCGAACGAGGTGCCGTACTTGGGGTTGACCACCGTCTTCCAGCCCGCGACGAGCGGTTTCGAGGGGTCCGGGGGGCCGTCCTGATCGTCCCTGGTCATGATGACGGCGGTCACCGCGGCGATGGCCCCGACGGCCATCAGCGCCGTGAGCGCCATCATGAGCCGGTTGGTGCGCCTGCGCGGGGGTTCCGGGAGTTCCGGGGATTGCGGGGGCTGGGGGAGGGGCGGCTGGTACAGGGCGCCCGGCTGGTTCGGCTGTTGGTACGGGTTCTGCACGTGCCCCTCCTGGGGGTGCGGGACTGCGGGGACTGCCGGACGCTACTTGCCGAACGAGAGGATCGCGCGGCTCTTCTTCTTGGGTTCCGGGCCGTAGACCCGGCCGTTGAGCAGGAACAGCCGCCCGCCCGCCCAGGTCGTGCGGACGCTGTGGGAGAAGAAGACGCTCGCGGCTCCGGCGGACACGGCCGGGCTCTGCAGGACGGGCTGCGAGGCGCCGTCCGCCGGTGCCAGCGAGACGACCGAGGCCGCCGCGCCGCTGCCGGGGGCGACGTATACGAGGACCCGGCCCTCCTCGATCGCCAGTGGCCACATGGTGCGGCCCTTGGGCTGCTCCGCGGTGCGCCACCGCTCCCTGCCCGTGTTCAGGTCGACGGCGACGACCTGGTTGGTGTCCTCGGTGTCGAGGGTGGTGGCGGGCTTGCCCGCGCCGACGTAGAGGGTGTCGGCCTCGGCCACGGCGGCGTAGCACTCCTGGAACCCGCCCGCGTTGCCGAAGCCGTTGCACCGGCCGCTGACCCCGAATCCGGCGGCGCTCTGCGAGCGGACCTTGCCGTCGGCGGCGAACGCCGTGATGTTCCAGGTCTTGCGGTCCTCGTGGTGCGCGGTGACCACCAAGGGGTCCACGGAGAGCACCCGGCCGACGGTCCAGCCCTTGTCGTACTTGTAGTTCCACTTGGAGGCGCCTGTGGCCGGATCCAGCTCCTCGACCATCGACTGCCCGCGCGCGGTGGCGTCCTTCGGGTCGAAGCAGTTGCGCAGGCCGATCAGCCGGGATCCCCCGGCGAACCCGGACGCAGTGCAGCCTTCCGTCTTCGACGTGCCGAAGAGCTTCCTGCCGTCGGTGACCGAGAAGCCGCTCATGACCGCCGACCGGGCGAGGGCCACGGTGTCGCCGCTGATCGCGATCTCGAACTCCGTCGAGGAGTCGTACGCGTTCTCCGCCGGCACCGCCACCTTCCATCCGGTCTTGCCCGTGGCGAGGTCGAGCAGCTGGAGGTGCGTGCAGTGCGAGCTGTCCGAGGTGCTCTCCTTCAGCCCGACGACCAGCTTGCCGTCCGCGGTCGGAGCCGGCGGAACCGCGCACAGCCGGGTCGGGAGCGGGATCTTCCACTTGTCCTGGCCGTCGGCCGCCCCGTACGCGGTGAACTCGGTGGCCAGCGCCTTGACCACCACGTCGCCCACCCGCCACGGGCCGTACTGGGAGGCCCCCGAGCCGGCGACCTCGATCTGGTTGTCGCGCAGCCAGACCTTGGCCTCACCGGGCTGGATGCCGGCGTTGGGGTCGTAGGTGTCGGGGCCGACGCCGGGGCCCTTGCCGTCGCCCTTGTCGATCGAGGGCGAGGCCGAGGGCTTGGCGTCGGACGGCTCGCCGCGGCCGCCGCCGACGGCGAGGTACACGCCGCCGCCGACGGTGAGCAGGACGGCCACGGCCAGTGCCGTCAGGGCGGCCGGCCGGCCCTTGAACCTGCCGCCGCGGCCGCCGCCGCCCGAGGGGGCGCCACCCGCGGGTCCGCCGGGCGCCGGGGGCGATTGTGGCTGTGCCGGGGCCGGTTGTGGCTGTGCCGGCGCCGGGGGCAGTGGCTGCGCCGGGGGCTGTGGCTGTGCCTCCGCGGGCGACTGCGGCCGCGGCTGCGGTTCGAACGGTTCGGGCGCGGGTCCGAAGCCGCCGCGCCACTGCTCATCGCTCATGGGGAGAGTGTGGCTGGTACCGGACCCTTTCTAGAATAGATTTTTAGACTACTTCGCCGTCTCCCTTCAGGTCGCCCGGCCGGGGGCACAGGGCTACGTTGGACGGTGTGGGGCTCCTGTCCTGGCGTGCGAGGAGGCCGGGTATGACTACGCATCGGCGCAGGTCAGCAGTGGTGGCGGCGGCAGTGGCCGGTCTCCTGGCGCTGCCCGTCGCAGCCGGGGCCGGACCGGCGGCGGCGTACGCACGGGACGACGCGGTGGCGTACGCACGGGACGACGCGGCGGCCTACGCACGGGACGCGGCGCCGCCCGCGCCGGCGGTGACGGTCCCGGTTCCGTCGCCCACGCCCGTCTCCGACGAGTTCCCGCGGCTGACCCCCGCCCTGGCCCGCCAGTTGGACGACGCCATCCGCAAGGTCATGACCGACGCGAAGGTGCCCGGGGTGATCGTGGCCCTGTCGGCGCCGGGCAAGGGCGAGTACGTACGGGCCTTCGGCGTCGCCGACAAGGCGACGGGCGCTCCGATGACACCCGGCCTGAACATGCGGATCGGCAGCGAGACGAAGACCTTCACCGTGACCGCCCTGCTGAAGCTGGTGGACGACGGCAAGGTCGGGCTGGACGACCCGATCGGCACGTACATCGCGGGCGTTCCGAACGGTGACCGCATCACCCTGCGCCAGCTGGCCGAGATGCGGAGCGGGCTGTTCAACTACTCCGAGGACGAAGGTTTCTTCAAGGCGCTGACCAGTGATCCCCGCCGCCCCTTCACCCCGCAGGAACTGCTCGTGTACTCCTTCAAGCACCCGGTGCTCTTCGAGCCGGGCGCGAAGTTCTACTACGACAACACCAACCTGATCCTGCTCGGCCTGGTGGTCGAGAAGGTCAGCGGGATCCCCCTCGCCGACTACATCGACCGGGAGGTCGTCAAACCGGCCGGGCTGAAGCACACGCTGTTCCCGACGGGCGCGGAGTTCCCCGAACCGCACGCCCAGGGCTACACGGACCAGACGGCCACCGGAAAGACGGAGGACGCGACCGACTGGAACCCCTCCTGGGGCTGGGCGGCCGGCGCGATGATCTCCGACCTCCCCGACCTGCGGAGCTGGGCGAAGACCCTGGCGACCGGGACCCTGCTGACCTCCGCCACCCAGGCCGAGCGGCTGAAGGTGATCGACGCGCTCCCGGGCACCGGCTACGGCCTGGGCATCTTCAACGTCCAGGGCTGGATCGGGCACAACGGCTCACTGCCCGGCTACGAGTCGCTGACCGTGTACCTCCCGCAGGCGCAGGCCACGCTGGTCGTGCTGCTCAACACCGACACCGCGTACCAGGGCAGCGAGCCCAGCACCCTGTTCGGCCGGGCGATCACCGAGATCGTGACCCCCGAGCACGTCTTCACCCTGCCCGCCCAGCCCGTCACCGGGCACTGAACGGGCCTCCTCGCGGCCGAACGGGCCCGCCCGCGACCGCTGGTGCGGATCCGCCCCGTCCGTGCACCATGGTCGCGGCGCGCGAGACACCCTCCAGGGAGATGTGAGACGTACATGAGCGGTCAGGCAGCAGCACGGCAGGACATCCGGCCCCCGCAGGGGGAGGGCGCGGCAGCGGGCACCGGCGCGGTGGCCGTCCGGGCCGCCGGCGAGGCGGACATCGACACGGCGGCCGCGCTGTTCCGCGGCTACCTCGACTTCTACGAGGTGGACGTCGAAGTCCCGGACGGCCCGCGGGACTTCCTCGCCGAGCGGATCGCGAAGGACGAGTCGCTCGTTCTGCTCGCCGAGGTCCCGGGGCTCGGCACGGTGGGCTTCGCGCAGGTCTACCGCGCCTTCTCGTCCCTCACCCTGAGCACCGCCTGGGTGCTCAACGACCTCTACGTCGCCCCCGCCGGCCGCCGCACCGGCGCCGGCCGGGCGCTGCTGCGCGAGGTGCTGCGCCGGGCCCGCGAGGCCGGGGTGTCCGGCGTACAGCTGGAGACCGCGTACGACAACACGGTCGCGCAGGGGCTGTACGAGGCGGAGGGCTTCGTCCGTGAGGAGTTCCACGTGTACTTCCACGACCTGGGCCGTCCGGCTCCGGACGCGGGATGAAACATTCCGGCACGGTCGCTGCGTCAATGGGGTGAGACGGACGCGAGGGGGAACGAATGCGGCACGGTCGCAGAGACGGGTTCCGTGAGTTCGCGGCGGGCCGGTCGGGCCATCTGTACCGGTCGGCCTGTCTGCTGGCGAGCGGGGACACCCATCTCGCGGAGGACCTGGTGCAGGAGACCCTGGGCCGGATGTACCTGCACTGGGGGCGGATCTCCCGTATCGACAATCCGGCGGCCTACGCGCAGACGGTGCTGGTACGGGCCTTCCTCACGCACCAGCGCCGCCGGTCGGCGGGAGAGCGCCCGGTCGGGGATTTCCCCGACTCGGGTGCACCGGCCGCCGCGGCCGGCGGCGGCGCCGATCCGGAGCTGCGGCTGACGCTGCTGGAGGCGCTGGGACGGCTGGCTCCCAAGGACCGGGCGGTACTGGTGCTGCGGTACTGGGAGGACCGCAGCGTCGAGGAGACCGCGGACGCGATGAACGCCAGCTCGGCGGCGGTCCGTACCCGGACCTCGCGGGCGCTTGCCCGACTGCGGGAGCAACTGGGCGGGAGCCTCACCGCGTTCGCGGACCTCTGAGGGCGCCGGTCCGGCCGGGCCCGGCCGGACCGGGTCCCCGGGTCGCGTTCCCGGGTCGCGTTCCCTTCTCTTTCCTCACCCCACCCTTGAAACGGAAGGTCTACTTCCCCATGCCCTTCGAAGATGAACTCGGCGTAGCCCTCCGGCGTGCGGGGGACGGTTTCACAGTCGACCGGGACGCCCTCGTGGAAGCCGGCGAGCGGCGCGGCCGACGGCTGCTGGTGCGCCGCCGGACCGCCGTGGCCGGCGGATCGGTGGTGGCCCTGGCCCTGATCGCGGCGGCGGGCGCCTACTCCGGCGGCCTGCTCGACGGCACCGGAGGCGCCACCGCGGTCCACGTGGCGGCGCCGCCGTCCCCGACGGGCGACGACAAGGGTCCGCGGGCCGGCTCCGGCACCGTCACGGCCGAGCAGATGATCGCGAACCTGCGGGCGCTCCTGCCCGGCGGCCGGTTGACCGGGCCGGAGGGGCGCGGGACTGAGGATCAGGTGCCGGCGGCCTCCGGCGTGTACGACGACGGCAAGGGCAAGGCGGCCGTCAGCATCAGCCTCAGCCGGGTGGACCCGGACGGCAGCCAGGCCCGCGGGGGGACCCAGTGCGGGGACAAGAACCTGGAGCAGTACGACTACTGCCGGACCGAGCAGCTGGCGGACGGCTCGACGGTGATGCTCCACAAGGGGTACGAGTACACGGACCGGCGGGAGGACACCAAGGTCTGGCGGGCCGTGCGCGTGACCCCGCAGGGCTTCATGGTCGAGGCGAACGAGTGGAACGCCCCCGCCGAGAAGGGTGCGGCCGTCTCCCGGAGCAACCCGCCCCTGCCGATCGACCAGTTGAAGTCCGTGGTCACCTCGGAGCTGTGGTACCCGGCGCTGAACGACCTGCCGGCGGCCGAACCGGAGGTACAGCCGGGGTCGGAGGCCGGGACGGGGGCGGGGACGGGGGCGGGGGCGGAGGCCGGGACCGGGTCGCCGACCGCGCTGCGGGACCGGCAGGCCGTGGAGGCACTGGAAGACCTGCTGTCCGGGGCGGGGATCGAGATCCCGGTCATCTCCAAGGGCGGGGAGGGCCGTTACGGCTACGTCGTGTTCGACGACGGCAAGGGCAAGTCCCTGGTCCAGCTCAACGTGGGCGAGAACCGGGGCGACTCCGCCAACTCCGGCTTCGCGGGCCCCAATCTGCCCCCGCTGGCGGACGGCACCCTGGTACGGGTCACGCAGGGCCCCGGCGAGAAGGGCAGGGGCGTGATCGAGTGGAAGGTGGACACGATCCGCATGGACGGGCTGCGGGTGGTGGTCTCCGCCTTCAACACCGCCGACCAGAGCGGCACGTCCTCCCGCAAGGAACCCGCGCTGACGCTGGACCAGCTGAAGGCGCTCGCGCTCGCACCGGGGTGGAACCGGACCCGGAACTAGGCCGCGGTTTCATCACCCGGCCGCCCAGGCCCGCGGCTATTTGGCGTCGGCGTAGCACTCCACGACCGCCGTGGTGAACGGGAACCGGACCGGGGTGTCGCCGAAGGCGATCCGGCCGGCCCGGTCGCCGGCGGCGCGGATCGCCTCCACGACGGCCTCGGCCTCCTCGGCCGGGCAGTGCACGATCACCTCGTCGTGCTGGAAGAACACCAGCTCGGCACGCATCCCGGCGGTCGCCTGCCGCAGGGCCGCGAGCAGCAGCAGCGCCCAGTCGGCGGCACTGCCCTGGACCACGAAGTTACGGGTGAACCGGCCGCGGGCCCGGGTGTTGGTGGAGGCGTGGCTCGGGGTCCAGCTGTCGCTGTCCCCGTCCTGGGGGATCCCGGCCTCGCCCCCGGCCGGGTCGCCGCCTCCGTCCCCGTCGTCGTCGCGGGCGGAGGCGGGCGGCGGACAGGTGCGGCCGAGCCAGGTCCGTACGAGCCGGCCCCCCTCGCCCGCCTTCGCGGCGTCGTCCACGTACGCGACGGCCCGGGGGAAACGGCGGCGGAGCGCGGCCAGGTTCTTCAGGCCGTCCCCGGAGGTCTGGCCGTAGACGGCGCCGAGGACGGCGATCTTGGCCTTGTCCCGGTCGCCGGAGAAGCCCTGCCGGGAGACGGCGGTGTAGAGGTCCTCCGGCCGCCCCGCCACCTCCATGAAGGCGGGGTCGCGGGAGATCGCGGCGAGCACGCGCGGTTCCATCTGGTCGGCGTCGGCCACGACGAGCCGCCAGCCGGGGTCGGCGATCACGGCCCGGCGGATCACCTTGGGGATCTGCAGGGCGCCGCCGCCGTTGGTGACCCAGCGACCGGTCAGGGTGCCGCCGGGGATGAACTCCGGGCGGAAGCGGCCGTCGTGCACCCAGTCCGCGAGCCAGCTCCAGCCGTGGGCGGTGTAGATCCGGTACAGCTTCTTGTACGCGATCAACGGCTCCACGGCGGGATGGTCCAGCTCCTGGATCTCCCACCGGCGGGTGGACTTGAGCTTGATCCCGGCCTCGGCGAAGGCCTTGATGACGTCGGCCGGCAGGTCGGGGCGCACCCGCCTGCCGAAGGCGGCCGAGACGCGGTCGGCCAGCTCGGCGAGGCGCCGGGGCTCCCCGCCGCCCGCGTACCGCTCGCCGAGCAGTTCGGTCAGCAGGGCGCGGTGCACGTCGGCCCGCCAGGGCAGGCCCGCGCGGTTCATCTCGGCGGCGACGAGGAAGGCCGCGGACTCGGCGGCGGTGAGCAGCCGCATCCGGTCGGGGTGGGCGGTGGCGTCGAGCCGTTTCGCCTGGTCGGCGTGGACGGCGAGGAGGGCGTCCAGGGGAACGGGGGTCGGCTGCGGGTCGAAGAGGGAGTCCTGGGCGCGGGGCTCGGCGGCGCGCGGGCGTGGATCGGGCGGTACGGGGGCGTTGGTGAGGCGGGCCCAGGCGGCGGCCGCCGAGCGGGGCTCGCCGAAGCGGCCCTCGTGGCCGAGGAGCAGCAGCTCGGCGTCCTCGATGTCGTGGCAGCGCTCGACGCGGGCGCCGGCCGCGAGCAGGCGGGGGTACACGGCGGCGGTGGACCGCCAGACCCAGCGGGTGCCGGGCGGGGCGGCGCGGACCGCGTCGGCGGGGTCGCGGACGCGGAGCCGGGGCCCCTCCGAGGGGGGTACGGGGGCCGCGTGCCACCAGCCGTCGGCGTCCTCGGCGAGGGCCCAGCGGGGGGTGGGGTCGCGGTCGCTCATGGGTGCGAGTGTCCCACCGGGGTCTGACAGGGGTGGTCCCGCCGGGCCGGGGCTGCCGGGCCGGGGCTGCCGGGCCGGGCGGGTGCGGCGCCGTTGCCGGGGGCGCTGCCCCCGGACCCCCGCGCCTCAAACGCCGGCGGGGCTGGGTCTGTGCCGGCGGGGCTGGGTCTGTGCCGGCGGAGTGGCGCGGCGGGCGTGAGTGGTGGGGAGAGCGTGGCTTGGCGCCTCGAACGCTCATGCCAAGCTGGGAGGTGTGAGAGACCTTGCCGCGACCGTTGATCGGGCCTTTGCCGCCGCCCTCTATGCCCAGGATGATGCCGGGCTGGACACCGGGGCTTCGTTGCTCGTCGCCGATCAGGGGCAGTGGGGCGGGGTCGGGCGGGAGCTGCTGGCGCGCGGGGAGGCGTACGTACGGCAGGGCTGGGAGCGGGGGTGGCAGCCGGCGGACGTGCTGCGGCTGGTCCGGCGGGACCTCGACGAGCGGCACCTGCGGATCACCGGGGACCTGATCGCCGCCGAGGCGCGCCGCTACGCGCGGCTGCCCGAACGGTGGACCGACGCCGAGGTGTGGTGGACGGGCGACGACGCGTACGCCGACCAGCTCGCGCAGCGGGAACGGGCGGACCGGTTCACGCTGGCCACCGCCTTCCTGGAGGTGCTGCGGCTGCTGATCCGGCTGCCCTCCATCGAACCGGTGGGTCCGGTTCCCGGGGACCCGGCCGCCGACGCCCTGGAGCACGCGCACATCGAGCCGCGCATGCTGGGCCGGATCCGGGCGCTGCTCGCCAAGGCGGAGGCGACCACCTTCCCGGAGGAGGCGGAGGCGCTCAGCGCCAAGGCCCAGGAGCTGATGGCCCGGCACACCGTCGACGAGGCGCTGCTCGCGGCGAGCGGCAAGGGACCGGCGCAGGTGCCCGGGGCCTGCCGGATCGGCGTGGAGCCGCCGTACGAGGAGGCGAAGGCGGTGCTGCTCGACGCGGTGGCCACCGCCAACCGCTGCCGGGCGGTCTGGAACAGCGGCTTCGAGTTCTCCACGGTGGTCGGCTTCGAGAGCGACCTGGAGGCGGTCGAGCTGCTCTACACCTCGCTGCTCGTCCAGGGCACGGCGGCGATGACCCGCGCCGAGGCCGCGCAGCGCTCGGGCGGGCGCAAGCGGACGAAGACCTTCCGGCAGTCCTTCCTGCTCGCCTACGCCAGCCGGCTCGGCCACCGGCTCGCCGAGACGGCCGAACACGCGGCGAGCGAGGCCCCGGACAACCTGCCTGCTCTCGTGGCGCGGGACGTCGCCGTCACCTCGCGGGCGGACGAGATGTTCCCCCGCACCACGACCACCCGGCTGCGGGGCGCCACCGACCACGCGGGCTGGGAGGACGGCACGGCCGCCGCCGACCGCGCCCACATGGGCGGCAGGCGCAAGCCGCTGCCCCGGTAGCCGTCAGGGCCTCGGGTCGTCCTCCGCCCCCCCCAGCCGATCCGGCCGTCGGGGCGCCCGCCGAGGGCCCCGGCCGGGACCGCGTACGGGAACTGCTCGCCGCCGCCGGGTCGGTCCTGGACGCGGCCGCGCACGCGATCCGGCACGGGGGACCGGTGCGCCTGCCCGCGCCGTCGCCGGCGGTCCTCAAGTCCCCCGACACGGCGGACCTCCTCACCGGCGCGCCCCTGCGGGCCGCACGCCGGCTCGCCCGGGAGGCGCTGCACCGGGCGACCAGGACCTGTCTGTGATCAACGGACCACCCCGCGTGCACGTGCATCTGCCCGTGCAGGAGCCATTGAACACAGCTATGATCCGGAGGAGTTGACATCTGCACTATCGGGGGCTTCCTGTGGACCACGCGTACAACGGGATGGCAGCTGCAGAACTCGCTTCCTTGTTTGAGCTGACGTGGCAGAAGAGCAGACACAGCAACTCGCAGGGTTCCTGCGTGGAGTTCGCGAAGCTGCCGGGCGGCGACGTCGCCATGCGCAATTCGCGCTTTCCGGACGGACCGGCGCTCGTCTACACGCCGGCCGAGATACAGGCCCTGCTCCTGGGCGTCAAGGACGGCGAGTTCGATCACTTGATCGGCTGACGGAACAGCGCATTCATCAAGCCATGCACGTGCACTGGCCGGGACCGATCGCAATGATCGATCCCGGCCAGTTGTCTTGTGTCCGCGCCGTGTGCCGCGCCGGGGGCCACTCGCGCCGGCGCGTCAGTCCTGGAGCAAAAAGAGTGCCCAGACCACCTTGCCGGTGAGCCGCCCCGCGAGCGGGTGCCAGCCCCAGCTGTCGCTGTACGAGTCCACCAGGAACAGCCCGCGCCCGGACTCCAGGTCGAAGTTCTCCTCCGTGCGCTCCGGTGAGAAGGCCCCGCCGGGCCGGTCCTCGCTGGGGTCGCGCACCGCGCACACCAGCCGGGTGCTCCACCGCATCAGGTGCAGCCGTACCGGCGGCTCCGGCTCGGCGTCCGCGCCCCGCGCGTCGTCCGGCAGGGCATGGCGCAACGCGTTGGTGACGAGTTCGGAGACGACGAGGGCCACATCGTCGAAGCGGTCGTCGAGGTCCCACTGGGAGAGCGTCGACCGGGTGAAAGTGCGCGCGCCCCGCACCGCGTCGAACCGTGCGGGCAGAGCGCAGGAGGCGGACCCGGAGACAGCCGTGGGGTCGACCGGGGGAAGCCCCTGCCGTAACGGCTCGAGCATGGTCGATCCATTCGTCCCCATGCGAGGCACTCCCGGGATTCGCGGACGAAGCGGCGGCTTTGTCCAAAGAGAACTGCGGGGTGGGTCCGGCGCCGGCGCGAAGAGCACGCAGGTGCGCGGGGACCATCGTTCCGAATGCGCGTGCCGGATGCAAGGGCAGATGCACGTGCACGCGCCGGACCTGTCCACTCCCGTGACGGTTCTTGCTCATTTCTTCCTACGCATACTTACGGACTTCTTCTCCCGGAGGCGGGATTCCGTTACAGAACGAGTACGGGCCGATGCGTTTTGGTGGCAGACTGCGGGCCCTGGGGTACGGGGGCCCCGCGACGCACGCGCACACCACGCGCACGCCAATGCGATGGGGAGGGCAGTACTAGTGACCGCAGAAGCAAGCGGTTCTGTGGTGCGCCGCATCCTCCTGGGCTCCCAGCTCAGGCGACTCCGAGAATCCCGCGGCATCACCCGTGAGGCGGCCGGCTACTCGATCCGCGCATCCGAATCGAAGATCAGCCGCTTGGAGTTGGGAAGGGTGAGCTTCAAGGCAAGGGACGTAGAGGACCTCCTGACGCTCTACGGGGTCACGGACACCGCGGAGCGCGATTCCCTGCTGGGATTGGTGCGCGAGGCCAACGCGACGGGCTGGTGGCACAGTTACGGCGACGTGCTGCCGGGCTGGTTCCAGACGTACATCGGCCTGGAGGGCGCCGCCTCGCTCATCCGGATCTACGAAGTCCAGTTCGTCCACGGCCTGCTGCAGACGGAGGCCTACGCCCACGCCGTCGTCAGCCGCGGCATGCCGGGTGCCACCGCCGCCGAGATCGACCGCCGCGTGGCCCTGCGCCTGGAGCGGCAGAAGGTCCTCGTCTCCGAGAACGCCCCGGTCTTCCACGCCGTCCTGGACGAGGCCGCGCTGCGCCGCCCGTACGGCGACCGCGACGTCATGCGCGGCCAGCTGGAGCACCTCATCGAGGTCTCCCAGCGGCCCAACGTGCAGCTCCAGGTGATGCCCTTCTCCTTCGGCGGACACGCGGGCGAGAGCGGAGCCTTCACCCTGCTGCGCTTCCCCGAGTCGGACCTCCAGGACATCGTCTATCTGGAACAGCTCACCAGCGCCCTCTACCTGGACAAAGACGAGGAAGTGGGCCAGTACGGGCGGGCGATGGAGCGGCTCCAGGCCGACTGCCCCGACCCCGACCGGACCAGGGATCTTCTCCGTGGCCTGCTCCAACTGTCTTGATTCGCACGTAGTATGACGTCTGATCAGTGCATGATGACCGATCGGTCTCCGGTGCAGCGCACGGGTGCGCGCTCGCAGTAAGGGATGGCATGTCCATATTCAGCGACCTGGCTCACCAGTACATCGACGGCGAATGGCTGGCCGGCACCGGTTCGTGGGACATCATCGACGTCAACCCGTACAACGGGGAGAAGCTCGCGGCCATCACCGTGGCCACCGTCGAGCAGGTGGACCAGGCCTACCGCGGCGCCGAGCGCGCCCAGTCGGAGTGGGCGGCCACGAGCCCGTACATCAGACGCGCGGTCCTGGAGCGTGCCCTTCGGATCACCGAGGAGCGCGAGAAGGAGATCGTCGAGGCGATGATCGACGAGCTCGGCGGGACCCGTCCCAAGGCCGAGTACGAGGTCTACCTCGCCAAGGAGTTCATCCGCGAGTCGATCCAGCTGGCCGTCCGGCCCGAGGGCAGGATCCTCGCCTCGCCGGTCGAGGGCAAGGAGAACCGCGTCCAGCGGCTCCCCGTCGGCGTCGTCACCGTGATCAGCCCCTTCAACTTCCCCTTCCTGGTGACGCTGAAGTCGATCGCCCCGGCGCTGGCGCTGGGCAACGCGGTCGTCATCAAGCCGAACCAGAACGCCCCGGTCGTCGGCGGCGGGCTCATAGCCAAGATCTTCGAGGAAGCGGGACTGCCGGCCGGCCTGCTGAACGTCCTGGTCACCGACATAGCCGAGATAGGCGACGCGCTCCTGACCCACCCCGTCCCCAAGGTCATCTCCTTCGCGGGGTCGGACCGCGTCGGCCGGCACGTCGGGGCGGTCGCCGCCCGCCACTTCAAGCGCACGGTCCTGGAACTCAGCGGCAACAGCGCGCTGGTCGTCCTCGACGACGCCGACCTCGACTACGCGGTGGACGCGGCCGTCTTCAGCCGCTTCGTCTACCAGGGCCAGGTCTGCATGGCCGCCAACCGCATCCTCGTCGACGCCTCCGTGGCCGAGGAGTTCACGGAGAAGTTCGTCGCCCGCGTGCGCGGTCTGAAGACCGGCGACCCGCACGAGGCCGACACCCACATCGGCCCGCTGATCAACTCCTTCCAGGCCGATGCCCTGACCGCGCTCGTGGACCAGGCCGTGGAATCCGGCGCGCAGGCGCTCGTCCGGGGGTCTACGCGCGGCAACCTCGTCGAACCGACGGTGCTCGCCGGGCTCCCCGAGGACTCCCCGCTGCTGGGGCAGGAGATCTTCGGTCCGGTGGCCCTGCTCGTGGTCTTCGACGGCGAGGACGAGGCCGTACGGCTGACCAACGCGACCCCGTACGGCCTGAGCGGCGCCGTCCACACCCGGGACGTGGAGCGGGGCGTCCGCTTCGCGCAGCGCATCGAGACGGGCATGATGCACGTCAACGACTCCACGATCGGGGACGAACCGCTGGCCGCATTCGGCGGTGAGAAAGCCTCCGGCCTGGGCAGACTCAACGGCGAGGCCACGGTCGAGGCCTTCACCACCCAAAAGTGGATCTCTGTGCAGCACGGGCGGAGCCGCTTCCCGTTCTAGACTCAGCCGGGCGTACGGCATGCGTCCGGGGGAGATCAGCGTTGAGCAACATACCGGAGACCGGCCGGACCCCTCGGGTCCAGAACCGGCTCGTCGTCATCCAGATCGTGGTCTTCTCGCTGCTGCTCACCCTGGGCGGCCGGCTCTGGTACCTCCAGATACGCAATGGCCAGGAGTACACGGACGAGGCGAAGAACAACCACGTCCAGCAGGTGGTCCAGCCCGCCGTGCGCGGCTCGATCCTCGACTCGCGCGGGGTCCCGCTCGCCGACAACGCCACCCACCTCGTGGTCTCCGCCAGCCGCACCGAGCTGCTGGCCATGAAGGACAAGGGCAAGTCCGTGCTGACCCGGCTCGCCGGGGTCCTCGGCGTGGACGCCCAGGAGGTCATCGACAAGGTCCGGCTGTGCGACTCCAAGACGAAGCAGCCCTGCTGGAACGGGTCCCCGTACCAGCCGATCCCGGTCAGTGACGAGGCGACCACCGAACAGGCCCTGCAGATCCGCGAGCACCCCGAGGACTTCCCGGGCATCACCGCCGAGGCGACCGCCCTGCGGCGCTACGCGGCCCCGGACGAGGCCAACACCTCCCAAGTGCTGGGCTACCTCTCGCCGGTCACCGACGAGGAGATCGCCAAGGCCAAGAAGTCGGACTCGCCGTACCTGCGCTCCGACCAGGTGGGCCGCTCCGGCCTGGAGCGCACGTACGACAAGGAGCTGCGCGGGAAGGCGGGCATCACCCGTTACGAGGTGGACAACCTCGGCCGGGTCATCGGGCAGGGCGAGACCGATCCGGCGCAGCCCGGCTCGAACATCGTGACCTCGATCGACTCGCGGGTGCAGGCGGTGGCCGAGCGCGAGCTGAACCACGCGATGGTCGAAGCCCGCAAGACGTACGACAAGAACACCCGCAGGAACTACGAGGCCGACTCGGGCGCCGTCGTGGTGATGGAGACCAAGACGGGCCGCATCGTCGCGATGGCCTCGAACCCGACCTACGACCCGAACGCCTGGGTGGGCGGGATCTCCGCCAAGGACTACGCCGGCCTCACCGACAAGGAGTCCAACTATCCGCTGCTGAACCGGGCCATCCAGGGCCAGGCGGCGCCGGGCTCCATCTTCAAGGTGGTCACCTCGACCGCCGCGGTCAACGCCGGGTACCCGTTCGACAAACGCTACCCCTGCCCCAGCTCCTACTCGGTCGGCAGCCAGACCTTCACGAACTTCGAGTCGCAGGGCCACGGTGACATCACCATCGGCCGGGCCCTTGAGGTCTCCTGCGACACGGTCTATTACGCCCTCGCGGACCAGGAGTGGAAGAAGGACGGCGGCATCAAGCCGAAGAAGGACCCGAACGACTGGTTCCTCAAGACGGCGCACGAGTTCGGGCTGGGCAAGCGCACCGGCATCGACCTGCCGAACGAGGTGCCCGGCCGGGTCCCCGACCGCAAGTGGAAGCAGGACTTCTTCGAGGCGAACAAGGACGCCTGGTGCCGGGACGGCAAGAAGAACGGCAGCTTCGCCGAGAAGATCGCCTACGAGAACTGCCGGCAGGGCAACCAGATGCGCGAGGGCGACGCCATCAACTACTCGATCGGTCAGGGCGACACCCTCGTCACCCCGGTCCAGATGGCCTCCGTCTACGCGGCCATCGCCAACGGCGGCACCCTCCACCAGCCCAGCGTCGGCAAGGCGATCGTCAGCGCCGACGGCAAGTCGGTCCAGGAGATCGCGCCGAAGGAGCAGGGCAAGCTGCCGATGGACCGCAAGACCCGCGACGACATCGACGAGGCCCTCGCCGGCGTGGCCACCAACGGCAGCGCCGCCTGGCGCTTCGGCGGCTGGCCGCAGAAGCAGATCCCGATGCACGCCAAGACGGGCACGGCCGAGGTCCAGGGCAAGCAGACCACCTCGTGGTTCGCCTCCTACACCGAGGATTACGCGATCGTCATGACGATCTCCCAGGGCGGCACCGGATCGGGTGCGTCGGGACCGGCGGTCCGCAGCATCTACGAGGCGATGTACGGGCTGGACCCGACGGGCAGGCAGGACCTCTCCAAGGCCCTGCTCCCGCAGCCCGCCGGCGCGCTGCCCGCGATTCGGCCGGACGGGGAGATTTCCCCGAACTGAGGCGCCATCTAGGACAGGAGCTGACCTGAAGGCTCCGTAGCGTGTGAGGTGTCGGGGGGAAAGCCCCCGGCACTCCACACGAAGAGGCGGTCCGGTCATGGCTCAGATTTCCACCGAGGTGCTCGGCGACGAGCGCGGCACGCTCCTCTCCTTCGTCGAGTCCCAGCGGGTCGCGCTGCGCGAGGCGGCGCAGGGACTGACCGAGAAGCAGGCGGCGAGCCGACCCAGCGTCAGCGAGCTCTCCCTGTCGGGGCTGCTCAAGCACGCGGCGGAATGCGAGCTGTCCTGGCTGCGGATGGCCCAGCAGGTCCCGAACACACGGCAGCGCGACGAAGAGAGCTGGGGCGAGGCCTTCCACCTGGTCGAGGGCGAGTCCATCCCGGACGTACTCGATTTCTGGGACGGGGTGGTGAAGGAGACGGAGGCCTTCATCGCGGCCGTGCCCAGCCTCGACGACACCTTCCCGCTCCCGCCGGCGCCCTGGTTCCCCAAGGACGGCAAGGTCTCGATGCGCTGGATGCTCCTGCACCTGGTGGAGGAGTTCGCCCGGCACGCGGGCCACGCGGACATCATCCGGGAGTCCCTGGACGGCACCCGCGCCATGGGCTGAGGGCCCGGCCACTAGCCTGGCCGCATGTCAGCGATCAGGCTTCTCGTCCTCGGCGCGGTCCGCCAGCACGGGCGGGCGCACGGGTACCAGGTGCGCAACGACCTGGAGTACTGGGGCGCCCACGAGTGGTCCAACACCAAGCCCGGCTCGATCTATCACGCGCTCAAGCAGATGGCGAAGCAGGGCGTCCTGCACGCCCACGAGGTGGCGCCGAGCGCCGCGGGCGGTCCGCCGCGCACGGAGTACGAGGTGACGGACGCGGGCCGCGAGGAGTACTTCAAGCTGCTCCGCGAGGCCCTGGCGGCGTTCGACCAGAAGACGGACCTCCTCTCGGCGGCGATCGGCTTCATGGTCGACCTGCCCCGGGCCGAGGTCCTGACCCTGCTGGGGGAGCGGCTGGCGAAGCTGGCGGCCTGGCGGACGTCGGTGACGGACTACTACACGCCCGAGGAGGGCCCCCAGGCGCTGGGGCACATCGGCGAGATCATGCACCGCTGGGTCCATTCCGCGGACGCCGAGGCGGAGTGGACCCGTGGGCTGATCGCGCGGATCGAGGCGGGCGCGTACTCCTTCGCGGGCGAGGGCGGCGACCCCTTCCTCGGGGTCCTGGCGGACGGCCAGGAGAACCCGTACGCGTAAGGCGCCGCTAATCAAGTTTGACTAGCCCGATTCCGGGCAGTACCTTGGCGCTCTGCTAATCAAATTTGACTAATGAGCTGAGCGTGAGGAGTTGGAAGCGCGTTGGCGATCTTCGTCGAAGGTGTCCACAAGCGGTACGCGGACCGGCCCGCCCTGGCCGGGCTGAACCTGGAGGTGACACGCGGCACGGTGCACGCCGTGCTCGGCCCCAACGGGGCCGGGAAGACCACGGCGGTCCGCATCATGAGCACCCTGCTCCGGCACGACGAGGGCGTGGTCCGGGTGGCGGGGCACGACGTACGGAAGGACCCGGCGGCCGTCCGCGCCCGGATCGGCCTGCTCGGCCAGCACGCGGCGCTCGACGAGGAACTGTCCGGGCGGCAGAACCTGGAGATGTTCGGCCGCCTCCACCACCTGGGCGCGCGCCGGGCCGGGCCGCGGGCCGACGCGCTGCTGGACCGCTTCGGCCTCGCGGACACCGGCCGCAAGCCGGTGAAGCAGTACAGCGGCGGCATGCGGCGCCGGCTCGACCTCGCGGCGTCCCTGATCACCGACCCCGAGGTGCTCTTCCTCGACGAGCCGACCACCGGGCTCGACCCGCGCGGCCGTGCCGAGGTGTGGAGCGCGGTCCGCTCCCTCGTGGGCGGCGGCACGACCGTCCTGCTGACCACGCAGTACCTGGAGGAGGCCGACCAGCTGGCCGACCGCATCACGCTCATCGACGCCGGGCGGGTGGCGGCCGAGGGCACGGCCGACGAGCTGAAGTCCCGCGTCGGACCGGACCGGATCGTCGTCGTCCTGCGGGACGCGGCGCGGCTCGCGCAGGCGGCGGCGCTGCTGCCGGACCCGGCCGTGGACCCGGACTCCCTCACCCTGGGCTTTCCGGTGGAGGACCGCATGGCGGGCCTGGCCCTGACCCTGCGCGCGCTGGAGGGGGCGGGCATCGAGGCGGCGGACCTCTCGGTCCGGCGGCCCACGCTCGACGAGGTCTTCCTGCACCTGACGGACCGTACGAACACCACGGAGGTGGCCGCATGACGCAGCACACGATGGCCGCGGCGGGCTGGGTGGCCGTGGACTCCTGGACGATGACCCGGCGCGAGCTCGCCCACTGGGCGCGGCAGCCGGTGCAGATGGTCGTCGGACTCGTCTTCCCCGTGATGCTGCTGCTGATGTTCGGCTTCCTGGTCGGCGGCGGACGCGGCATCGACGGCGAGTACGTCGAGTTCCTCGTGCCCGGCATGCTCGCGCTGACCATGGCCTTCGGGCTGGAGGCGACGATGACGGCGGTCACCCAGGACCTGGGCAAGGGGGTGATCGACCGGTTCCGCGCCATGCCGATGTCCTCCGCGGCGGTACTGGTCGGCCGCAGCGCGGCGGACATGCTCCAGTCGGCCGTGGGACTCGCGGTCCTGGCGGGCGTCGGCCTGCTGCTCGGCTGGCGCTGGCACGGCTCGCCCGCGGCCGCGCTGCTGGCCTTCGTCCTGCTCCTGCTCCTGCGCTTCGCGATGCTGTGGATCGGGATCTTCCTGGGCATGGTCGCGGGCCGGCCGGAGATGGTGCAGGCGGTCCAGATCCTGGTGTGGCCGGTGGGCTTCCTCTCCAACGCCTTCGCCACGCCGGAGGCCATGCCGGGCTGGCTGGGGACGGTGGTGGAATGGAACCCGATGTCGGCGACGGCCACCGCCGTCCGCGACCTGTTCGGCAACCCGGCGGCGTCCTCCCCGTCCTGGGCCTCCGACCACGCCGCCCTGCTCGCCGTCGGCTGGCCGGTCCTGCTGCTGGCGGTCTTCTTCCCGCTGGCGGTGGCGCGGTTCCGCGGCCTGAGCCGGTAGGCCCGGGGCGGGGACTTGCACCTCACGCCACGTGAGGGCCCACAGTGAAGGGCGTACCCAACCAGAGGAGAGGACGGGACGATGGGCTACTCCGTGGGCCAGGTCGCCGGATTCGCCGGAGTCACGGTGCGCACCCTGCACCACTACGACGAGATCGGTCTGCTCTCCCCGAGCGGCCGCAGCCACGCGGGTCACCGGCGGTACGACGACGCCGACCTGGACCGGCTGCAGCGGATCCTGTTCTACCGGGAGCTCGGCTTCCCCCTCGACGAGGTCGCGGTCCTGCTGGACGACCCGGAATCGGATCCGCGGGAGCATCTGCGCCGGCAGCACGCCCTGCTGACCGACCGGATCGCCCGGCTCCAGCAGATGGCCAAGGCCGTTGAGCACGCCATGGAGGCGAAGAAGATGGGCATCAACCTCACGCCCGAGGAGCGGTTCGAGGTCTTCGGGGACAAGGACCCCGAGCAGTACGCCGAGGAGGCGGAGCAGCGCTGGGGCGGCACCGAGGCCTACGCGGAGTCGCAGCGGCGGGTCGCCACCTACACCAAGGAGGACTGGCGGCGGATCCAGGACGAGGTCGCCGAGTGGAGCGTCCGGTACGCGGCCCTGATGGACGCCGGCGAGCCCGCTGACGGCGGGGCGGCGATGGACCTGGCCGAGGAGCACCGCCGGCACATCAGCACCTGGTACTACGACTGCTCGTACGAGATCCACACGGGGCTCGGTGAGATGTACGTGGCGGACGAGCGGTTCAAGGAGTTCTACGACTCCATGAAGCCGGGTCTCGCCGAGCACCTGCGGGACGCGATCCTGGCCAACGCGGTGCGCAAGGTGTAGGTGAAAGGTCACGCATCCGACCCCCTCCGGTACCTGGAACCGGGAGGGGGTCGTGTGCGTTGATAATTGAGACTGCCTTTACCTTGCCCGCAACCGCCTGCTGCCCCCGGCACGCCCCCCGATCCAGGAGAGTCCGGAACCCGTGTACACGATTGCGCTCGGCCCTGAGTGGCTGTCCCCGGACTACCTGATCTCGCACTTCGGCCTGATCGGCATCCTGGTCATCGTCTTCGCCGAGTCGGGACTCTTCGCGTTCCTGCCCGGCGACTCCCTGCTGTTCACGGCGGGCCTGCTGGTCGCGGACGGGCAGTACATCAAGCAGCCGCTGTGGCTGGTCTGCACCCTGATCGTGGCCGCCGCGATCATCGGTGACCAGGTCGGCTACATGATCGGCAAGTTCTTCGGGCCGAAGATCTTCAACCGGCCGAAGTCCAAGCTCTTCAAGCGGGAGAACCTCGACAAGGCGCACGAGTTCATGGACCGGCACGGCCCGAAGGCCATCGTGCTCGCCCGTTTCGTGCCGATCATCCGTACCTTCGCGCCGATGGTCGCCGGCGCCGGCTCGATGAAGTACCGCACCTTCCTGACGTACAACGTCATCGGCGGCATCGGCTGGGGCGCGGGTGTCACGATGGCGGGGTACTGGCTCGGCCAGATCGAGTTCATCAAGACGAACGTCGAGCCGATCCTGGTGGCCATCGTCCTGATCTCGGTCATCCCGGTGATCTTCGAGGTGCTCAAGGCCCGCAAGGAGAACAAGGCGAACGGCGGCGCCGAGCCGCACGCCGAGGCCGCCGCCGTCGACGGCTCGGGCCCCCAGGCCCCGGGCACCCGCGGCCGCCACGCGAAGCGCTAGCCCGCTCCGGCCCCGCCGCCCCGATCGGTGAGCCGTCACGTACGCCCCCACAGGCACGCAAGTGCCGGTGGGGCGTACGTGTACCCAGCCGGGCTAGAAGCCTCGGGTCCGCTTCGCCGCACGGCGCTTCGCGGCGCTCGCGGCCCCCGGGATCCGCATGAACAGCCGGGACGTCTCCGACCCCAGGTTGACCCCGATGGCGATGGCCAGCGCGATGGCCGCCGCGTTCACCAGGGAGCCCAGCCCCTCGTTCAGCCGGTTCTCGGCGATCAGCAGCAGCCCGTAGTACGTCGCCGAGCCGGGCAGCAGCGGCCCGATGGCCGCGGTCGTGTACGGCAGGGCGGAAGCGAACCGGTAGCGGGAGAAGAGCTGCCCGAAGAGGCCGACCAGCCCGGCGGCGATGGCGGTGGACGGCACGGGCGGGATCTCGCCCGCGTAGTGCAGGGCGCCGAAGGTGACCCAGGCGACCCCGCCGTTGAGGGTCACGATCAGAACGGTGGAACGTTCCTGCTGGAGCAGGATCGCGAAGGTGAAGACCAGCACCATCGAGGCCGCGATCTGGATCAGCGGCCGCTGCTGGATCTCCAGGACCTCCTCCGGCCGGGGCGAGGCGTCGAACTGCAGGCCGACGTAGAGCACGACCAGCACGCCCATGATGATGCCGATGAAGAGGTACATGACCTCCAGCAGCCGGGCGGAGGCGGTGATGTAGAAGCCGGTCAGGCCGTCCTGCACGGCCGCGACCAGGGCCCGCCCGGGCAGCAGCGCGAAGAGTCCGCCGGTGATCACCGCGGACGCCTTGACGTCGATCGCGGTCATGTTCAGCGCCACCCCGATCGCGGCCGGCGGCATGGCCGCGACCACGAACTGGTAGAACTCCGGCAGCCCGCGGCCGGCGCACAGCCAGGCCAGCCGGTCGCCGAGGATCGCGCCGAGCGCCGCCGCGATGAACACCAGCACCCCGCCGCCGACCAGGGTGGAGGCGGCGCCGGCGAGCAGCCCGGCGGCGCAAGTGAGCATCCAGCCGGGGTACGGGTGGCGGTTGCGGCGGATCTCGGCGAGGCGCCGGTAGGCCTCCTCCAGCGAGATGTCGATCTCCGGGGCGCTGATGTCGTCGACGAGCCGGTAGACGGCCGAGAGCCGGTTGTAGTCGGTGCCGCGGCGGCGCACGGTCCGGTTCGCCGAGACCGGGTGGTCCACCAGCGAGGGCTGGTGGGTGATCGACAGCAAGGTGAAGGTGACGGTGGGCTCGCAGCGGTCCAGCCCGTAGGAGCGGGTCACCGCGAACATGGCGGCCTCCACGTCCTCGGCGCCCTCGCCGCCCGCGAGCAGCAGTTCGCCGATGCGCAGGGTCAGGTCGAGCACGCGGCCCACGGCGGGCCCGGCCTCGCTCGGCCGCTGCACGAGGTCCGGTACGGGACGCACGTCGACCGGCATGCGCAGCATCGTGCGCATGCGGTCCTGCCAGGGGGATTCCTTCAGCTGGACGACGTGGAAGTCCTGGCCGGGGGTGTAGGCGGGCGGGGAGTGCGCGGCGCTGTAGGTGGCCGGGGTGGCGAAGGCCGAACCCTCGGGCTCGGGCTGCACCGGCTCGGCGCCGGCCGGACGGGCGAACTCCGAGGTGGGCTGGTCGTCGTCGAGGGCCTCCGGCTCCATCCCGGGCGGCGGCGTGAAGGCGCTGTGCGCCTCGTCGGACTGGGGCTTCCTGTCCTCTGCCCCGTCGGCCTCCGCCACGCGTCCTCCAGTCCGTGATCACCTGCCGTATCAGTATGCGGAACCCTTCGCTCCCTGGCGAAGCCAGGTCGCACCTGCCCGGAAACGCGACAGCGGGCGGCACCCCGCCAGGGGTGCCGCCCGCCATGTCACAAGGGGCGCGGGGGAGTCCCCCGGCCCGTTACCGCCGAGCGCGAGCTCAGTGGTGACCACCCTGCGCCTCGAGGCGCTTGTACGAGGCCTCGATCTCGGCCTCGGCCTCGGTGCGGCCGACCCAGTTCGCGCCCTCGACCGACTTGCCCGGCTCCAGGTCCTTGTAGACCTCGAAGAAGTGCTGGATCTCCAGGCGGTCGAACTCGGAGACGTGGTGGATGTCGCGCAGGTGCTCGACACGCGGGTCCGAGGCCGGCACGCAGAGCAGCTTGTCGTCGCCGCCCGCCTCGTCCGTCATGCGGAACATGCCGATGGCGCGGCACTTGATCAGGCAGCCGGGGAAGGTCGGCTCGTCCAGGATGACCAGCGCGTCCAGCGGGTCGCCGTCCTCGCCGAGGGTGTTCTCGACGAAGCCGTAGTCGGCCGGGTAGCTGGTCGAGGTGAAGAGGCGACGGTCCAGACGGATCCGGCCGGTCTCGTGGTCCACCTCGTACTTGTTCCGCGAACCCTTGGGGATCTCGATGGTGACGTCGAACTCCACGTCCTGCTCCTCCATGATCAGCTTCATTGCTTCGAGACTGCGTTTGATTCACCTGCGTGCGCGACCGCCCCGCTCCAGCCGGGTGGGGTGCCATGCTCGCGGCAAGACGCAGTGGTTAAGTGTCCCTCACGCATATGTGTGATCGCGAAAGGGGCTGGTCCGAGGTGCCATTGGTCAAGTCGTGGCAGCTCATCGCGGGTGCGGCCGTCGCCGGCCTCGCCCTGTCGGTGGCAGCGGTGGCCGCCGCCGGTCCGTGGGACTCCGGCCAGCGTAAGGCCGAGCGGGACAGGGCCGCCTCCTGGGGCCTTACGGGTGGCGCAGATCACGGCCGCGGGCCCGGCTCCGGGCTGCTGCCGGAGGCCGCGCCCAGCGCCCCCGGGGTGCTCGGCGCGATCGGCCCCGGCATCCCGCAGGGGCAGGCGGCCGCCCCCGCCGCGTCCGGGAAGCTCGCCGCCGCCCTCAAGCCGCTGCTCGCCGACCCCGCGCTCGGCACCGTCCGTACCGCCTCCGTCGTCGACACCGCCACCGGGCAGGTGCTCTACGAGTCCGGGGCGCGGGACGCCATGACCCCCGCCTCCACCGTCAAGATCGTCACCGCCGCCGCCGCGCTGGCCGTGCTCGGGCCCGAGCACCGGATCAGGACCACCGTCGTGCCCGGCGCGGCCCCCGGACAGATCGTCCTGGTCGGCGGCGGCGACCCCTCCCTCACCGCGAAGAAGAAGAGCCCCGCCGGATCCGGCGGCAGCCTCGTCGCGCTCGCCGCCGACACCGCGCAGGCGCTCAAGGCCGCCGGAACCGACACCGTGACCCTCGGCTACGACGACAGCCTCTACACCGGCCCCGCCCGCCACCCGATCGGCGTCAACCCCAACATCGCTCTCGTGACCGCCCTGACGGCCGACGAGGGCCGCCCCGACGACTCGACCTCCGGGCCCGTGGACCGGGCCGAGGACCCGTCCAGGGACGCCGCCCGCGCCTTCAGGACGCTGCTCACCGAGCGCGGCATCAAGGTCACCGGCGAGCCCGCCAAGACGAAGGCCGCCGCTGCCGGTACGGCCCAGTCCGCCCAGCCGCTCGCCACCACCCTGTCCACCCCGGTGGCCGGGCTCGTCGAGCGGATGCTGACCAACAGCGACAACGACATCGCCGAGGCCCTCGCCCGCCAGACCGCCCTCGCCTCCGGGCAGCCCGCCAGCTTCGAGGGCGCCGAGAAGGCCGTCGCCGCCAGGCTCGCCGCCCTCGGGGTCGACACCGCGGGCTCCCGCTTCGCCGACGGCAGCGGCCTGAACCGCGCCGACAAGGTCAGCGCCGGCCTGCTGACCGGCCTCCTCGCCAAGGCCGCCGACCCGCAGCGCCCGGAGCTGCGGCCGGTCCTGACCGGACTGCCCGTCGCCGGCTTCACCGGGACCCTGCGCGGCCGCAACGCGGGCACCTCACCGGCCGCCGGCCTGCTCCGCGCCAAGACCGGCACCCTGACCGGCGTGAACTCCCTCTCCGGGACCGTCGTCGACTCCTCCGGCCGCCTGCTCGCCTTCGCCTTCCTGACCGCGAACAGCCCCGGCCCCGAGGGCGCGGAGAAGGCCCTCGACAAGCTGGCCGCAGCCGTCGCGGCCACGTCGTAGGTCCGTCCGGGCCGGGCCTGAGGGGGTCCGCAGGGCGCCCCGCCCACGTACGGTTGACGCATGACGAGCATCAGTGGTGCGGAGATGGTCGACTGGAACCTCGCGGTCGCGACCGCGACCCGCTTGGTGCGTCCCGGGCCGGAGGTCACCCGGGACGAGGCACGGGCGGTCGTCGCGGAGCTGCGCGGGCACGCCAGGATCTCGGAACGGCACGTGCGCGAGTTCACCAGGATGATCCCGGAAGGGTCCGCCGTCCCCGACACCCCCGTCCTGGTCGTCGACCGGGCCGGCTGGGTCAAGGCCAACGTCGCCGGGTTCCGCGAGCTGCTCCAGCCGCTCCTCGGCAAGATGCAGGAGCGCCGCGCGGGCGCCCCCGGCGGAGCCGTGCTCGGCGCGGTCGGCGGCAAGGTCACCGGCGTCGAGCTGGGCATGCTGCTGAGCTTCCTGGCCTCCAGGGTCCTCGGCCAGTACGAGACCTTCGCCCCGGCCTCGCGCGACCTGCCGGCCTCGGCCGGTGGCGGCCGGCTGCTGCTCGTCGCCCCCAACATCGTGCACGTCGAGCGCGAGCTGGAGGTGAACCCGCACGACTTCCGGCTGTGGGTCTGCCTGCACGAGGAGACGCACCGTACACAGTTCACGGCCGTCCCGTGGCTGCGGGAGCACCTCGAAGGCGAAATCCAGACGTTCCTGGGCGCCACCGAGGTGGACCCGGCGACCGTGCTGGAGCGCATCCGGGAGGCCGCCCAGTCCTTCGCGGGAGCCCGCCCCGACGCCGAGCACGGCGACGAGGGCCGCTCCCTCGTCGAGCTCGTGCAGACCCCCGAGCAGCGCGAGATCCTGGCCCGGCTCACCGCCGTCATGTCCCTCCTGGAGGGCCACGCCGACTTCGTCATGGACGGCGTCGGCCCGCAGGTGGTGCCCTCGGTCGCCGAGATCCGCGAGAAGTTCCAGCAGCGCAGGGCCAGCGGGGCCGGCCGCCTCGACTCCGCCCTGCGCAAGCTCCTCGGCCTCGACGCCAAGCTGCGCCAGTACCGCGACGGCGAGCGCTTCGTGCGCGCCGTCGTCGGCCAGGTCGGCATGGACGGCTTCAATCGGGTCTGGACCTCCCCGAACACCTTGCCGACGAAGGCCGAGATCGCCAAGCCCGCCGAGTGGGTGGCCCGAGTCCACCGCAAGGGGAGCGAAGGAAGCGAATGAGGTGACTGAAGGGGCTCAGGCCTGTCCGGCACGTGTAGGGGCGGCTTCACTCGCCCCACACGTGCCGGGCAGGCCTAAACCTGTCTCACTGGGGGAAGCAGCGTCACCCGTCCGAGGGACCGTGGGCCGTGGAAGGGCGTGCGATGCTCGGGGAACGGCTCGGTTCTGTCACCATCGACGCACTCTGAGTGACATCCCTGAGTGACAGCCCCCGCCCGGCGGGGGTACCGGGCACCACCCCCAGCGCACCACACCCCCAACGCCTCCGAGGCATCCGAACTCCATCGAAGGGCACCGGACATGGGTCCCCATCCTGCGGTCGCGGCGATACGCCTGGCGGTCCGCCGCGTACTCCACGACGTCCTCACCGATCTCCCCGATCTCACCGACACCCCCGCCGACCCTCGCACCGCAGCGGGCACCCGGCCACTCGTCCTCGTCGCGTGCTCCGGCGGCGCCGACTCCATGGCGCTCGCCTCGGCCCTCGCCTTCGAGGCCCCCAAACTCGGAATCCGGGCCGGCGGCATCACCGTCGACCACGGGCTCCAGGCCGGCTCCGACCTGCGCGCCGCCGAGGTCGTCACCCGCATGACCGCACTCCGCCTCGACCCGGTGGAGTCCGTCGCCGTGCGCGTCGGCCGGGACGGCGGACCCGAGGCCGCCGCCCGCGACGCCCGCTACGGGGCCCTGGACGAGGCCGCAGACCGCCTCGGGGCCGCCGCCGTGCTCCTGGGCCACACTCGGGACGATCAAGCCGAAACCGTCCTGCTGGGCCTCGCCCGCGGCTCCGGGATCCGCTCGCTGTCCGGCATGCCCGAGGTCTCGGGCGGTCCCGGTGTCTCGGGCCGCAGCCACCGCTACCGCCGCCCCTTCCTCCAGGTCGACCGGCAGACCGCCCGCAAGGCCTGCATGGTCCAGTCCCTCGCCGTCTGGGACGACCCGCACAACATCGACCCCGCCTACACCCGCTCCCGGCTGCGCCACGAGGGACTGCCCGCCCTGGAGAAGGCGCTGGGCAAGGGGGTCGTCGAGGCACTGGCCCGCACCGCCCAGCTCTCCCGCGACGACGCCGACGCGCTCGACGCCTGGGCCGCCGAGGCCGAGACCGGCGTCCGGGACGCGGACGGCCGCCTGGAGTGCGCCAAGCTGTACGCCCTGCCCCCGGCCGTCCGCCGCCGGGTGCTGCGCAGGGCCGTGGTCGCCGCCGGCTCTCCCGCGGGTTCCCTCTTCGCCCGCCACATCGAGGAAGTCGACCGGCTCATCACCGGATGGCGCGGCCAGGGTGCCATCAACCTGCCCGGCCGGGTCGAGGCCCAGCGGCAGGGTGGCAGACTTGTCATCCGGCAGGGCTGATTGGTGCTGAAACACGGCTGAGTCCTCCGGGGACACCCCCGGAGCCCCGGCCGACAACGAAAGTGATGCGGGTGGACGAGAAGGACATGGGCAACGACCTCCAGTCGGTGCTCATCACCAAGGAAGAGATCGACGCGAAGCTGGCCGAGCTGGCCGCGAAGATCGACGCGGAGTACGCGGGCAAGGACCTGCTCATCGTCGGTGTGCTCAAGGGTGCCGTGATGGTGATGGCGGACCTGGCGCGCGCCTTGTCCACCCCGCTCACCATGGACTGGATGGCGGTGTCCTCGTACGGCGCCGGGACCCAGTCCTCGGGTGTGGTCCGGATCCTCAAGGACCTGGACACCGACATCAAGGACAAGCACGTCCTGATCGTCGAGGACATCATCGACTCCGGTCTGACGCTCTCCTGGCTGCTGTCGAACCTGGGCTCCCGCCAGCCGGCCTCCCTGGAGGTCGTCACGCTGCTGCGCAAGCCCGAGGCCGCGAAGGTCGCGATCGACGTGAAGTGGGTCGGCTTCGACATCCCCAACGAGTTCGTGGTGGGCTACGGCCTCGACTACGCGGAGAAGTACCGCAACCTGCCGTTCGTCGGCACGCTCGCCCCGCACGTCTACGGCGGCTGATCCCGCTCCCGGCCGCTCCCGGTCTCCGGGGCCTCGCGGGAAAGCACCGCGGGCTCCGGGGAACCTGTGGGCGATTCCCGCCGTTGGAGCAGGGGAAGGCGGGTCTGTCAGCCGTCCCACGGGGCCGCGGGTGACAATACAGGGGTACATTCCGAAGAACAGTCTTTACTCACAGCAGCATTTACCTACGGGCAGGAGGGACGGGGTGCCTGGCACCCCGTATGGATGGACGTGAAGCGATACTTCCGTGGGCCGGTCATGTGGATCGTGCTGGCCGTCCTCGCCGTGGTCGTGTTGATGAATGTCGTCGGCTCCGGCGGCGGCTACAAGTCGGTGGACACCAGCGAGGTCATCAAGGCGATCAACACTGGCCAGGTGGAGACAGCGAAGCTGACCACCGGCGACAGCCAGATGATCAAGATCGAGCTGCGCGACGGCCAGAAGCTCGGCAAGCATGACGGCACCAAGTTCCAGGCCAACTACATCGGGGATCAGGGCGTCCAGCTCGCCCAGAGCCTCCAGACCAAGTACGACGCCGGTCAGATCCCGGACGGGTACTCCGTCACTCCGGACAAGACCAGCCCGTTCCTGAGCGTTCTCCTCTCGCTCCTGCCCTTCGTCCTCATCGTCGTTGTCTTCCTGTTCCTGATGAACCAGATGCAGGGCGGCGGCTCCCGGGTCATGAACTTCGGGAAGTCCAAGGCCAAGCTCATCACCAAGGACACCCCGAAGACGACGTTCGCCGATGTCGCGGGCTCGGACGAGGCCGTCGAGGAACTCCACGAGATCAAGGAGTTCCTCCAGGAGCCGGCGAAGTTCCAGGCCGTCGGCGCCAAGATCCCCAAGGGCGTGCTGCTGTACGGCCCGCCCGGCACCGGAAAGACCCTGCTCGCGCGCGCCGTCGCGGGCGAGGCCGGTGTCCCCTTCTACTCGATCTCCGGATCCGACTTCGTCGAGATGTTCGTCGGTGTCGGTGCCTCGCGTGTCCGTGACCTGTTCGAGCAGGCCAAGGCCAACGCCCCGGCGATCGTCTTCGTCGACGAGATCGACGCCGTCGGCCGGCACCGCGGTGCGGGTCTCGGCGGCGGTCACGACGAGCGCGAGCAGACCCTCAACCAGCTGCTGGTCGAGATGGACGGCTTCGACGTGAAGGGCGGCGTCATCCTGATCGCCGCCACGAACCGTCCCGACATCCTCGACCCGGCACTGCTGCGCCCCGGCCGTTTCGACCGGCAGATCGCGGTCGACCGTCCGGACATGCAGGGCCGTCTGGAGATCCTCAAGGTCCACCAGAAGGGCAAGCCGGTCGCCCCGGACGTCGACCTGGGCGCCGTCGCCCGCCGTACGCCCGGCTTCACCGGTGCCGATCTCTCCAACGTCCTGAACGAGGCCGCGCTGCTCACGGCCCGCTCGGACAAGAAGCTGATCGACAACCACTCGCTGGACGAGGCGATCGACCGCGTCGTGGCGGGCCCGCAGAAGCGGACCCGGATCATGTCGGACCGGGAAAAGAAGATCACCGCGTACCACGAGGGCGGACACGCCCTGGTCGCGGCGGCCTCCCCGAACTCCGACCCGGTCCACAAGATCACGATCCTGTCCCGCGGCCGGGCCCTGGGCTACACCATGGTCCTGCCCGACGAGGACAAGTACTCGACCACGCGCAACGAGATGCTCGACCAGCTGGCGTACATGCTGGGCGGGCGCGCGGCCGAGGAGCTGGTCTTCCACGACCCGACCACGGGCGCGGCGAACGACATCGAGAAGGCCACCGCCACGGCGCGGGCCATGGTCACGCAGTACGGCATGACCGAGCGTCTCGGTGCGATCAAGTTCGGCGGCGACAACACCGAGCCGTTCCTGGGCCGCGAGATGTCGCACCCGCGGGACTACTCGGAAGAGGTCGCGGCGCTGGTCGACGAAGAGGTCAAGAAGCTCATCGAGACCGCGCACAACGAGGCCTGGGAGATCCTCGTCGAGAACCGTGACGTCCTCGACAACCTGGTCCTCGCGCTGCTGGAGAAGGAGACGCTGAACAAGGAGCAGATCGCCGAGATCTTCTCGACGATCGTGAAGCGTCCGGCCCGCCCCGCGTGGACCGGCTCCTCCCGCCGCACCCCCTCCACCCGTCCGCCGGTGCTCTCTCCCAAGGAGCTCCAGCTGACGAACTCGGCGAACGGCACCTCGGCGACGACCGCCGTTTCGCCGGTCTCGACGGAGAAGGGCATCGAGGTGGCCCCCGAGGACCGCCCTGAGGCCTGATCCACCCGGAATGGAAGCCGCGCCCCCCAGGTTCTCGCCTGGGGGGCGCGGCACTTTCATCTGGTCATACTTGGGTGGCCGCGAGCGCTGTGCACACAGGAACGAGGAAGAGATGACCGACCCAGTGACCCTGACCGGCGACGAGGGCACGATCGGCGAGTTCGACGAGAAGCGTGCCGAGGCGGCGATTCGCGAGCTCCTGATCGCGGTCGGCGAGGACCCGGACCGGGAGGGTCTCCTGGAGACCCCGGCGCGCGTGGCGCGGTCGTACCGGGAGATATTCGCCGGCCTGTACCAGCGGCCCGAAGAGGTCCTGACCACGACGTTCGACCTGGGCCACGACGAGATGGTCCTCGTGAAGGACATCGAGGTCATGTCGAGCTGTGAACACCACCTGGTGCCCTTCCACGGTGTCGCGCACGTCGGCTACATCCCGTCCACCGACGGCAAGATCACCGGCCTGTCGAAGCTGGCCCGCCTGGTGGACGTGTTCGCCCGCCGCCCCCAGGTGCAGGAGCGCCTGACCACACAGATCGCGGACTCCCTGATGGAGATCCTGGAGCCGCGCGGCGTCATCGTGGTCATCGAGTGCGAGCACATGTGCATGACCATGCGCGGCGTCCGCAAGCCCGGCGCGAAGACCATCACCTCGGCGGTCCGCGGCCAGCTCCGCGACCCCGCCACCCGCAACGAGGCCATGAGCCTGATCATGGCCCGCTGAGCGAGCCGATGCCCCTGGCCCGCGAGGATCGCCCGGACGGCGCCTGGGCACGGGCCGGGACCTGGGCACGGGCCGGGACCTGGGCACGGGCCGGGATCTAGGCGCGGGCCGGGGCCTCCGGGGTGGTGTCGTCGTCCTCCGGGAGCTTGAGTACGTGCTCCAGGAAGAGGGCGGCGGCGATGACGGCCACCCCCGCCAGGACCGAGGCGCCGGCGTACCAGGCCTGGTCGCGGCGGGCGGGGATGTCCAGGGAGTCGGTCAGCAGGAAGACGCCCACCCCGCCGTACATGCCGGCCACCAGCGCCGCCACGAGCGCGCTGGCCTGGCCGAAGACCACCGCGCGGGCCGCCATCAGCGGTTCCACGCCCTTGGCTCCCGGCCGGCGCTCGCGCTGGGCCTTGAGCCGGGCGCGCAGGGACAGGGCCGTGGCCAGCAGCACGGCCGCGATGACGCCCAGAACGATCGGTGCGGCCAGCGGAACGCCCGGCAGGGTGCCGTAGGCGTTCCACAGCCGGGCACCCGCCCAGGACAGGATCCCGGCGACCACGAAGATGCCCGCCAGGACCGCCGGCCTCAGTTGCTTCACTTGCCCGTTCCCCGCTTTCCGCGCTGATCCGTCAGGCAGTCCACAGGGTAACGACTACTCCGGGAGGTGGAGTTCCAGGTCCGGGCGCGGCGTGACGCCGCTCAGGCCGGTTTCGGCCAGGAGCGCGGCGACCGGGCCGCGGCCCGGGATCTGGGCCTCCGGGTCGATGTCGTGCCAGGGGGCCAGCACGAAGGCGCGCTGGTGGGCGCGCGGGTGCGGCAGGGTGAGGACGGGGTCGTCGGAGACCCGGTCGGCGTACGCGACGATGTCCACGTCGATCGTGCGGGGCCCCCAGCGCTCCTCGCGGACGCGGTCGAAGGCCTCCTCGATGGCGTGGCCGCGCTCCAGGAGCGAGGACGGGGGCAGCGTGGTCTTCACGGCGACGACCGCGTTGAGGTACGAGGGCTGCGAGCCGGGCTCGACGCCCCACGGCTCGGTCTCGTAGACGGGGGAGACGGCCTTGACCCGAAGGCCCGGGGTGTCGCCGAGGGCGTCGATGGCGCCCTGGAGGGTCTCCAGCCGGTTGCCGAGGTTCGCGCCGAGCGCGATGACGGCCCATTTCGGGTTGGACAGGGTGACGTCCGCGGCGTCGACCGTCTCCACGACGGAGGCCGGTACCGGCTGGACGGTGGGGTCGCTCTGTGCGTTCAGTCCGTTGTTCATGCGCGGCTCCGGGTGATCGTGATGGTCACGTCGTCGAAGGGGACGGTGATGGGCGCGTCCGGCTTGTGGACGACGACCTCCACCTGCGCCACCGCTTCGTGCTTGAGGCACTGCTGGGCGATCCGCTCGGCGAGGGTCTCGATCAGGTCCACGGGCTCGCCCTGGACCACGTCGACGACTTCCTCCGCGACTACCCCGTAATGCACGGTCTTCGCCAGGTCGTCTCCGGCCGCCGCGGGGCGGGTGTCGAGATGCAGCACCAGGTCGACGATGAAGGTCTGGCCTTCCTCGCGCTCCCGGGGGAAGACGCCGTGGTGCCCGCGAGCCTTGAGGCCGCGCAGCGCGACACGATCCACGCGAATCACTCCTGCTTTCGTAGTGCTTCCGGTCCCGGGGCTCCCCGGGGCCATGGGCCTACGCCGAGTGCGGTCGGCGTCGTCCGTCTTCGAATTTACCTGCGAAATACTCCGGGTCCCGCCGTAGGGGTCAGGAGGCGTCGTCCTCGTCCTCGTCCTCGGACTCCGTGAGGACGGGAGAACCGTGGTGGGACCAGAGGCGCCAGCCCTCGGATGTGCGTCGGAACACATTCGTGGCGACGACGAGCTGGCCGACGAGCGGGCCGAGCTCCCCGCCGTCCTCGGCGGGTCCGCCGCTGAGGATGTTCTCCGTGCACGTCACCAGGGCGGTGTCGCCTATCACGGCCACCTTGGTGTCGGTGAGGAAGAACTGGATGTAGTCCGTGTGGGACATGATCAGGGCGTAGGAGCGGAGCACCTCGCCGCGGCCGGAGAGCACGGGCCAGCCCGGGTGCACGCAGGAGATCTCGTCCTCCAGCCAGAGCGCCGACAGAGCGTCGAAGTCCCCCCGCTCCATTGCCTCGTAGAAGGCCGTATTGACCTCTTCGACCGCTTCGATGTCGGTTCTGCTCACAGTGCTCCTTGTCGGTCGTTGAGGATCAGAGTGCCCCTTCCACGGCGCGGGCCACCCGAACCGCGTCCGCGGTCGCCCTCACCTCGTGGACCCGTACGGCCCAGGCGCCCTGGTGGGCGGCGATGGCCGAGACGGCGGCCGTCGCCGCGTCGCGCTCGCGGGCGGGCGGCGGGGCCGCGTCCCGCGCGCCGGCCAGGACCCGGCCGAGGAAACGCTTCCTCGACGCGGCGACCAGCAGCGGGAAGCCCAGTGCGCGCAGTTCGGGCAGGTGGGCGACCAGGGCCAGGTCGTGCTCGGCGTTCTTGGCGAAGCCGAGGCCCGGGTCGACGACGAGCCGCTCGGGGGCGATCCCGCCGGCCACGACGGCGTCGATCCGGTCCCGGAGCTCGGCGGTGACCTCGGCGAGCACGTCCTCGTAGACGGCGAGGCTGTTCATGCCGGCGCTGAAGCCGCGCCAGTGCATCACCACGAAGGGCACCTCGGCGGCGGCGACGGCCGGGATCATGCCGGGGTCGGCGAGTCCGCCGCTGACGTCGTTGACGAGTACGGCGCCCGCGGCGACGGCCTGGGCGGCGACGGCCGCGCGCATGGTGTCGACGGAGACGGTGACGCCCTCGGAGGCGAGGCCGCGCACCACGGGGACGACCCGGCGCAGCTCCTCGTCCTCGTCGACGCGGGAGGCGCCGGGCCGGGTGGACTCGCCGCCGACGTCGACGAGGTCGGCGCCCTGCTTGACGAGGTCGAGTCCGCGCTTGACGGCCGCGGTGGTGTCGAACCAGCGGCCGCCGTCGGAGAAGGAGTCGGGCGTGACGTTGACGACGCCCATGACCGCGCAGCGGTCCCACTCCGGCAGACCTGTGACCCGGCCCCTGCCGATGGCTCCGCGCTTCGTGTTCATAGGTCCAAGGGTAGGGCTGACCTGGATACGGCAGGGGCCCCGGCGGTCTGGCGGCCGCCGGGGCCCCTGGGGGCGTACGGGGCCGCTACGCCGCCTGAACCTCGCGTTCCGTCTGCTTCGGGACGGCCGTCATGTGGTTGTGCGTGCAGGTGCGGACCGGCTTGGGGCGGCGGCGGCTCGCGAAGAGGCGCGGCAGGGCCAGCGTCACGAAGCCCTCGGCCTGCATCGCGGCGAAGCCGATGCGGGGCAGGTCACGGGTGGTGCGGAAGACGACGAAGCGGGGCTCCCAGCGGGGGCGGAACTTCGCGTTGAACTTGTACAGCGACTCGATCTGGAACCAGCGGGACAGGAAGACCAGCAGGCCCCGCCACATCCGCAGGACCGGGCCGGCGCCGATCTTCTCGCCGCGGGCGAGGGCCGAGCGGAACATCGCGAAGTTCAGCGAGACCTTCTCGATCTTCAGACCGGGGGCGGCCTCCAGGGAGGCGACGATCAGCAGCTCGTTCATGCCGGGGTCGGCGGCGCGGTCGCGGCGCATCAGCTCCAGCGACATGCCGTCCTTGCCCCACGGGACGAAGTGCAGGACGGCCTTGAGGTCGCCGAAGGGGCTGGTGTCGTCCTCCTCGACGCGGTGCGCGGTGGCGATGAAGCAGTCGCCGTCGCCCGGGTCGCCGACCCGGCCCAGTGCCATCGAGAAGCCGCGCTCGGTGTCGGTGCCGCGCCAGGCCTCGGCGGCGCCGCGCACCTGCTCCAGCTCCGCTTCGGTGAGCTCGCTGACCCGGCGGACCTTGGTGGTGTAGCCGTTGCGCTCGATGCGCTTCACCATCTGGCGGACATTGCGCATGGCGCGGCCCGAGAGGGAGAAGTCTTTGACATCGACAATCGCCTCGTCACCCAGCTCCAGGGCGTCCAGGCCGGTCTCGCGGGTCCAGACCTCGCCGCCGGTCTCGCTGCAGCCCATCACGGCCGGGGTCCAGGAGTGGGCCTTGGCCTCGTCCATGAACCGCTCGATGGCGCCGGGCCAGGCCTCGACGTCGCCGATGGGGTCGCCGGAGGCGAGCATCACGCCGGAGACGACGCGGTAGGTGACGGCGGCCTTGCCGCTGGGGGAGAAGACGACGGCCTTGTCGCGGCGGAGCGCGAAGTGGCCGAGCGAGTCGCGGCCGCCGTGCTTGGCGAGCAGCTCGCGCAGCTTGCCCTCGTCGTCGGCGGTGAGCCGGGCGGCCGGGTGCTCGGGGCGGAAGGCCAGGTACATGGTGGTGAGCGCGGTCAGCATGCCGAGCGCGCCGAGGGAGTAGCCGACGGTCCAGGAGACCTGGCCGGCGTAGTCGACGGGGCCCTCGAAGCCGAAGAGCCCGACGACCACGTGCTTGACCTGCTCGTACAGGCCCGGGTTGCCTACGACCTTGTTCGGGTGGACGTTGACGATGAGCAGGCCGAGCCCGATGGAGCCGGCGCTCATCAGCACGAAGTTCGCGAGTGCCTTCCAGCGGCTGCGCGGGTCGGGCAGTGCCTTGAATTCACCCTGGTGGCGCAGCAGCAACGCGAAGAGCACCGCCGCGATGACCACGCCGGGGATCGAGTGCCGGTACAGGAACTGCGCCGCCGCGCCGGCCGGCAGCAGGACGACCGCCGCCCGCCAGGCCCGGCGCTTGCGGCGCTTGAGGCCGTGCGCGAGCAGCAGGAGCAGGACGCCCGCGCTGATGGCGAGGGCGGCCGCGAACGGGCCGAAGACCGGCAGCACCTCCGCCACGGCGTGGATCCTGCTGTGCCGGAAGCGCGGGAAGACTCCTGCCGCGATGTCCAGAAGGCCGACGATCATGACGGCCGTACCTACCAGGCCGGGCACCGACTCCGGCTGTGGGCCTCGGAGGATTCGGCGGACCCTGCTCGGAACCTGTCCCGACTTATCGCCATCTATCCTGCTAGACATCGCTTCCCGTTGCTCCGCGAGAGATCATGTGGCCGAAGGCCGCGACAGCCTCCGGTGTTGTGGTGCGTCCCTTAGGACGACATCGACGAGGAGCGGGTTCACTCTTTCGTCGGAAAAATCTGTCCTGCCACCAGAAAGTCGACTGACTGCTCATGGGTCTCACGAGTACTACGGTTCTGGCGTTGGCCATCCTGGCCGGTGTGCTGCTGTTCGCGGCCACGGTCTGGCTGTGGCCGAAGCTGTCGGGCCGCACCTGGCGCGCCGTCGCCGGCCGGATCGGGCTCCTGCTGGCGACGCAGCTGGCGCTGTTCTCGGCAGTGGGTCTCGCGGCCAACAAGTCGTTCCTCTTCTACGGTTCCTGGGCCGACCTGTTCGGCCAGGAGACGTCCATGGGCAAGGTCGTCGACCACTCGATGAGCAGCGACGACATCAAGGTCGTCGACAAGCAGAAGCTGGACGTCCCCGGTGGCGCCAAGCCCCAGGTCGGCGGTCAGATCCTGAAGGTTGCCATAACCGGGCAGAAGTCGAAGATAACGAGTCCCGGCTACGTCTGGCTCCCGCCGGAATACTTCCAGCCGCAGCACAAGGACCAGAACTTCCCCGCCTCCATCGTCCTGACGGGCTACCCGGGCACCGCCGAGAACCTGATCAAAGGGCTCGACTACCCGATGAAGGCCTTCAGCCTGTCCAAGTCGGGCAAGATGAAGCCGATGATCCTGGTCATGCTGCGCCCGACCATCGCGCCGCCGCGTGACACCGAGTGCGTCGACATACCCGGCGGCCCGCAGACCGAGACCTTCTTCGGCGAGGACCTCCCGCAGGCCATCACGAACACCTTCCGGGTCGGCAAGAAGCCCCAGAACATGGGCTTCATCGGCAACTCCACGGGCGGCTACTGCGCCCTGAAGATCGCCGCGCACTACCCGCAGACGTTCGGCGCCGCCGCCGGTCTGTCCGCGTACTACGACGCCCCGGACGACCCGACGACCGGCGACCTGTTCCACGGGGACGAGAAGCTGAAGAAGCGCGCGGACGTGCTGCACAGCATCGGGAACAAGAAGCCGAGCGGTACGTCCTTCCTCGTGACGAGCAGTGAGAAGGGCGAGCCGAACCTCGGCGACACCAAGAAGTTCATCAAGAAGGTGCAGGGCCCGGACCGGGTCTCCTCGATCATCCTCGACAGCGGTGGCCACAACTTCAACACGTGGCGCCGCGAGATCCCGCCGATGCTGGTGTGGATGAGCGGGCGCATCCAGGCCTGAGGCCGTGGACGCGTGCACGACGGAAGGGCCCGGCTCGGAAGAGCCGGGCCCTTCCGCGTTCCGCGCTACGCCTCCTGCAACTGGGCCCGGCGCAGCGCCCGGTGCACGCCCTCCGGGGTCAGTACGCCGACCAGGGCGCCGGAGTCCGGGTCCGTGACACCGATCCGGCCCGAGTCCTCCTGCAGCAGGGCCGCGAGCGCCTCGCGCAGCGTCGCGCCCAGCTCCACGGCCGCCGCCGGGGCCTTGCCCTCGGCGGCCGCCAGGTCGGCCGCCTCGACCGCGGTGACCGCGAGCCGCTTCAGGCCGCGGTCGGAGCCGACGAAGGAGGCCACGTACGGGGTGGCCGGCGAGCCGAGGACCGCCGCGGGGCGGGCGAACTGCTCGATGGTGCCCGTCCCGTAGACGGCTATGCGGTCGCCGAGCCGGATGGCCTCCTCCAGGTCGTGCGTGACCAGCAGGATCGTCTTGCGCACCGTCTTCTGCAGGGTCAGGAACTCGTTCTGCAGCCGTTCGCGCACCACGGGGTCCACCGCGCCGAAGGGCTCGTCCATCAGCAGCACCGGCGGATCGGCGGCGAGCGCGCGCGCCACGCCGACGCGCTGGCGCTGCCCGCCGGACAGCTGCTCCGGGTACCGGCCCCCGTACACGGCCGGATCCAGCCCCACCAGTTCGAGCAGCTCGGCCGCCCGGGCGCGGGCCCTGGCCTTCGGGGTGCCGATCAGCTGCGGCACGGTCGCCGTGTTCTCCAGCACCGTCTTGTGCGGGAACAGCCCGACCTGCTGGATGACGTACCCGATGCGGCGGCGCAGCTCGACCGGGTCGGCGGCCGCGATGTCCTCGCCGCCGAGCAGGATCCGGCCGGAGGTCGGGTCGATCAGCCGGTTGACCATCTTCATCGTGGTCGTCTTGCCGCAGCCGGACGGTCCCACGAGCGTGACCAGCTCCCCCTCCGCCACCTCGAAGGACAGGTCCTCGACGGCTGTCGTCCCGTCGGGGTAGCGCTTGGTCACATGCTCGAATCGGATCACAGGCCCCATCCTTCCGCACCGGCAGTACGGATATGTGAAGGGCGTGTTGCTCCGGTGCGAAGGATTCCGGCCATTGAGGGTGGTGCGGGTTATGGTCGCTCGTGGATGTGATCGGGAAGCGTGTGTTCGATGACGGGGGGTGGGGTGCATGGCGGGGCGGAACTGCCTG
Source organism: Streptomyces sp. NPDC029164 (assembly GCF_055563995.1). Lineage (NCBI taxonomy): Bacteria > Bacillati > Actinomycetota > Actinomycetes > Kitasatosporales > Streptomycetaceae > Streptomyces > Streptomyces sp. NPDC029164. The sequence goes on along the minus strand of NZ_JBVHWW010000015.1, from coordinate 23,192 downwards.
GTGGCCAATGACTGGATCTGCTGGGACTACGTCACCTCCCGCTCCCAGGAGCTCAGGGACGCCACCCTCGAACACCTCTGGATCACGGGCGTGTCCGTCCTGATCGGCATAGCCGTGTCCGTGCCGCTCGCCCTGCTGGCCCGCCGCAGCCGCCGCTGGGCGGCGCCCGTGCTGGCCCTCACCACGCTGCTCTACACGATCCCCTCGCTGGCCATGTTCTCCCTGCTGCTGCCGGTCTTCGGGCTTTCGGCGGCGCTGGTGGTCACCGGGCTGGTGCTGTATTCGCTGACGATCCTGGTGCGCAACGTGCTGGCCGGCCTGGAGGCCGTGCCCGAGGAGGTACGGGAAGCCGCGCGCGGCATGGGGTACGGCCCGGGCCGGCTGCTGTGGCAGGTCGAACTTCCGCTGGCGCTGCCCGCGCTGCTCGCCGGCGTACGGATCGCCACGGTCTCGACGGTCGCGCTGACCACCGTCGGCTCCATCGTCGGCAAGGGGGGCCTGGGCAACCTCATCGCCCCGGCGGTGAACAGCTCCTTCAAGGCCCAGGTGCTGACCGCCTCGGTGCTGTGCGTACTGCTCGCGCTCGTGGCGGACCTGCTGCTGCTGGGCGTACAGCGGCTGCTCACGCCGTGGACCCGGGCCGGAGCCCGGCCGGCGGCTTCGGGGAAGGGGGCCTGAGCCGTGGGAGTACTGGGAGAGACCTGGGACTGGCTGGTGAACGGCGCCAACTGGTCGGGGGAAAACGGCGTCTGGCACCGGCTCGGCGAGCACGTCTACGTGAGCGGGGTCGCGCTGGCGATCGCCTGCGCGCTGGCGCTGCCGGTCGGCCTGTACCTCGGCCACCTCGGCAAGGGCGGCGCCCTCGCGATCAACGTCTCCAACGTCGGCCGGGCCGTTCCGGTCTTCGCGGTGCTGGCGCTGTTCATGGTCTCCCCGCTGCGCAACGCCGGCTATGTGCCGACGATCGCCGCCCTGGTGCTGTTCGCCCTCCCGCCGCTGCTGACGAACGCCTACGTCGGCGTGCGCGAGGTGGACCGCTCGGTGGTGGAGGCCGCCCGGGGCATGGGCATGTCCGGCGGCCAGCTCTTCCTGCGCGTCGAACTCCCGCTCGCGCGCGGACTGGTGATGACCGGGCTGCGCTCGGGAGCGGTGCAGGTCATCGCCACGGCCACGATCGCCGCCATGGTCGGCCAGGGCGGCCTCGGCCGGATCATCACCGCCGGCTTCAACACGTACAACACCCCCCAGGTCGTCGCGGGCGCCCTGCTGGTGGCGGCGCTCGCCCTGCTGGTCGAGGGCGCGCTGGTGGCGGCGGACCGGCTGTTGCCGCGGGCCGCGGGCCACCGCTGATTCCTGTCCATCGCCTCGAAACGGAGTAACTCCATGACCAAGACCACGCGCGTCCTCGGCGGGTCCCTGGGCGCCCTGGCCCTGACGGTGTCGCTGGCCGCGTGCGGCGGCGACAGCCTGGAGAAGAGCAAGGACGGCGGTTCGTCCGCCCCGGCCGCGGAGGGCAAGGGCAGCCTGGTGATCGGCGCCGCCGGGTTCACCGAGTCGAACGTGCTGGCCGAGCTGTACGCGCAGGTCCTCAAGGACGCGGGCTACGGCACGTCCGTCAAGACGGTCAACAACCGCGAGCTGTACGAGCCCTCGCTGGAGAAGGGCGAGATCGACGTCGTCCCGGAGTACGCGGCCACGCTCGCGGAGTTCCTCAACGCCAAGGTGAACGGTCCGAAGGCGCCCGAGGAGAAGCCGGTGGCGTCGAGCGACGTCGCGGCGACCGTGGCGGCCCTGGAGAAGCTCGCGGCCCCGCTGGGGCTGAAGGCGCTGCCCGCGGGCGAGGCCGTCGACCAGAACGCATTCGCGGTGACCAAGGAATTCGCCCAGAAGAACAACCTGAAGACGCTTTCCGATCTTGGCAAGTCCGGACTGAAGGTGAAGATCGCGGCGGGCGACGAATGCTCCGTACGGCCCTTCTGCGCCCCGGGGTTGACGAAGACATACGGAATTCAGGTTTCCGGTATTGACCCGAAGGGCGTCGGCACCCCGCAGGCCAAGCAGGCCGTCAAGGACGGCGCCGACCAGCTCGTGCTGACCACGACCACGGACGCCACGCTCGACAGCTTCGGCCTGGTCCTGCTGGAGGACGACAAGAAGCTCCAGAACGCCGACAACGTGCTCCCGGTGGTCAACGCCAAGGACGCCGGCGCCCCCGAGGTCGCGGCCGCCCTCGACAAGCTGACCAAGGTCCTCACGACGGCCGATCTGGTCGACCTGAACCGGAAGGTGGACGCGGAGCGCGCCAAGCCGGCGGACGTCGCGAAGGCCTACCTGGACACCAAGGGCCTTCTCAAGAAGTAGAAGTCACGGGGGTTGATGGAGGAATGTGGAGTACCTGCCCGGGAAGAGCGGCAAGAGATTGCCGGGCGGGTATCCCGCTGGACCCCCACGCCCTGTAAATTTCGGGCCATGCCCCGTGGACGCCACCGCAATCCCGAACCCCTGCACCGGCTGCTCACGCCGACGACCGTCGCAGGTGTGTCCGTCATCAGTGCCGGAGCGGCCTGGCTGCTCGCGGAACCCCTGACGCTGAGGCTGCTCGTGGCCGTCACCGCGGCCGCCGGGGTGGGCGGCGCCGTCGTGATGCGCGCCTGGGACCGTTCGGCGGGCCGCCGCGTCGCGGAGCTCGCGCGCGAGCGGGTCAAGGACGAGTGGCGGACGGACGAGCGGATAGCCGAGCTCGAATCCGATCTCGAAGAGGCCCGCGTGCTGCGCGGCCGGCTCGACGCCAAGCTGCGCGCCAAGCGGGTCGAACTGGCCGGGCTGCGCGGTGAGCACGCGGCGCTGCTGCGGCGTTACGCGACCGCCGAGACCGAGCGCGCCAGCGCCCTGGAGGGCCGCCGGCTGCTGGCCATCGAGGCCTCCGCCGCTCCGGCCGCCGCGCCGAAGGAACTTCCGGCCGTCTCCGAGGAGCGCACCTCGGCGGGCGCGCCCACCACGGTCGGCTACGCCCGGGCCCACGCGGCCCTGGGGGCGCTGGCCCGCAGGAAGCAGACGCAGGCGGCCCTGCCCGCGGCGGCCCCGGCTCCCGGGCGCTCGCTTCCCGCACCCGCGGTGCCCGCGTCGTCGGTGCCCGCTTCCTCGCTCCCCGCGCGGCGTCCGGCCGCGGCGGTGGCCCCGTACGCGGCCCAGCGGCGTACGGCCTCGCGCGTCGAGGGCGGCTTCGACTTCTTCGGCACCAAGAACGCGGCGCAGGCCCGCGCGGTGATCGAGGCGGTCCAGAACGAGGACCTGGCCGACGTGGTCGGCGCCGAGGCCCTCGCGGTCCACAAGGCGGAGTCCGCCGAGGCCGCCCCGGGTCCGGAGTTCAAGCCGGCGACCGCCGAGACCCGTGCGGTGGGCCAGGTCATCGACCTGACGGCCCACGACGAGACCGAGCCGATCGACGTGGTCCGGCTGCGCACGGCGATCTCGTAGCACCCGCCGTCGTCCCCGGCTCCCGGATTCTGGTTCCCGGCCGGGGCAGGGCCTCAGAACAGCGGGAGCTGTCCGGGGTGTTCGGGCAGCACGAAGCCGTCCAGCGCCGGCGCGGAGGCGCCGAGCACCACCCGGGCCCGGGATCCGGGGCAGGACACCAGGTCGCCGCGTCCGCGCCCGGCAGGGGGGTCGTGGCGGGCGATCCGGCCGGCGGTGACGGCGCAGTCGCGGCCGCAGGAGGGGCAGGCCCGGCGGGGGGAGTGGGACATGGCGCCCAGTCTGCCCTGCCCCGCCGACATCAGCCCTGCCGGGCGGCGAGCCAGACCTCGTGGGCCCGCTGCACCCGCGCCCACAGCGCCGCCCGGTCCGCGGCCGTCAGGTCGTCCAGGTCGCGCCCGAAGACGCTCCCGATGACCTCGAAGAGCTCGTCCGCGTCGGCCAGTTCCCGCTCGCTGGTCCCCTTCGCGGAGTCCAGCCGGGTCAGGACCCGGCCGCGCAGCACGTCCGCGCCCTCCGCGTCACGGCGGAACAGCGCGAAGGTCCGTACGAAGGGCGAGTCCTCGGCGGTCGACAGCCAGGTGTGCATGGCCTCGAAATCGGCCGTCGCCGCCGGCGCGTCCCGGAAGTTCATCCGGGGCATGTGCATGTCGGGGCTGAGGAGGCTCCAGCCCGCGCCCTCGCCCGCGAGCGGCTCCAGCCGCTCCATCCGGTACCGCAGGCCGCCCTGCTCGTACGCGTCCTCGCGCAGCGGCAGCGGCTCGTACGGGCCGTCCCCGATCCCGGCGTCCACCCAGTACGCGGTCCCGTCGACGCGGACGGTCAGGGTGAGGTGCCCGCCGCTGACCTCGCGGGAGGCGGCGTCGCCGCACACGCCGCCGGAGTGCCGGGTCACCTCGTAGCCGAGGGTCTCCAGGAGGAGCGCGAGGCCGCCGTTGAGGTGGTAGCAGTAGCCGCCGCGTCCGGCGGCGAAGCGGCGGGCCGACAGCTCGGGGTCGATGCCGGGCGGCCGGCCGAGCTGGATGTCGATGTTGTCGTAGGCGATGCGCTCCAGGTGCGCGCGCTGGAGCGCGAACAGTCCTTCGGCACTGGGGGCTCCGGGATCGATGACGCCGAGCCGGCGCAGGTAGCCGTCGAATATGTCAGAGATCATCCGGTCAGCGTAGGCGCCGGCCGGACGCGGCCCCCGGGAATTGCCCGCGGCGCCCCGGACGCTCACGGGCCGGTCCTGCCGAGGGCCGCGACGGCGTCGACCATCTGGTCCCAGAAACGCTCGGTGTCGAGGGATACGGCGACCTGCGCGTTGACCGGCCGGTCCAGGTACCGGTGGAGGTCCACGACGGTGGCCCCGCGCGTGTACCGGCCGTGCAGTTCCACGGTGACGTTCGCCGCCACGCACTCGACGACGGCCGGGTCGATCACGCGGGCCACGGCGACGGGGTCGTGCAGCGGGGGGTGGGGCATGTTCCACAGCCGGCTGTACGTCGACGCGAAGTAGGCCAGCAATCCGGCGCAGATGTCGCCGAGTTCGGTTCCGAGGGCCTCGAAGCGCGCCAGGATCTCGGGCGTGGCCAGCGCCTGGTGGGTGACGTTGAGCCCGCACATGGTCACGGGGACCCCGCTGCGGAAGACGATGTCCGCGGCCTCCGGGTCGGTGTGGATGTTGAACTCGGACGCCGGGGTGCGGTTGCCCCGCTCCGTGGAGCCTCCCATCAGCACGATCTCGCGGATGCGGGCGGCGCTGTCGGGGTAGCGGGTCAGCAGCAGGGCGATGTTGGTCAGCGGGGCGGTGGGGACCAGGGTGACCGGCTCCGGGTGGTCCAGGAGGATCCGGTGGATGAGGTCGACCGCGTGCTCGGGGACCAGGTCGACCGTGGGTTCGGGGAACCGCGGTCCGTCCAGCCCGGACTCGCCGTGCACGTCGTCCGCCACGGCCAGCGGCTGGAGCAGCGGCCGGTCGCACCCGGCGGCGATGGGCACGTCCGTGATCCCGGCGACCGTGCACACCCGGCGGGCGTTGAGGGAGGTCTTCTCCAGCGTCTGGTTGCCGGCGACCGTGGTGATGGCGAGCAGGTCGACCGCCGGGTTCGCCGCCGCCAGCATGATCGCCAGCGCGTCGTCGTGCCCGGGATCGCAGTCGATGATGATCGGGACGGGCACGGGCGGCCTCCTCGTCGGACGGGACCCCTCCAGTCTGCCGTCGGAGGGCCGCTCGGGCGGTCTCTACTTGTCGATGTCCCCGACCACGAAGAAGAGCGAGCCGAGGATCGCCACCATGTCCGCGACGAGCTGCCCCGGCAGCAGTACGGCCAGGGCCTGGATGTTGTTGTACGAGGCGCTGCGCAGCTTCAGCCGGTACGGGGTCTTCTCGCCCTTCGAGACGAGGTAGTAGCCGTTGATGCCGAGCGGGTTCTCGGTCCAGGCGTACGTGTGCCCCTCGGGCGCCTTCAGCACCTTGGGCAGCCGCTGGTTGACCGGCCCCGGCGGCAGCTCCGCCATCCGGTCCAGGCAGGCCACGGCCAGGTCGAGCGCGTTGTGGGTCTGGTCCAGCAGGCACTCGAAGCGGGCCAGGCAGTCGCCCTCGGTGCGGGTGACGACCTTGAGGACGTCCTGCAGCTCGCCGTAGGCCAGGTACGGCTCGTCGCGGCGCAGGTCGAAGTCGACGCCGGAGGCGCGGGCGATCGGGCCGGAGACCCCGTACGCGTGCACCGCCTCGGCGGACAGGACGCCGACGCCGCGCGTGCGGGCGCGGAAGATCTCGTTGCCGCGCACCAGGTCGTCGTAGACATGCATGCGGGTGTTGACGTCGGCGATGGCGGCGCGGGCCCGGCCGAGCCAGCCGGCCGGGAGGTCCTCCTTGAGGCCCCCGACGCGGTTGAACATGTAGTGCATGCGGCCGCCGGAGATCTCCTCCATGACGGCCTGGAGCTCCTCGCGCTCGCGGAACGCGTGGAAGATCGGGGTGATTCCGCCCAGTTCGAGGGGGTACGAGCCGAGGAACATCAGGTGGTTCAGCACCCGGTTCAGCTCGGCGAGCAGGGTCCGCATCCACACGGCCCGCTCGGGGACCTCCATGCCGAGCATCCGCTCGACGGCCATGACCACACCGAGCTCGTTGGAGAACGCGGACAGCCAGTCGTGGCGGTTCGCGAGCATCACGATCTGCCGGTAGTCGCGGGCCTCGAAGAGTTTCTCGGCGCCGCGGTGCATGTAGCCGACCACGGGCTCGGCGCTGACGATCCGCTCGCCGTCCAGGACGAGGCGCAGGCGCAGCACGCCGTGCGTGGAAGGGTGCTGGGGGCCGATGTTGAGCACCATGTCGGTGCTCTCCGCCGCTCCGCCGATGCCGACCGTGGTCTCCGTCATGCGGGCATTGTCTCAGCCCTACGCTTGGTGGATGGATACGGGGACAGAGGGTGAGACGGGCGGGCCCGTGTGGGTGGGGCTGCCGGGCGGGCTGCTCACTCTGCGGCGGCTGCTTCTGGTGATCTGGATGACGGGGTTCGCCGTCGTGTCCGCCGTCGTACTGGGACTGACGGCCGGCCCGTGGTGGGCGGTCCTCGGGGTGGTGTGGCTCGCGGTCCTGGGCTGGGGCTGGGTGCTGCTCGGCCGGAACTGGCGGTCCTGGCGGTACGCCGAGCGGGCGGACGACCTGCTGATCAGCCGCGGGGTGCTGTGGCGGGAGGAGACCGTGGTCCCGTACGGGCGGATGCAGCTGGTCGAGGTCACCTCGGGCCCGCTGGAGCGGCGCTTCGGGCTGGCCTCCCTCCAGCTGCACACGGCCGCGGCGGCCACCGACGCCAAGATCCCGGGCCTGGCGCCGGCCGAGGCGGAGCGGCTGCGCGACCGCCTCACCGCCCTCGGCGAGGCAAGGTCGGCGGGCCTGTGACCGCCGGTCCGGCGGGCGGCGACCCGCTGACCCCCGCTTCCGCCTCCGCCTCCGCCTCCGCCTCCGCCCCCGGCGCCGAGCCCGCCGCAGGCGGACGGCGGCTGCACCCCTTCACGCCGCTGCGCCGCGCCTGGGTGCCGATCGCCGCGACCGTCGGCGTGGTCGCCCAGCAGGGCGACCAGGCCCAGAAATGGGTGGCGGACCTGTCCGTCCTGCTCCGGCTGCTCGCGCTGGCCGGCATCATCCTCGTGTTCGCCGGGTACGGCTTCCTGAGCTGGTGGTTCACCCACTACGCCGTGACCGACACCGAACTGCGCATCCGTACGGGGCTGCTCTTCCGCCGCACCGCGCACATCCGCCTCGACCGCCTCCAGGCCGTGGACGTCACCCGCCCGCTGCTGGCCCGGCTGACCGGCGTCGCCAGCCTGCGCCTCGACGTCATCGGCACCGACGACAAGGACCAGCTCTCCTTCCTCGGCGAGAAGGAGGCCGTCGCCCTGCGCGCCGAACTCCTCGCCCGCGCGGCGGGCTTCGCCCCCGAGGAGGCGGTGCGCCTGGGCGAGGCCCCCGACCGGGAGCTGCTGCGCGTGAGCCCGCGCGAGCTCGCCGTGTCGCTGCTGCTCAGCCTCGGCGTCCTGGGCGCGCTCGCGGCCGGGATCGTCGGGCCGGTGGCCGTGTGGTGGTTCAGCTCCAGCCCGTGGGCGGCCGTCGTCACCCTGCTCCCGCTGCTCGGCGCGGTCTGGGCGGGCACCGCGGGCCGCTTCCTCGCGGAGTACGACTGGCGGGTCGCGGAGTCCCCGGACGGGCTGCGCCTGGACCACGGAATGCTGGACCGGGCCCACGAGACCGTGCCGCCGGGGCGCGTGCAGACCGTACGGATCGTGGAGCCGCTGCTGTGGCGGCGGCGCGACCGGGTCCGCGTGGAGCTGGCCGTGGCGGGCTCGAAGAACGAGGTCCTGGTCCCGGTGGCCTCGCGGGCCGCCGCGTACGCCGTGATCGCCCGGGTGCTGCCCGGGGTGGATCTGGCGGCCCTGGCCTTCTCCGGCTCCCCGCGGGCCGGGTCGCGCTGGGTGGTCCCGGTGTGGTGGAAGGGCTACGCGCTGGCCGTCTCCCCGGAGGTCTTCGCCGCCCGGCACGGCCGCCTGTGCCTCCGTACGGAGATCGTCCCGCACGCCAAGGTGCAGAGCGTCCGGCTCAGCCAGGGCCCGTGGGCCCGCGCCCGCGGCCTCGCCGACGTCCACGTGGACACCGGCGCGAACGGGACGGTGACGGCCCGGCTGCGGGCCGCGGACGAGGCCGCCGCCCTGCTGGCCGCCCAGGCCGTCCGCGCCCGCACCTCCCGCGCCTCGGCCCGCCCGGACCGCTGGATGACGCAGCCGGGCGCGTGAGCCGGGCGCGTGAGCCGGACGAGGGGTCGGCTGCGGCACACGAGGTAACTGTGTGATTACAAGAAGAGCTTATCGGTGACTCCGGGTAGCGAAGGGGGCGACGGATCCTCGACCTGATCCGTCGTCAGCAACCCAAAGGGGCAGCACTGATGAACCCGAACACCTCACGGCTCGTGCGCCTGGCGCGCCTGGCCGCCCCCGCCGCGGCGGCGCTCGCGATGACGATGGCCTTCGCGGGCCCCGCGGCCGCCGATCCCTCGTTCGTGATGCGGTCGGGCGGCGAGGTCCGCTTCGCGGCCCTGCCCGGCGAGCAGAACACCGTGACCTTCAGCATCGGAAGCGGCGGCGTCGTCAACGTCACCGACTCGACGGCCACGATCACGGCCGGCCCCGGCTGCGTCCAGCAGGGACCCAACGCCGTCCGCTGCGGTGTGCTCACCGGGCTGACCCGCATCCAGGCCGCCCTGAGCAACGGGAACGACGTCGCCACCAACAACACCCCGGTGCCGTCCGACATGGACGGCGGATCGGGCGAGGACCGGCTGATCGGAGGCACCGCCGCCGACCGCCTCACCGACTCCGACGGCTGGAACGCCAACACCGGCAGCACCACCACCTTCGAGGGCGGCGGCGGCAACGACACCCTCGTCAGCAAGAACGGCGGCTTCGACCGCATCACCTGCGGGGCGGGCTTCGACATCCTCGTGGCCGACCAGGCGGCCCTCGACACCGTCCCCGCCGGCTCGGGCTGCGAGTTCGTCATCCGCTAGCCGCCCGCACATCGCGGACACGCGTTCCCCTCGGGCCGGGCCACCCGAGGGGGACGTCCGGAGGCGGTGCTAGCCGGCGCCGCCGCCCGCGCGGACCAGGCCCGTCTCGTACGCCAGGACCACCACCTGGACGCGGTCGCGCAGCCCCAGCTTCGTCAGGATGCGGCCCACGTGGGTCTTCACGGTCGCCTCCGACAGGACCAGCCGGGCCGCGATCTCCCCGTTCGACAGCCCCTGGGCCACCAGCAGCATGACCTCGCGCTCGCGCTCCGTCAGCCGCTCGATCTCCTTGTTGCGCGGCTCCTGCGTGGTCGTCGGCAGCATCGGCGCGAAGCGGTCCAGCAGCCGCCGCGTCGTGGACGGGGCGACCACCGCGTCCCCGCTGTGCACCGAGCGGATGGCCGCCAGCAGTTCCGCCGGCGGGACGTCCTTCAGCATGAAGCCGCTCGCCCCGGCCTTCAGGCCCGAGAAGGCGTACTCGTCCAGGTCGAAGGTGGTCAGGATGATGACCTTCGGGTGCTCCTCCGGCTCGCAGATCCGCCGCGTCGCCTCGACACCGTCCAGCCTCGGCATGCGGACGTCCATCAGCACCACGTCCACCTTCGTGGCCCGCAGCACCTCCAGCGCCTCCAGGCCGTCGCCCGCTTCGGCGACGACCTCCATGTCCGGCTGGGCGGCGAGCACCATCCGGAAGCCGGTGCGCAGCAGCACCTGGTCGTCGACCAGCATCACTCGGATGGACATCAGTTACCTCGTCCTCGTCATCTCTTCTTCAGGGGAAGCAGTGCGCTGATCCGGAAGCCGCCGCCCGGACGCGGGCCCGCGTCCAGGGTCCCGCCGACCATACCGATCCGCTCGCGCATGCCGATCAGTCCGTGCCCGGCGCCGTCCGCGCCGCCGTCCTCGTACATTTCGTGGGCCGCGCCCCGCCCGTCGTCCTCGACCAGCAGGCCGAGCCCGTCGTCGAAGTAGACCAGCCGGACGCTGGCCTTCGCCTCCGGGCCGCCGTGCTTGCGGGTGTTGGTCAGCGCCTCCTGCACGATCCGGTACGCCGTCAGCTCGACCCCGCTGGGCAGCCGGCGCGGCGCGCCCTCGACCTCGAAGTCCACCACGAGCCCGGCCGCCCGTACCTGCTCGACCAGGACCTCGATCTGCTCGACGTCGGGCTGCGGCACGTAGTCCTCGGACTCCTGGGGCTCGCCGGTGCGCAGGACGCCCAGCAGCCGGCGCATCTCGGCGAGGGCCTGGCGGCCGGTGCCGGAGATGGTCTGGAGGGCCTCCTTGGCCTGCTCGGGGGCCACGTCCATGACGTACGCCGCCCCGTCCGCCTGGACCACCATCACCGAGACGTTGTGCGCGACGACGTCGTGCAGCTCGCGGGCGATCCGGGCGCGCTCGCCGGCCACGGCCACCTTGGCCTGGGCCTCGCGCTCCTTCTCCAGCCGCGAGTTTCGCTCGATCAGCTGGGCGTAGTAGGCCCGGCGGGTGCGCAGGGAGTCGCCCAGCACCCAGGCCAGCACGAACGGAATGATCATGAAGATGGCGAAGAGGACGTTGTCGACGTCGTTGCTGCCCTTGTCCACGCCGAAGCGGACGAAGTAGAGCGGCGCGGCTGCCAGCCCCCAGCCCAGCGCGGTGCGGGAGACCCAGCGCGGGACCTCGCTCGCGGCGACCGTGTAGAGGATCACGAACATGGCGAGGTCCCACATCCCCGCGATGATCCCCACGGAGAGCTGGAAGACGCCCGCCCCGAGGGTGAGCCAGAACATCGCCTGCGTCCACTTGCGGCGCAGGGCCACGGCCGTGCTCAGCGCGATCACCACCGGGACGGCGGCGAACTTCAGGGGCCGGCTGATGTCGGGCTCGCCCACGACGTTCAGCATCGAGACCCCGAAGAGGAGGACAGCCCAGAAGCTGTCGACGCCCGTCGGGTGTCTGCGGAGGAAGTCGTAGAGGCGCTGCACGTAACCCAGAGTAGGGAACGGTGATAGGTGCTGGAGTCAACCAGAGGTTCGAACCTGGCCTCGGGGGCGTACTCCCGAAGGTGGAGTTGAGCTTAGCCTTTGTGGGGTGAGCACCCAGGGTGGACATCCGACTCCGGTCCGGTGGCGGGACGCGATGGACGCCGCCCTGTACGGGCCCGGCGGCTTCTACGTGCGGCCCGGCGGGCCCGGGCCCGCCGGGCACTTCCGTACCTCGGTGCACGCCTCCGCGCTGTACGCGGGAGCCGTGGCCCGGCTGCTGCGGTGGGTGGACGCGGAGCTCGGGCATCCGCAGGGGCTGGACCTGGTCGACGTGGGGGCCGGGCGCGGGGAGCTGCTGGCCGGGGTGCTGGCCGTGCTGGAGCCGGAGACGGCCGCGCGGGTGCGTCCGTACGCCGTGGAGCGGGCGGAGCGGCCCGCGGGGCTCGACCCGCGGATCCGCTGGGTCGCGGCACCGCCCGAGGGGACGACGGGGCTGCTGTTCGCCAACGAGTGGCTGGACAACGTGCCGCTGGAGATCGCGGAGGAAGGGCGCTACGTCCTGGTCGCCCCCGACGGTACGGAGAGCCGCGGCGGCCCGCTCGACGACGCGGACCGGGCCTGGCTGGAGCGGTGGTGGCCGGGCGCCGGCGGGGCGGAGGGCGGCCGGGCCGAGATCGGGCGGGCGCGCGACGAGGCCTGGGCGGCGGCCGTGGCGAGCCTGGAGCGGGGGCTGGCGGTGGCGGTGGACTACGGCCACACCCGGGACGCGAGGCCGCCGTACGGCACGTTGACCGGCTTCCGGGCGGGCCGGGAGGTGCCGCCCGTCCCGGACGGCAGCTGCGACGTCACCGCGCACGTGGCGCTGGACTCCTGCGCGGCGCCGGGTGCGGTCCTGCTGACCCAGCGCGAGGCGCTGACGGGACTCGGGGTCTCGGGGGCCCGCCCCGCGCTGGGGCTGGCCTCGACCGATCCGGTGGCGTACGTGCGGGGGCTGGCGGCTGCCGGGGAAGCCGCCGAGCTGACCGCACGCGGCGGGCTCGGCGACTTCCTGTGGCTCTGCCAGCCGGTCGGGATCCGGGCGTGGGGTGGGGCGGGCGGCTGAGGCGGACCTGCGGCGCCGTTGCCGGGGCGCTGCCCCGGACCCTCCCCCGGACTCCGTCCGGGGGACCCTCCCACCTCAAACGCCGGCGGGGCCGGAAGTGGCGGCGCCGGACGTCAGGCGCGGCCGGTGATCAGCCGCGCCTGACGGTTCGGGGTTGGGACGGTTACTGGTTGACCTCGTCGTGGCCCTCGTGGAGGCCGCCGCCGCTGCCCGAGCCGTTGGTCGGCGTCGAGACGACCGGCTTCGACAGCGGGGCCAGGTCGTGCGCGTAGTGGCCGACCGCGTCCGCGATGACGTCGACGTTGATGTCGAGCGCCTTCTGGTCGATGTTCGTGATGTCGTCACCCTTGCCGTGGTAGTTCACGTCGTAGGCGACGCCCGCCTGGCCGCCGAACTTCGCGGCCTGCTCCGCGGTCTTGATGCCCTCGGCGCCGGTGAAGGTGCCGCCGGAGGGGATGCCGACCTCGATGAACGGGCCGTAGTCCGAGCGGCCGGAGAAGTCCGTGCCCTCGTGCGGGATCTTCTTGGAGTCGAGGAAGTCGGTGATCCCCTTCTCCAGCTGGGCGGAGCCGGCCGGGCCGGGGCCCGCGCCGGTGGCGTCCGAGTCGTCGCCGTCGTAGACGAAGTACGCGGAGTTCGGCGAGGCGATCATGTCGAAGTTCAGGTAGAGCTTGATCTGCTTCTTCTGCTCGTCCGTCAGCCCGGCGACGTACGCCTCCGAGCCGAGCAGGCCGAACTCCTCCGCCGACCACCAGGCGAACTTGACCTTGTTCTTGACCTTCTTCTGCTCGCTCGCGAGCCGCTGGGCGACCTGGAGGATGCCCGCCGAGCCGGAGCCGTTGTCGTTGATGCCCGGGCCGGCCGCGACCGAGTCGAGGTGCGCGCCGAGGAAGACGGTGTTGTTCTCGTCGCCGCCCTTGGTCTCGGCGATCACGTTGAACGTCTTGCGGTTCTCGCGCAGCTCGCGGATGTCGAGGGTGACCTCGACCGGGCCGGCGGCGGCCTCGGCGGCGAGCTTCTCGCCGTCCTCCCGGGTGATGCCGCCCGTCGGGACCTTGCCCAGCGTCGGGTCGCCGAGGGTGCCGTTCAGGGCGCCCGCGGTGTTGTTGTAGATGATCGCGCCGACCGCGCCGGCGGCCGCCGCGTTCTGCTGCTTCACCGCGAAGGTGCAGCCGCCGCGCTTGACCAGGGCGATCTTGCCGGTGAAGGTGCCGGAGGCGAAGTCGCCGGGCTCGCAGCCGTTCGTCCCGTCCGCGTCGACCGGGGCGACGGCGACCGGGGCCGTCACACCACCCTCCGGGGAGTTCGCCGTGTAGGTCATCAGGTGGATCGGTACGTCGCGCTCGTTCGCGCCGCCCACCGTCAGCTTCTCCTCGATGGTCTCGACGTAGACGAAGTCGAACTCGTTGCGGGTGACCGTGTATCCGGCCGCCTTCATCACGGCCTCGATGTACTTGGCCGACTGCTCGTGGCCCTTGGAGCCGGCCGCACGGTTGCCGTTGTTGTAGTCGGCCAGGGACTGCAGCACCTTGAGGTGGTTGTAGGCGCCCTTTCCGGTCGCGTCCTTGACCAGCTTCCTGGCGAGCGCGTCACCGCGGGCGGCGTCGCTCTGCGGGCTCCCGGTGGCTCCGGCCGGTCCGGCGAGCAGCAGCGGTGAGACGAGGGCCGCTGCGGCGAGGGCGGCGGTTGCTGCGGCTATACGGCGTGAGGGCATGAAGGTCCTTCCACGACAAAAGGCGAGCAGGGCGGGCGAAACTGGGCACAGCAGGGCACAGCAAGGCACGGCGTGGTGGTGCGTGGTGCGACTGAAACGCAGAAGCGGTGTGCGTCAGGAGGGGAAACAGTGAGCGCACGTTAGACAGCAAGTGGCCATCAAGGCCAGAGTTTTCGCTGTTTTCGGTTCATGAATTCCGTATATCGGTGACTCTGCGCCGATCGAATCCGGCCAACCGTCCGCCGGTTCCGCCTAGCGCAGGACGCCCTCGATGAAGTCGGATCCGATGCGGGCGACCGCCCTCAGGTCCAACTGGTGCTGGGCGTAGCGGCCTTGCCGTCGCGTGTGCATCAGGCCGGCCTTCTTCAGGACGGCCAGATGCCGTGACACCTCCGGCGCGGTGATCCCGTACACGGTCGCCAGCTCGCTCGTCGTGTACGGGGCCCGCGCCAGACTCCGGCACAGCAGCATCCGCATGGGGTGGGCCAGTGCCTCCATCCGCCGCTGGAGCAGCTCCACCGAGCCCGGCGCGGAGACCGGTTCGGGGGTGCCGAGCGGATAGTGGACCACCGGCCGCCAGCCCGGAGCGTGCCCCACGAGCAGGTGCGGCCAGCCGAAGTTGGTCGGCACGAAGACGAGGCCGCCGCCTATTCGGGGGTCGGTCGCGGTCGTCGCCCCGTGGACCATCTTGTCGACGGTGATGGTGGTGAGGCCCTCGTCGACGCTGAGCGCCGCCGAGACCTCCCTTAGCGCGGCCGGCAGCCCCTTGCGGCGCAGCAGTTCGGCCTTGTGCCGGGTGTCGGCGCTCTGCCCCGGCTCCACGCGCTTCCAGGTCTCCGCGAAGAAGGCCTCGTCGCAGTCCTCCAGGAGCCGGCGCATCCACACCCGTACGCCGGCGGTGTCGTCCAGCAGGCGTACGGAGAACTCCAGCTGGTGGGGGCCGCGGGCGGCGGCC
This sequence comes from Streptomyces sp. NPDC029164, assembly GCF_055563995.1. Classification (NCBI taxonomy): domain Bacteria; kingdom Bacillati; phylum Actinomycetota; class Actinomycetes; order Kitasatosporales; family Streptomycetaceae; genus Streptomyces; species Streptomyces sp. NPDC029164. The sequence continues at coordinate 7,936 of NZ_JBVHWW010000015.1, read as the reverse complement.
ACCTCCAGCGCCTTGGCCCGGGCCGCCGGGTTCGTGAGCGGGGACGGGCCGCCGCCCTCGTTGTAGAGCGCCAGCCAGCAGTGCTCCAGGGCGGCCATCACGAACTGCTCGTCGTCCAGCCGGTCGAGTACGTCGAGCTCCTCGGCCAGGGTCCCGGCGGGCACCCCGGTCCCGCCGGTGATCCCGGCGAAGGCCATGAAGATGTCGGAGAAGGAGCTCCGCCACATGAACTCGCCCTCCAGCAGCCGGTCCGCGAGGCACGGATCGAGCGAGGCGGCGGTGGCCGTGGTCCAGGAGGTGAGCGCGGGGTGATGGGCGGGCTGGGAGAGCGCGTGCAGCGCCATGCAGAGCTCCGCGAGCGGGGAGGGCGCGAAGGTGATCCGCTCTGCGGGGAGTCCGGCGATGTCGATGGTGACGCTCATCAGGCCATTCTGTCGTCCCGCTCACCGAGGGTGGCGCCGGGTGGACCGTCCGGCGCCGCCGTACGAGTGGCCGCGGGCGGTCCGGCGCGGCGGCCGGACGAGTGATCGTTTGCCGGTGGGGCGGCCGCGGGGAGCCGTCGATTGACGGGGAACGTCAACTGTCGTGCGCGGTGCCGCCGACGGGGTGAGGGTAGAGCTATGAGCGCGATCGAGCAGTACCTCATAGACACCTGGCGGGCCTCCCAGCACGGGGAGCCGATGCCCCCGCCGCCCGGCCGCGACGACGTCGCCGTCCTGCGCGAGATCCGGTCGTACGAGCAGGTCAAGGCCGTGGTGGAGGGCCGCCCGGCCGGCCACCCCTGGCGCGCTGCCCTGCGGCGGATGTTGAGCCGGCCGCGCGCGTGCTGAACCGCCACCGGCTGGTGGACCCCGCGACCGCGCCGGGCCCGGGCCGGGCGCCAGTTGGCTGCGCCGCTCGGGCGGGGTGGGGGCCGGTTGTGCCGGGGTCGGGCGCGCGCCGGGGTGTCTCCTCGGGCGCCGAACGTGGCGGGGGGTCGGAGAGCGGAGCCTTGTTGTGTTCGGCGCCCTGCGGGGATCACCCCGGCACACACCCGACCCCAGCCCAACCGGCCCAGTTGCTACCCGAGCCCTGCGACCTTGCCGCAGCCTCGCCGCACAAGCCAGCCCCTCCGGCGTTTGAGGAGCGGGGTCTGGGGCGGAGCCCCAGCGGGTAACCGGGTCAGTCGAAGTTCGGGGCGTTGCGTTCGTAGACCAGTCGCAGTCCGATCAGCGTCAGCCACGGTTCGTGGTCGTCGATCACCGAGGACTCGCCCAGCACCATCGGCGCCAGGCCGCCCGTCGCGATGACGCGGACGTCGTCCGGGTCGCCGTTCGGGCCGGCCAGTTCCTTCGCCATCCGGGCCACGACCCCGTCGACCTGGCCCGCGAACCCGTAGACCACGCCCGACTGCATCGCCTCGACCGTGGACTTGCCGATCACGTTCCGCGGGCGGGCCAGCTCGATCTTGCGGAGCTGGGCGCCCCGTACGCCGAGCGCCTCCATCGAGATCTCGATGCCCGGGGAGATCACCCCGCCCACGTACTCGCCCTTCGCGGACACCGCGTCGAAGGTGGTCGCCGTACCGAAGTCGACCACGATCGCCGGGCCCCCGTAGAGCTCGACCGCCGCGACCGCGTTGATGATGCGGTCCGCGCCGACCTCCTTCGGGTTGTCCATGAGGATGGGGACGCCCGTCTTGATGCCGGGTTCGACGAGGACCGCCGGGACGTCGCCGTAGTAGCGGCGGGTGACCTCGCGCAGCTCGTGCAGGACCGACGGCACCGTCGAGCAGATCGCGATGCCGTGGATGCCGTCGCCCAGCTCGTTGCCGAGCATCGGGTGCATGCCCATCAGGCCCTGCATCAGCACGGCCATCTCGTCGGCCGTGCGCCTCGGGTCGGTCGAGATGCGCCAGTGCTCGACGATCTCGTCACCGTCGAACAGGCCCAGGACCGTGTGGGTGTTGCCTACGTCGATGGTGAGGAGCACGGGTTACACCGCCTCGCGCAGATCGAGGCCGATGTCCAGGATCGGCGAGGAGTGGGTCAGCCCGCCGACGGCCAGGTAGTCCACGCCGGTCTCCGCGTACGCCCGGGCGGTGTCCAGGGAGAGGCGGCCCGAGGACTCCAGCACCGCGCGCCCGGCCACCAGGGCCACGGCCTCGGCGGTCTGCGCGACCGTGAAGTTGTCCAGCAGGATCAGGTCGGCGCCGGCCTCCAGGACCTCGCCGATCTGCTCCAGGGTGTCGACCTCGACCTCGATCGGGAGCTCCGGGAAGGCATCCCGCACGGCCTTGAAGGCCTCCGCGACCCCGCCCGCCGCCACCACGTGGTTGTCCTTGACCAGCGCGGCGTCCGACAGCGACATCCGGTGGTTGACGCCGCCGCCGCAGCGCACCGCGTACTTCTCCAGCGCGCGCAGGCCCGGGGTGGTCTTGCGGGTGTCGCGGACCTTCGCCCCGGTGCCCTCCAGTACGTCCGCCCAGCGGCGGGTGGCCGTCGCGATGCCGGACAGCCGGCACAGGATGTTCAGCGCGCTGCGCTCCGCCGTGAGCAGGTCGCGGGTGCGCGAGCGTACGGAGAGCAGGACCTCCCCGGCCTTGACCGTGTCGCCGTCCTCCGCGTGGCGCTCCACCTCGAAGGCCTCCGTGCACACCACGGAGAACACGGCCTCGGCGATCCGCAGACCGGCCACGACGCCGTTCTCGCGGGCGACGAAGTCGGCGATCGCCTCGGCCTCCTCGGGCACCGTGGCGACGGTGGTGACGTCCACGCCGCCGTCCAGGTCCTCGGAGAGCGCCATGTGCGCGATGTCCTCGACCTCGATGGGGTCCAGGCCCGCGTCGGCCAGCAGCTGGGCCAGCGCCGGGTCCAGGCCGCTCTCCTCGCCGTCACCGCAGGCGCAGTCGTCGCCGCAGCCGCCGTCGTTCTGGTCGATCAGGGGAAGTTCGGGGGTGCTCACGGTCACTGCTCCAGGCTCGGGGTGCTCAGGGGGTGCACGGACGGGAAGTCCGCGGAGTCGGTGGGTACGACGACCAGGGCCCGTTTCTCGGTCGCCGAGAGCCGGACGACGAGATGACGCCGCCAGTCGGCATCGTCGCGGTCCGGGTGGTCCTCGCGCCAGTGGCAGCCGCGGGTCTCCTCGCGCCGCTGCGCGGCGGCGACGAGGACCCGTGCCACGCACAGCAGGTTCGTGGCCTCCCAGGTGTCCACGCCCGGCTCGGCGGTCTTGCCGTGGGCCTCGAGGTCGTTCAGGGCGGTCGCGTCCAGGGCTTCGAGGGCCTCGGCCGCCGTGGCCAGCGAGGCGGCGGAGCGGAGCACGCCCGCGCCCTCCGTCATGATCCGCTGGATCTCGTGGCGGGCCGCGGCGGGCTGCAGCGGGCCGGTCGCCGGGACCGGGACGACCGGGCCGTTGCCGCCGAAGCGCCGCGCGGCGATGTCGTCGGCGATCCGCTCGGCGAAGACCAGGCCCTCCAGCAGCGAGTTGGAGGCGAGCCGGTTCGCGCCGTGCACGCCGGTGCAGGCGACCTCACCGCAGGCGTACAGGCCGCGGACGGTGGTCCGGCCGTGCAGGTCGGTCCGTACGCCGCCGGACGCGTAGTGCGCGGCGGGCGCGACCGGGATCGGCTCGGTCACCGGGTCGATGCCGTGCGAGCGGCAGGCGGCGAGGATCGTCGGGAAGCGCTGCTCCCACATCTCGGCGCCGAAGTGCCGGGCGTCCAGGTACATGTGCTGCGCGCCCTGCTCCTGCATGCGGCGCATGATGCCCTTGGCGACGATGTCGCGCGGGGCCAGTTCGGCGAGCTCGTGCTGGCCGACCATGAAGCGGACGCCGTCCGCGTCGACGAGGTACGCGCCCTCCCCGCGGACCGCCTCCGAGACCAGTGGCTGCTGCCCCTCGGCGTCCGGGCCGAGGAACAGCACCGTCGGGTGGAACTGCACGAACTCCAGGTCGGAGACCTCGGCGCCGGCGCGCAGGGCGAGCGCCACGCCGTCACCGGTGGACACCGACGGGTTGGTGGTGGCCGAGAAGACCTGGCCCATGCCGCCGGTCGCGAGGATCACGGCGGGTGCGTGGACGGCGCCGACGCCGTCGTGCTGGCCCTCGCCCATCACGTGCAGCGTGACTCCGGCCGTACGGCCCCGCCCGTCGTGCAGCAGGTCCAGTACGAGGGCGTTCTCGACGGTCTCGATGCCCGCGGCCTGGACCGCCTCGACGAGGGCCCGGGAGATCTCGGCGCCGGTGGCGTCGCCGCCCGCGTGCGCGATGCGCCGCCGGTGGTGGCCGCCCTCGCGGGTCAGTTCTATCTCCCCGGTCTCCGCGGAGGTGTCGAAGACCGCGCCGGTGGCCATCAACCGCCGTACCGCGTCCGGGCCTTCGGTGACGAGCAGCCGTACGGCCTCCTCGTCGCACAGGCCCGCGCCCGCGACCAGGGTGTCGTCGAGGTGCTGCTCGGGGGTGTCGCCGTCGCCGAGGGCCGCGGCGATGCCGCCCTGGGCCCAGCGGGTGGAGCCGTCGTCGAGCCGGGCCTTGGTGACCACGACGGTCCGGCGGCCCGCGGCGGCGCAGCGCAGCGCGGCGGTCAGGCCCGCCACACCGGAACCGACGACCACGACATCGGCGTCGAGGGACCAGCCGGGGGCGGGCGCGTGCAGGCGTATGCCGGTGCCCGCGGCGGTGTCTGCGCCGTCGCTGCCTGCGGGGCCTCTGCCTGGGGTGCTCACGAGTGTGCTCCGAATTCCAATGGGATGTTGTCGATCAGCCGGGTCGCGCCCACCTTCGCGGCGACGGCCAGCACGGCCTGTCCGGTGAAGCCGGGACCGGCCTCGGTGAAGTCCTGCGGGTCCACCAGCGCCAGGTAGTCCAGGTCGAGCGGCGGCTCGTGGCGGCCCGCCTCCTCCAGGACGTGCAGCGCGGCGGCCCGTACGGCGTCCGGCAGGCCGCCGCCCGCGGCCGAGACGGCGTGCGCGTCGGCGGAGGCACGGATCTCGCCCAGCCGGGCCAGGGCGGTGGCCCGCTCGTCGCTGGCCGGGGAGGCCTCGGCGCGGGCGCGCAGCGCCGCCTGCGCGGCGAGCCGGTCCTGCCCGGCGAACAGGGCGCGGGACAGGGCCAGGGCGGTGTGCCGCTCGGCGGGGGAGAGGAAGCGGTTGCGGGACGACAGGGCGAGCCCGTCCTCCTCGCGGACGGTCGGTACGCCGGCCACCTCGACGGGGAAGTTCAGGTCGGTCACCATCCGCCGGATCAGCGCCAGTTGCTGGGCGTCCTTCTGGCCGAAGAGGGCCAGGTCGGGGCGGGTGAGGTGGAGCAGCTTGGCGACGACGGTCAGCATTCCGTCGAAGTGGCCGGGGCGGGTGGCCCCTTCGAGGCGCTCGCCCATCGGCCCGGCGGTGATCCGCACCTGCGGGTCGCCGCCGGGGTAGACCTCGTCGACGGCCGGGGCGAACACCGCGTCGGCGCCCGCCCCTTCGGCGATCAGCAGATCGGCGTCGAGGGTGCGCGGATAGCGGTCGAGGTCCTCGTTCGCCCCGAACTGCAGCGGGTTGACGAAGACGGTGACCACGACCTGGCCGCCCGGCCCGGCCTGTTCGCGGGCGGTACGGATCAGGGTGGCGTGGCCCTCGTGCAGGGCGCCCATGGTCATCACCACGGCCCGCCGGCCGGCGCGCGCCAGTCCGTGCAGCTCCTCGGCGGTGTGCAGCAGCTGGGTCACTGGTGGCCCCCGTCGGCGTCCGTGTCGGCGAGCACGCCGAGCAGGTCCTCGGCGAGTTCGGGCTTGAGCAGACCGTGCGCGAGGGCCCGGTCGGCGGTGGTGCGGGCCATCGCCAGGTACCCGGCGACCGCGGCCGGCGCGTGCCTGCGCAGCTCCGAGACGTGCGCGGCGACCGTACCGGCGTCTCCGCGGGCCACCGGGCCGGTCAGGGCGCCGTCGCCGGAGCGCAGGGCGTTGTCGAGGGCCGCGCCGAGCAGCGGGCCGAGCATCCGGTCGGGGTGCTCGACCCCGGCCTTGCCCAGCAGCTCCATCGACTGGGCGACCAGCGTGACCAGGTGGTTCGCGCCGAGGGCGAGGGCCGCGTGGTAGAGCGGACGGTTCTCCTCCGCGATCCACTCGGGCTCCCCGCCCATCTCGATGACCAGGGCCTCGGCGGCCAGCCGCAGCTCCTCGGGGGCGGTGACGCCGAAGGAGCAGCCGGCCAGGCGCTGCACGTCGACCTCGGTGCCGGTGAAGGTCATCGCGGGGTGCAGGGCCAGCGGCAGGGCGCCCGCGCGGCGCGCCGGGTCGAGCACGGCGGTCCCGTACCGGCCCGAGGTGTGCACGACGAGCTGGCCGGGCCGGATCGCGCCGGTCTCGGCCAGGCCCTCCACCAGGGAGGGCAGCACGTCGTCGGGGACGGTGAGGAGCACCAGCTCGGCCCGCTCCAGCACCTGCGCGGGCGGCACGAGCGGCACGTCGGGCAGCATCCGCGCGGCCCGGCGCACGGACGCGTCGGACACTCCGGAGACGGCGACGGGCCGGTGGCCGGCCTGCTGGAGCGCGCGCGCCAGCGCCGGACCGACCCGACCGGCTCCGACGACGCCGACGGCGAGCCGGGCAGGGCGTGGCTGCTGTGAGGGATTCACGCGGGGAGGGCCTTCCGTTCCAGTCCGCGGGGGGTACCGGACGATACGCCGCCATGCTAGCTCCTGGGGCAATTGGCCGGACGGCGACGACGTGGGTGAGGATCGGGCTCCATGAGCGACGACAGTGACGACACGGAACGTACGAAGCGGCAGGTGGCGGCCTGGCGCGGAGCGGAGCGCAGGCTGTCGCGCAGCCTGCTCGAACCCACGGTGGGGGAGCTGCTCGCCTCGCTCGCCGAAGCCCCGTACGCCATGGACGGACCGGCCGACGTGTACGGCGACGGGGTCGTCGAGACGCTGGAACGCCGGGTCGCGGAGCTGCTCGGCACGCAGGACGCGGCGTTCTTCCCCAGCGGGACGATGGCCCAGCAGATCGCGCTGCGCTGCTGGGCGGGCCGCACCGGGAACCCGGTGGTGGCCCTGCACCCGATGAGCCATCCGGAGCGGTGGGAGGGCGACGCGCTGTCGACCGTCTCCGGGCTGCGGGTGGTGCACCCGACGACGGAGGCCCGCCAGCCGACGCCCGCGGAGGTCGCGGCGGTCCGGGAGCCCTTCGGCACGCTGATGCTGGAGCTGCCGCTGCGGGACGCCGGTTTCCTCCTGCCCACCTGGGAGGAGCTGCGGGCGCTGGTCGAGGCGGCCCGCGAGCGGGAGGCGGTGGTCCACTTCGACGGGGCCCGCCTGTGGGAGTCCACCGTCCGCTTCGGGCGCCCGCTGCCGGAGATCGCCGGGCTCGCGGATTCGGTGTACGTCTCCTTCTACAAGTCGCTGGGCGGCCTCAGCGGGGCCTGCCTGGCCGGGTCGCGGGAGTTCGTGGAGGAGGCCCGCGTCTGGCGCCACCGGTACGGCGGCCAGATCTTCCGGCAGTTCCCGCAGGCCCTGTCCGCGCTGGCCGGACTGGAACGGGAACTGCCCCGGCTGCCGTCGTACGTGGCCCAGGCGCGGATGGTGGCGGGGGCGCTGCGCTCGGCGTTCGACGAGGCGGAGGTCCCGTGGGCCCGGATCCACCCGGAGGAGCCGCACACGCACCAGTTCCAGGTGTGGCTGCCGTACGAGGCGGACCGCCTGACGGAGGCGGGCCTGCGGCTGGCGGAGGAGACGGGTACGGTCCTCTTCCGCCGGTGGTCCCCCGACGGCCCGCCGGGTCTGGCGGTGACGGAACTGGAGATCACCGAGCCGGGCCTGTCCTGGACGGAGTCCGACGTGAGGCGGGCCGCCGCCGACTTCGTGGCGCGGCTCTAGGGGGTGGGGGGGGGGGGGGGGGGGGGGGGGGGGGGGGGGGGGGGGGGGGGGGGGGGGGGGGGGGGGGGGGGGGGGGGGGGGGGGGGGGGGGGGG